>NZ_JBWJVJ010000023.1:0-47962 GCF_056428925.1 Flavobacterium sp. GNP011 | reverse complement strand
ATGGGCAGTCGGTGATCTAAGCCATAGGCGCCCGGTTCATCGAGCACGAATCGATCTTTTGCAATTAAATCTTTAACCGATGATACGCTTAAAGATTTAATTGCAAAAGAGGAAAAAGTGGTAGTGCAATTTTCTGCTTCTTGGTGTGGAAACTGTCGTATCATGAAGCCTAAGTTCAAAAAATTAGCTTCAGAAAATGAAACTATAACTTTCGCTCTTGTTGATGCTGAAAACTTTCCAGAATCAAGAAAACTAGCTAATGTGAGCAATTTACCAACGTTTGCAACATTTGTAAATGGACAATTGGTAAACGAAACTCAGACCAATAAAGCTGAAGTTTTAATAGAATTGGTAAACGAAATAGTGTAATTATTTTTTTTAGTTTAAAGTTTAAAGTTGCTATACTTTGTAAATAAGTTTAATGTAAATGCAATTCAAAACCTTAAACTGTTAAAAACCTAAACTTTAAACTTAAAACAAATGAAACTACCTGTAATAAAGCATTTAACTCAGTTTATTGAAGAAAATGACGAAGACTTTATAATTGAAACTATTGACGTTCTTGAGTCAATGACCGAAATTCCATCTTTGAAAGATGAAGAACTGGATGTAATTGGTGAGCTAATATCAAATATGTATGGTGCACTTGAAGTAAACAAATTAGTGAAAAATGGTACTGAGAAAAAAGAAGCTTTAAACTCCTTTATGAAACGAGTTTTAGGTTCTATTGATAAATAATCAGTATAACAATAAGAATATAACGCACGCTTTTTAGGGTGCGTTTTTTTTTGTTTTTTAGTCAAAAAAGCATAGTACTATAAAATTTTAATCTGCCTGTGTTTATTTTAAATTTTATAAATAAATCTAGGTTCAGAAAGAGAGTTTTAAGATTTCTTTGAATTAAAAAAAACATCAATTTTAGAACGGTTGTTACCTCATTATTCTTAAATAAATTTCATACTTTTGAACTTCATAAAAAAAAATAAACATGGCTACAATAACATTAGGGGGAAATCCAATACACACTTCGGGCGAATTACCAACTATAGGAAGTAAAATCGCTGATTTTAAATTAATTAAAACTGATTTATCAGTTGTATCATTACAAGATTTTGCAGGTAAAAAATTAGTTTTAAACATTTTTCCAAGTATTGATACAGGAACTTGTGCAGCATCTGTTAGAAAATTTAATGAAAGTGCAAGTGCTTTAGATAATACAATAGTTTTGTGCATTTCTAGAGATTTACCATTTGCGCAAAATCGTTTTTGTGGTGCTGAAGGTTTAGAAAATGTAGTAAATTTGTCTGACTTTGTTGAAGGAAACTTTGGTAAAACAAACGGCTTAGAAATCACAGATGGCCCACTTGCAGGATTACACTCAAGAGTTGTAATTGTTGTAGATGAAAATGGTGTTATTACCCATACAGAACAAGTAGCTGAGATTGCTGATGAACCTAATTATGAAGCAGCTTTAAGCGTTCTATAAAATTAATTTAATGGAGTTCAAAAAAGACAATACTTTTTTTACAGGGCGATTAAAAAGTTTTCGTTTTGCTTTTAATGGCGCAATCAAATTAATACGAACAGAACACAGCATTATGGTGCAATGTTTCCTTGGAAGCATTGTAACCATTGCTGGTTTTTATTTTGGTATATCAAAAACAGAATGGTTAATACAAACTTTAGCTATTGGCATGGTTATAAGCATTGAAGGGTTAAACACTGCAGTAGAAAAAATTGCTGATTTTATTCATCCTAATTTTCATGAAAAAATTGGGTTTATCAAAGATATTGCTGCTGGCGCTGTTTTCTTTGCAGCAATCACAGCAATTGTTATTGGGCTAATTATTTACATCCCATTCTTTTCTAGGTAATTTACAAATACATCAATGGCAAAAAAAACAAAAGCCCCTATCAATAATAAGAAGGACACTTCTTCTAGCAATCAAAAAATCCAAATCTCTAAACAACAGAAAATAGTTATTGGCACTATGCTTGTTCTTTTTTCTGTAGCCTTGTTATTAGCATTCATTTCTTTTTTTATCTATGGACAACAAGATCAAAGTGCAGTTCAAGAGATAACGAATAGAGAAGAACTTGTTCAAAACTGGCTTGGTAAATTTGGAGCATTATTAGCAGACACTTTTGTTTACAAAGGTTTTGGGGCAGCTTCTTTTATATTTGTGCGATTATTTTTCTTATCGGGTTTGTATCTTGTCGTAGGGATTCCGGTTAAGAGATTGAAGAATATTTGGTTTTGGGACTTATTTGCAATTATTATACTTTCAATTTTATTTGGTTTTTTTGCCACTTCATTACCAGAATTAGGAGGAATTGTTGGATATGAACTCAATTTATTCTTACAAGATTATTTGGGTAAAACAGGAACCTTTTTGGCCTTACTTTTCGGATTAGTGATTTATATCATTTTCAAAATGAAACTTTCACCAGAAACCATTCAATCCTTTTTTAATAGATCTAAAGAAAGCACACTAGACTCAATAAATACTTCAACAAAAAATGAAACTAACAGTAATTACAACTTGGAGGAATTTGCTGTTGACGAAGAGGAAAAAGATGATATTCATTTAAAAACCAATGGAAATCAATTTGAAATTAATAAAGAAGCGCTTAAACCTACTATCAACAATGCATCTGATCTAATAAGAGAACCTGTAACAAAACCACTTTCAATGGTTGTTTCGCCTCAAAGAGAACCTGAAATCATTAAAAATACCGAAGATACTTTTGTGATTGAAAAAGCTGCTGAAGAAGATATCATTGAAGAGAATCTTGCTTCAAGACTAGTGGCTGATTTTGGGTTATTTGATCCAACTCTTGATTTATCAAATTATAAATTTCCTGTAATTGATTTACTAAAAGAATATTCAACAGGAGGAATTACAATCAACCAAGCAGAGCTTGAGGAAAATAAAAATAAAATTGTTGACACTTTACGCAATTATAAAATAGAAATTGCACAAATAAAAGCTACCGTAGGTCCATCGGTTACATTATATGAAATTGTACCTGAGGCTGGAATTAGAATTTCAAAAATCAAAAGTCTTGAAGACGATATCGCCTTGTCTTTATCCGCTTTAGGAATACGTATTATTGCTCCTATCCCAGGAAAAGGAACTATTGGTATTGAAGTACCAAATAAGAACCCTACCATGGTTTCTATGAAAAGTGTCATTGGCTCAGCCAAATTTCAAGAGGCTGAAATGGAATTGCCTATCGCACTTGGAAAAACAATTTCTAATGAAACTTTTGTTGTGGATTTAGCCAAAATGCCGCACTTATTGATGGCAGGTGCCACAGGACAAGGAAAATCAGTTGGGCTAAATGCAGTTTTAACATCATTACTGTACAAGAAACATCCAGCAGAAGTAAAATTTGTGTTGGTTGATCCAAAAAAAGTAGAACTTACTCTTTTTAATAAAATAGAAAGACATTATTTAGCAAAACTCCCAGATATGGATGATGCTATTATCACCGATAATGCTAAAGTTGTTAATACATTAAACTCTCTCTGTGTAGAAATGGATAATCGTTATTCCTTACTTAAGGATGCGATGGTGAGAAATATCAAAGAATATAACGATAAGTTCAAGGCTAGAAAATTGAATCCAGAAAATGGACACCGTTTTTTACCTTATATTGTTCTTGTAGTAGATGAATTTGCCGATTTGATCATGACTGCAGGAAAAGAAGTTGAGGTCCCTATTGCACGACTGGCTCAATTAGCACGAGCTATTGGTATACATTTAATTATAGCAACTCAGCGTCCATCGGTAAATGTAATCACCGGTTTAATAAAAGCCAATTTCCCTGCGAGAATTGCATTTAGAGTAACTTCAAAAATTGATTCAAGAACAATTTTGGATACGCAAGGAGCTGATCAGTTGATTGGACGTGGAGATATGTTATACACAAATGGTAATGATGTAGTTCGTGTACAATGTGCTTTTATTGACACTCCTGAAGTAGAAAAAATAACTGAATTTATAGGCGCTCAAAAAGCCTATGCTACTGCTTATTTACTTCCTGAGTTTGTAGGAGAAGAAAGTGGCATTAATCTTGATGTAGATATTTCTGAAAGAGATACACTTTTCAGGGAAGCTGCAGAGATTATTGTTAATGCGCAACAAGGTTCGGCTTCACTACTTCAACGAAAATTAAAATTAGGATACAACAGAGCAGGTAGACTTATTGATCAATTAGAAGCTGCTGGTATAGTTGGACCATTTGAAGGTAGTAAAGCACGAAGCGTAAACATACTTGATATGAGTTCTCTAGATCAATTTTTCAATAATGAACAAAATAATTAAACCATGAAATTAAACGCTTTGAAAACAAAAAAGATTGAGATGAAAACTTTTAGTTCAACAATTATTACTTTTAGTTTACTTTTTTTACTCACACTTTCAGTTAATGCTCAGGATAAAAAAGCCAAAGATTTACTAGATCAAGTTACTGCTAAAGTTAAAAGTTACAATAATATCGCTATTGATTTTAAATATTCATTAAATAATGCAAAAGAAAATATCAACCAGGATAGTAAAGGAAATGTTACCATGAAAGGGAACCAATACGTTCTAAATTTCATGGGAGTAACTAAAATATTTGACGGAAAAAAAACATACACCATTGTCCCAGAGGACGAAGAAATTACCATTTCAAATCTTAATGAAAAAGATGATAATGCCATCACTCCGTCAAAAATGTTGACTTTTTTTAATTCTGGATACAAATACACAATGGATATTGTTCAAAATGTTAAGGGTAGAAAAATTCAATATATAAAATTAGTACCTGTAAGTACAAAAGATCAAAGAAAAGAGGTTTTATTAGGCATTGACATTCAAACAAAACACATCTATAATCTCATTGAAATTGGAAAAAAAGGAACAAAAACCACATTAACCGTTAATTCTTTTAAAACCAATCAACCTTTGTCAAAAAATCAATTTACATTTGCGTCAAGTAAATATCCAAATTACTACATCAACAAATTAGATTAATGCACTAGGTGAAAATTCTTGACAAATACTTATTAAAAACGTTCCTGACTACATTTACCACGGTATTTGTAATCTTATTTTTTATTTTCATTTTACAAACCGTTTGGTTATTTATATCAGAATTAGCGGGTAAAGATTTAGACCTAGTAATGGTTATTAAATTTTTAGCCTTTGCAATGCCGCGTATAGTTCCGCTAGTATTACCATTATCTATTTTACTAGCTTCCATAATGACTTTTGGGAATCTTGCTGAAAATTATGAATTTGCAGCCATGAAATCCTCTGGAATATCACTACAAAGAGCCATGAGAATGCTGACAATTTTTATAATATTGTTAAGTGTCATGGCCTTTTTCTTTGCAAACAATGTAATTCCGTATGCTGAATATAAGTTTATTAATTTCCGTAAAAATATTGCTCAAGTAAAACCCGCACTTGCTATTGCTGAAGGACAATTTAATGACGTAGGGTTTTACAACATTAAAGTCAACAAAAAGTCAGGAAAAGAAGGTAATGAACTTACTGGCATTACCATTCACAAAAAATCTAATATTGGTGATGGAAGTAAAACAGTAATAAAAGCCAAAAACGGTTCGTTGAATAGTAGTGAAGAATCTAGTATTCTACAATTAGTTTTAAACGATGGGTATTATTATGAAGATATTGTTCCAAAAAAATATGAAGATAGAAGCAAAATGCCTTTTGCTAAAAGTTCATTTAAAAAACAAATTATAAACATTGATTTAACAGAGTTGAATAAAACTGACGTTAACGATGCATCGGTAACCAATACTAATACGATGTTAACGATAAATGAACTATCTTACACACTTGATTCTTTAAACAAAAATATCAAAACAGATATCAAAAGTTTTACAGACAACCCTTCTGCAAGGATTAATTTTCCAAGCGCTAAAGTTTTTACTAAATCTAAAGTTAAAAAAGCTTTACCAAATGATATTTTGAGTTTGTATACCAATCAACAAAAATCAGAAATTTTAAAAATAGCTAGTAGCAACATTACCAACACCTCCTACTCTATTGAATCAATAAGAAATGAAATTCTAAATAAACAAAAAAACATCAATAAACACTTAATTGCATTTTACGACAAATTTGTAATTGTTTTTGCTTGTTTTTTAATGTTTTTTATTGGTGCACCCCTAGGAGCAATAATTAGAAAAGGTGGTTTAGGATTGCCTATTGTTTTTGCTGTACTTATTTTTATAACTTACCATTTCATTAATACTTTTGGAAAAAGACTTGCTCAAGAAGATGGGATGACACCTTTCCTTGGAGCTTGGCTATCTTCTATTATACTAACGCCTTTTGCTATATTATTAACCTATCGAGCAACTAACGACATAGGTCTTATTAATATGGATGTCATTCTTTTACCTTTTCAAAAGTTATTTAAAAAATTATTTCCAACAACACAAAACTAACACACACATGAGTTCAAATACAATACAACTTAACACTATTGAAGAAGCAATAGAAGACATTAGACAAGGTAAAGTAATTATAGTTGTTGATGATGAAGATCGTGAAAACGAAGGTGATTTTTTGGCAGCAGCCGAAATGGTAACACCCGAAATGATAAATTTTATGGCTACTCACGGTCGTGGATTGATATGTGCACCACTTACAGAAAACCGTTGTAAAGAATTAGGCCTTCATGTTATGGTAAGTAATAATACGGATCCCATGGAAACTGCTTTTACAGTTTCGGTTGACTTGCGCGGGAACGGAGTTACAACTGGAATATCAGCTTCAGATAGAGCCAAAACAATACTTTCCTTAGTAGATCAAAACACAAAACCACATGACCTAGCTAGACCAGGACATATTTTTCCGCTAATAGCCAAACAAGGTGGTGTATTGAGAAGAACAGGTCATACAGAGGCTGCAATTGATTTTGCAAGACTTGCAGGATTTAAACCTGCTGGTGTTATTGTAGAAATAATGAATGAAGATGGAACCATGGCTCGTCTACCTCAATTAGTAGAAGTTGCCAAGAAATTCAATTTAAAATTAGTCTCTATTGAAGCCCTAGTAGCTTATAGAATGCAACATGATAGTTTAATTGTAAAAAAAGAAGATTTCAATATAGAAACTCGTTTTGGTACTTTTAGACTGAGAGCTTACCAGCAAACTACTAATAAACAAATTCATATTTCCTTAACTAAAGGAACTTGGAATTTAGGTGATTCTATACTCACGCGAATTAACTCATCATTAGTGAATAATGATTTATTGGGGACCTTAACAAATAATGCCGACCAACAATTAGATGACATGTTTAAGGTGATTAATGAAGAAGGAAAAGGGGCATTAATTTTCATAAATCAAGACATACAATCTTTAAATTTCTTAAATAGGTTGACTGAGTTAAAAATTTTGCAGCAAAATGGAACTCTAAAAGCACCAAAAATCATTATTGATAGCAAAGATTTTGGTATCGGAGCTCAAATATTACATGATATTGACATTTCGAAAATAAGATTAGTAACCAATACCGAAGGCACAAAACGCGTGGGAATGATTGGTTATGGATTAGAAATAACAGAACACGTAAGGTATTAGTTTGTTTTGAAAAAAAGTAAAAATAAATTTATTTGTAACCATAAGATTATGAATATTTTATAAAATAAATCAAAATTATCTTTATTTTTTTTCAAAAATACACTTGCATAACCCAAAAAGAGCCTTACATTTGCAGTCGAAATCAGCTAATGAGATCGACTTACTGGAGAAATGGCAGAGCGGTCGAATGCGGCAGTCTTGAAAACTGTTGACTGTAACAGGTCCGGGGGTTCGAATCCCTCTTTCTCCGCAAGGAAAGCCCGAAACGCAAGTTTTGGGCTTTTTTATTTCATGAAAGCCTTAAAAATTATCTGTTACAAATGTTTTCGATTTCATTACAACACTACAATTCTGGAATCTCGTTGGCAATTCTGTATTCTTAGCTAAGTATAAAGACACAAAATTTGTGTTGTATTTTGTCTTAAAAAATTGATCTATATTCTAATTTTTTTTTTAAGATTCTTTTTTTTGTAAAACATCAAAAGAATATTGTAGATTCGAAAAAACTTGTTATATTTGCACTCGCAATCAGATAATGAAAGTGAAATACTGGAGAAATGGCAGAGCGGTCGAATGCGGCAGTCTTGAAAACTGTTGACTGTAACAGGTCCGGGGGTTCGAATCCCTCTTTCTCCGCCAGCTGGAAAGCAAATTGAATTAAAACCCTTAAAATCGTATGATTTTAAGGGTTTTTTTTATCACATATAAAATATTCATTCTTGAACCTAAAGGAATAAAATCGGTTACCCTAAACAATCCATATTTTGGGTAACCGATTTTTATTTCAGACTATTATTCACACGGTTTTCAGCCAGTTCAACAACCAGTTTAAAAATTGTACATCTTGTGGATTAGTCATATTGAAGTTAAATTTAATAACAGCTAAAAGGTCAACACAATGAAAATAAAAGTTTCAATTCTCTTTTATGCAAAGAAAGCGAAAGCAGCTGCAAACGGTTTAGTTCCTATCTACACCAGAAATACAATCAACGAAAAAGGTATCGAATTAAGTACAAACCGATTTGTAGAAATATCTAAATGGTCTACAGAAGAAAGTAAAATGAAAGGTACTTCAGAAGAAGCTCGTTCAATAAATAACTATCTTGATATACTGAAAAGTCAAATAAAAGATACTGAAATGGAATTAATCCATAAAAAGATAGTTGTAACTACCGAAACAATTAAGGCAAACTATTAGGAGTTGATGAATGAACAAGAATGCTAGTCCCTATCTTCCAAGACAACAACAACAAAATAAAAGAGCTTGTTGGAAAAGAATACTCTCCAGAAACATTAGAACGATATACAACTTCGTTGAAACATACTATTGAATTCATGCAATGGAAATACAATGTTTCATATATCGATATTACAAAGATTGATCATGCCTTTATAACCGATTACGAATTTTGGTTACAAAGCGTTAAAAATTGTGCTAATAACACAGCTGTTAAATATCTAAAAAAACTTAAATAAAATAATCAAGCTTTGCTTGGCCATTGATTGGTTAGATAAAAATCCATTTGCAAACTATAAATCCAAAGTCAAAGATGTGGAACGAGTTTATTTATCTGAGGTTGAAATTCAAAACATCATCAATAAGCATTTCAAGACAGAGCGACTGAGACTAGTACGCGATATTTTCCTTTTCAGCTGCTTTACCGGCTTGGCATACATTGCTGTCAAAAACTAACAAAATCGCATATAAGTATTGGGATTGATGTAGAAATAGATATTTACCCACAGACAAAAAAAAATCAGTTTCAAAGATTCCCATCCTTCCCGATACACTAATGATCATCGACAAATATGAACAACATACTGATTATATCAACCAAAACAAATTGATTCCTATTCTAAGAAATCAAAAAATGAATGCCTATCTAAAAGAAATTACTGCCGTTTGCGAGATTGAAAAAGAATTAACCTTTCAAATTGACCGTTACACATTTGCAACAATTGTAACACTCAAAAAAGCTATACCTGTTGAAATTAAAATTCTAATAAATAAAACTTACAAAATACAAAGTGTTATTGCAAATGCCTCCTAAATCATTAAAATATTTTAACATGAAATTATCTGAAAAAATACACTTAATCTATTAGTTGATTATTCAGTACTTTTAGGTTAATCCTCAGAATACTTTCCTATACATAAATAAAACAATCACTACTAGTATTTATTGAAATAATAATGGGTAGTTTCCATTTCCACTTAATTCATTCAAGATATCCATAAGGAGGATTGCAATATTCAGCCTAAAGTTATGCAAAAAGACAAAACCCGCTAGTTATAATTAAAAGAAAACACCCTCAATGCATTAATAAAATCACAAACTATTTTTTATGCTTTGTTTCTTAATTTTCATGTAATCATTTATTTCCTTTTCTGAAATCTGAGGATTAGCTCCTTCTTGTCCAGCTACTAAAGCGCCAATAGCACAAGCAAAATTTAACGCTTTTTGAGGTGATTTTCCTCTTAATAATCGTACTATTAATGTAGCTAAAAAGGAATCCCCTGCACCTACAGTATCAACTACTTTTATAAAATAACCGCTGTTATAATAAAATTTATCATTGTAATACAAGACCGCTCCAAAAGCACCTTTTGTTACACAAACATGTTTTGTATTTGTCTTTTCAGCGATAAATTTAATATTCTGTTCAAAGGAATTATAAGGTGATTCCAATTGCTGACTTATCTCAATTAATTCTTCATCATTGAGCTTAATAAAATCAGCTTTTAACATCAGCTCAGTAAGTACGTCTTTGGTGTAATAAGGAGCTCTTAGATTTGCATCCAAAACTTTATATTTAGCTTTATCCAAAAGGCCATACAAAGTAGATCTGGAAACTTCATCACGACATATTAAACTCCCGAAAACAAAAACATCTGATTCCGAAACTTTCTCATCCATTTTTTTTGTGGGTACAATTTTGTCCCAGGAAGACGGGTAATGAATATCATAGGAAGCATTTCCCTTTTCATTAATCATCACATTAACCACGCCTGTTTTATAATCTTCCCCTATTTGGATAGAATCTGAACTTACATCCTGATTATTTATAAAAGATATAATTTCCTTCCCATCTTCGTCCATACCGACACGACTAATAATTGTTGTTTCTACTCCAAAAGAATTCATTCGTAAAGCGACATTTAATGGAGCTCCTCCAATTTTTTTATGTGTTGGAAAAATATCCCATAAAACTTCCCCAAAACATACTGCACTAAAAGCGTATTTTGCATTCATAATAAGTTTTGCTTAAAATTAATAATTAGGTAGAAAAAAACCTATTCAATAAAAACAACTATAATTCTTATATTTTAGACCAATACAGAAAAAAACTACCCCATCAGGATTAAGTAAAGAATAATTTTATGTTTTATAATTTAGTTAGTTTAGTTAAAATTTAGTTGGTTAATAATTAAGTTTTCAATTGTATACTCCGTATTAGCTTTAGAAACTGAAAAATATTCCATTGGTTTATCAGGGAAAAATATTTCTGTCATGACTGTTTTTCCATTGTTATAAAAAATTTCTATTGAAGTTTTATCTACAATTATTCGTACATCCATTTTATCAAAGTCACCCTTAAAAGGAGCCTTTGAAATATTTTTTGCAAAAAGGTCAGAGAAAGTTATTTTTCCAGATTTTGATCTATCAATAAAAAAGTAATTTTCCTTTTTATTGATTCCAAATTGAATTGTATTCTTAGCATCATTAGATAAAGAAAAGGTATAAATATCTTTTTTAAGATTCTTTAAAGAAAAGTGAATGTCCAATTTAGTTAAATCGACTACTTTTTTATCTACCAAAATCGTTTCCTTATCTATTTTAAGAGATTCTTTTTTAATGGTTTTAGCAATATAATTTTGTAATTCTTTTACAGGTTTAGAAGACACAATATAGTGACCGTTATCTTTAACAAGTACTAATTCTCTAGGTATAGTCATACTGCTTCTCCATGTTTCTGTTGGTACTTTTTGTGCATAATCCCAATTTGACATCCACCCAATAAATAATTTTCTACCATCCACCTCAGAAATATTAGCCCAAGTAACGCCTGCATAATTATCTCTACCATAGTCAATCCAAAGCCCTTTTTGTTGTTTTACATCTTTTGAAAAAGCTTCATCAATGGTGAATTTTTTTTCGTCAAAATCACCTACGAAGTATTGTGTAGCTGAACCACCATTAGGTCCTCCAGGATTAATACTTGATAACATAACCCATTTGTACTCATCAGTTCCTTCAACTAGCATAGGAAAAAAATCCGGGCATTCCCAAACCCCTCCATGGACTCCAGTATCTTTGCCAAAATCTGAAAGCAGTGACCAATCTTTCAAATTTTTAGAACCATAAAACATCGTTTTATCCCCAGCTGCCAGTACCATTAACCATTGTTGGTGAATCGCATCCCAAGTCATTTTTGGGTCTCTAAAATCTTTAATATTTGGATTTTTAATAATTGGATTAGCCTCATATTTTGTCCAAGTCAGCCCTTCATTTAAGGAATAGGCAATTCCTTGTGACTGATACTTGATCTCACCAGCTTTCTCTTTTTTCATATCATGATACGTAAACATGGCAACCATTGGAGGATTTTTTAAGCTCCCAAATCCTGAAGTATTTTTTACATCAACCACTGCACTTCCTGAAAAAATATATCCTTTTTCATCTGGATAAAGTGCAATGGGTTTTTCAACCCAAGTTATAAGATCAGTACTGATAGCGTGACCCCAATGCATAGGCCCCCAAACATTTGAATCCGGATAATATTGGTAAAAAAGGTGGTAATATCCGTTATAGTAAAACATCCCGTTAGGATCATTCATCCAACCCTTTTTAGGAGTGAAATGAAAATTTGGTTTGTATAATTCTGATTCTGTATAGCTCTTCTGTTCTTCAAATACAGATTGTTTACATCCAACTAAGGTCACTACAACTAAGATGAAACACAAGATCTTGAAAAATTCTTTTTTAATTATTGTCTTCATTCCTATTCTTTTATTAATTTTTTACTTAATTCTTCTAAAGAAATACCTTTAGTTTCCGGCATCATAAATGCAACAAACAAAAGTTGAAAAACCATCATCACTGCAAAAAACAAGAATACAACTCCCGGTCCTACTGTAGAGAATAGATATGGAATTAATGATGGAATAATAGCAGCCAGAACCCAATGTGTAGTACTCCCAAAGGATTGACCTGATGCCCTTAAATGATTGGGGAAAATTTCTGAAATAAAAACCCAAATTACAGCACCTTGTCCTATTGCATGTGCAGCAATAAATAAGAACAAGAAAATGGGAACAGCCATTCCTTCCCAATGAAAAAAGAAAGCCATTGCAACAAGTGATAGTGATATGATATACCCTACAGAACCAATGTACATTAATATTTTACGCCCTAATTTATCGATTAAGAAAACGCCCAATAGTGTGAAAAGTAAATTCACCACTCCTATTCCAATACTACTTAATAAAGCGGTACTTTCACCAAGACCCGCCTCTTGAAATATTCTGCTGGAATAATATAAAAAAGCATTAATTCCAGATAATTGATTGAAAAAAGCCATTAAAAAGGCCAATACTAAAGGCGTTCTGTATTTCTTTAAAAATATAGTATCATAAATCTTAGATGCATCGTTATTATCTTTATCTATCTCTTCTTTTATTTTTTCATAATCAGCTTGTTGCCCCATTAATTGCAACACTCTTCTAGCTTCGTCATTCTTGAGTTTAGACAATAACCATCTTGGGCTTTCAGGAATCGAAATAATTAATAAAATATAAATTACAGATGGAATTGCTTGTACTCCCATCATCCATCTCCACGAATTTTCACCCACATCGTTTAAAAGATAATTAGACAAAAAAGCCATAAGAATTCCTAAAACAATATTGAATTGATAAAAAGCAACTAGCTTGCCTCTATCTTTTGCAGGAGCTATTTCTGATATATATGCTGGCGCTGCAATTGTTGATGCCCCAACACCCAAACCTCCAATAAATCTAAATACGGCAAATACAAATGGATTATTTGCAAAAGCAGATCCAACTGCAGAGAACAAGAATAAAATACCTATCCATAATAAAGTATTCTTTCTCCCTATCTTATTAGTAGGAATCCCTCCAAATATTGCTCCAAGAACGGTTCCCCATAATGCCATTCCCATAACTACTGTGCCATGAAATGTATCAGACGAATTCCAAAGAACTTGCAGCTTTTTATCAGCTCCAGAAATAACAACTGTATCGAAACCAAATAGGAAACCTGCTAATGAAGCAATCAAAGCCCAAACAACTATTTTTTTCATTATCAAAAAATATTAAATTAGATTGCTAAGATACCCACTTAAATTTTGCTTTGATTTAGAGGATGTTACGATTACATTTAATACTGTTTCCATTTAGCAAATAAATCATAAGGTATTTATTATCAGCTAATTAAAATTTAAAACAAATAGATAACTACTTCGTTGTAGTTCGATTATGTTACACGTACTACAATCATGTTACACGCATTTTAAAAAAAATAGATATTCAGGAATAAAAAAGTTACTTGATGAATTTATTCGATTCATAAAATTTTAAATTTATTTTTGGAAGAAGTTTAAAAATAATCGATAAAAAAAATGAATTTATTAAGCAATTCATAAATGATTTATTAAAGTTTTAAAAAAATCAAACTATTAATTATCAACACATTAAATGCATTAAAAAAAAGTAACTATCTTGTTGCAGTTGCTCTTATACTTATTAAAGTACAATTATGTTACGCTATTTTGTTAGGAAAAAATTGTTGCATTGAGAATAATCTACTTTTTACTTTTATATTCTTTAGGTGTAACCCCAAATTTATTTTTAAAGGAAGTTGAAAAATAATTTGGCGAAGAAAATCCTAATGCATAGGCAATTTCCGAAATAATTAGATTAGAATTTAAAAGAAGTTCTTTTGACTTTTCTAATCGAATATTGTTAATATAATCACTAACACTAATTCCCAAAATTGCTTTTACTTTTCGATACAATTGCACTCGAGAAATATTTAAGTCTTTGGCCAATTCTTCAACAGAATATAAAGATTTATCGATGTTTTTTTCTATCAAATGATTTAATTTTCTAAGAAAATCTTGTTCAGAAATGCCAAAATTAACATCTACATTAGTAACAATATTTTTAATATTATTTGTATAATAAAAGCGAACCTTCTCTCTGTTAAAAAGCAAACACTTTATGGATTGTGATAATGATTTTATACTAAAAGGTTTCGATAGAAATAGATCCGCTCCACTCCCCAATGCTTTAGAAAAAGATTCCGGATCATCAGAAGCCGTTAGTATAATTATAGGAATGTGGGATGTCCTTAAATCATTCTTAAGTAGCTCGCAAATTTCGAAGCCGTTTTTATCCGGTAAATTTAAATCACATATAATAACATCTGGTATTAACTCTATTGCGCTTTCAATGGCATTAGTTCCGTCTGAAGTATAGATGGAGTATTC
The DNA here is from genome assembly GCF_056428925.1 of Flavobacterium sp. GNP011. Classification (NCBI taxonomy): domain Bacteria; kingdom Pseudomonadati; phylum Bacteroidota; class Flavobacteriia; order Flavobacteriales; family Flavobacteriaceae; genus Flavobacterium; species Flavobacterium sp. GNP011. Next base: position 32,840 of record NZ_JBWJVJ010000023.1, on the reverse strand, counting down.
TATTGAAAGCTTAAGAGAAACAAAATCCAATAATTCTTTGTTGTCCTCTATGTAAAGAACGGAGAATTTATCTTCGGTGTTTTGGGGTTTTGCCCCTTGAATATCCTCAGAATCTATATAATCTGGATGATGATCATAAACTAATACAGAATCTTTTATGATTTCTTTTTCTTCTAGATGCTCTTTCCCTAATAGAAGTGTAATTATAAATTCTGCGCCGTTTTTTGAATTAATTTCTACACGTCCTTTATGCAACTCTATGAAAGATTTTGAAAGATGAAGCCCAATTCCGGAACTATTTCTATAATTATTTGAACCTTGATAAAAAGCATTAAAAACTTCCTTCAATTCTTTCTCTGGAATCCCAATACCCGAATCTTTAAAATAAATTTTAACGATTTTATTGAGTTTATCTTCTTTTATTACAATCGAAATTTTACCCTTTTCAGCAGTGAATTTGAAGGCATTTGACAACAAATTAAAATAGACTTTATCCATAAGATTTCGATCCATATAGACTTCTAATTCTGGATTGTTAGTTGTCAATGAAAAATAAATATTTCTCTTTTTAGCCTCCCGTTCAAAATCTGCAATTATATTCTTTGAAAAGTCTAAAATATTAGTTTTTGAAGCTCTTAATACAAACTTTTTATCTTCGGCTTTTCTATAATCCAATAATTGATTGATTAAGCGTAGTAATCTCTTGGAATTATTATACATCAGGCTAATTTCATTATTTACAAAAATCCCTTTATTCTTAAGTTCAATACTCAAAGATTCGACAGAACTTAAAATTAAAGTCAAAGGCGTTTTAAATTCATGAGACAGACCTGTAAAAAAATTAACTCTTGCTTCATTACTTAGTTTTAATTCTTCAGAAAATTTTTCAATTTCATTTCTTTGGCTAACAATTTTTTTATTTGTCTCTTCCAATTCTATCTTTTTACGGCTTATTGCTATACGAGAATAAATACTGAAGAAAGCTAAACCTAGCGCCAACATAAATAGAAAAAACAAAAGCTTTAAAAGGTTACTTTGAGTAGCATATTTCTCTTCTTGACTTCTAATAACATTCTGCTGTTGCTCAATATCGGATTGTTGATTCGTTATTTTATCAAATTGATTGCTCATTATATCTGCATTAAGTGAGTCAATCAATATCGTGTTCAATTTATTATTTTTAGGTACAATCTCTTTATTAGCTATTTTCAATGCTAATTTAATAGCTTCACTACCTCCTGTAGGATATAAAACAGTTGCTTCTAAAATTTTGTCTTGAACATATTGAATTCCTCCGAATGGTCCATTTAGTCCATCAACCCCTATAAATTTTATTTTTTTGTCTAACCCTTTTTTCTTGGCAATTTTCCATGCGTTATAGGCAATTAAATCATTAAAGGCATATACGTAATCAATATTAGACAGACTATCTAATAACTTTACATAATTTGTTTTTGGATTTCCAAAATCATCAGAATCTAAATCAAAAACTTTAATATCTGGATATTGTTTAATAATTTGTTTAAAACCCAAACTTCTCTCTAAACCAGGCGATGTATTTAAATCCCCATAAATTTGAATCACATTGGCATGTCCTTTAGAAATTGAAACAAGATGTTTGCCTGCTAATCGTCCCACTTCAATATTGTCTGCACCTAAATATGCTGTATAATTAGTCGTATTTACTTTTCTGTCTACTACAATTACCGGAATTCCTTTAGTCTTTGCTTTTTCTATAACTGGGACAATAGAATCTGACTCAAATGGAGAAACAATAATAACATCCACTTTATCAGCTATAAATTTTTCTATATCACTGATCTGCTTTTTTGGTTGTCGATTCGCATTATTAATGGTCAAATTGACCTCTGGATGAAGTGAAGCTTCAACTTCCATTGCATGATTCATCGATGTTCTCCAAATATCCTGATCTACACTTTGTGAAAATCCAATTGAAATATTTTTTTTACTATTATCAATTGAATTACAAGAAAATAGCATAGTTAGCACCAATAATATATAAATTCTTCTTAAAATAAAATTTGAGGTATTCATAAAATTTTTATTGAGTATGCTAAGAATTAATTTTCACTAAGAAAAACTTAATTTTCTTATAAATTATTTTATTAGTTGATTTAATGAGTTAAATATGGAGTCAAGTAAAAGTAATTATTTTTAAAATAAATAAACAATATCATATTTAATTCTTTGTTCTTTTCAACTCATAAGCACAACAAACTTAGTATTAAGAGTTTCAATAGAACTAAGGTAATTGAATTTTCTAAAAGGTATATTATTTTTATAATTCTACTTTTTAAATTCTTTTACTATTTACATTTCGAAAATCTGTTTTTTTTGGAAAAAAGCTCGTAATAATACCGATTATATTTTCTACTGTGTCTGTTTCTTGCGAAGTGTATAATTTTGTTAAATAGGCTTTTAAATTTAAAATGTTCGCGATTTAAGTATGTCCAGCGAACTCTTTTCCCATGTTAAATTGATTTTTTTTATTTAGCAGGAGTTAAAATCCAGTTAATATGTTTTGAATCCCATATCCATTTATAGATTGTTTCATAATAAACTCTTAACCTGTTTTCTAGTTTCCAACGTTTTAATATTAAGTCTGTATGCCATTTATCAGATGTCATTTTATTAAATATAGCTTACTTTAAATCACGCAAAATACAAGTGTTTTTAATTTATCAATTACACTTTTAACTTGAATTTTACGTGTGAAATTTTTACTTCAATAATATAATTAAATGAATACAATTTCCTTAATTCTGTAGTAAAGGAGGTGAATAGTTTTTCATGCTTCATTTCCCATTGATTGTTGAGTTATTGTGGGATGAAATTTTTTCACTAAATAACTATCAATGAAACTATTATCTTTATCTACTATCAAACTTTGATAAAAAGTCATTACCAGTTTTTTGCTAGATTCTTCTTTTGTTACTTCTCGATTTGTTTCCTTTTTATCGAAAAAACTAATAAAAGGTAAATAATGGAATAACTAGTAAGGAATTTACAATTATTTTTTTCATGATAGCTTTATTTCATTGCATCATTTACCGGCTGGCTGTCTACAAACTGCTCAAAACTTATTATTTTGTTGTCTTTCAATTTCCAGACGTGTGCCACTCTGGCTATAAATGATTTACCAGTAATTTTATATGTTCCAGAATACGTTCCAAAAGCAACAACTTTGTCATCACTAGCTACATAATCTTCAGGTGTGAATTTATAATCATTCCATTCGCTTCCTAATCGGCTAAAAACATTTTTAGATACGTCTTCTAAACCAATATAGGTTCCAGCATACGGAAAACCTTTGGCTTCTGTCCAAGAAATGTCATCGGCTACATATTTAGCCAAATTTTTACCGTTTTCTTCCGAAGTTTTTCCTTCGTAAGTAATTTTTATAATTTCAAGATTTGTCATCGCTTTTTTGTTTAAAGAACAGCCTGACAATAACAAAAGCATTGTCAAGCTGTATAGAATTGATTTTACCATTTCATTTCTCCTGTATTTACTTTTGCTCCTATTTGTAAGGCGGTTTCAAAAGTAAGTGTTGGGTATTTTGCTTTAATGGCTTTGATTAAATCTTCTGAAGTTTTGTTGGTTTTCAAAGCTTCTTCGTAGAAGTGGATATAATTTTTAGTGTGTTTCACAGCAGAAAGGTCGAATGGACTTGCATTATTTGCGTGAGCAGGAATTACAATTTCAGGATGTAAGGCTTCAATTTTATCTAAAACTGTAATCCAGTTTTTGCGTGCTTCTTGGGTTTGTGCGTCTGCCATCCAAAGATTAAAAGTAGTTCCAAAAACATTAATTCCGCCCACAACTGCTTTGATAGAAGGAATCCAAACGAAGGTTTTTTTAGAGAATTCTTCCAAACCAATAATCTCTAATTTTTGACCTTCCAATTCAATACTGTTTCCTTTTAAAACTTGTGGCAAAACAACGTTTGAAGTTATGGCTTTACCTAATCGTTCTCCCCAAACATCTAATTTTTTTTGAGCTGTAACCTTGATTGCCTCTACTGTAGCTGGCGAAGCATAAGCCACCACATCTGGAAAGTATTTTTTGAATATTTCCAATCCAAAATAATAATCAGGATCTGCGTGAGAAACGTAAATAGCAGTTAATTTTTTGCCACTAGCTTTGATTTCTGCAGCTACTTTTTCGGCATCTGCCAATGTAAATTGGGCATCAATTAAAACCGCATCTGTTTTTCCAAAAACAATTACCGATGCTACGCCAAAACTATTTTCTGATGCGTTGTAAACTTCAAGTTTTAAATCTTTGGTTTCAATGGTTTTGAAACTTTGTGCTTGTGATTCCATATTAAATAAAATTAAAATTGTTAAAAATACTGTAGAGGTAATTGTTTTCATTTTTTCTATTGTTTAAGATTGATACTGCAAAGTTGCAACCTTATACAGACTCAAAACATTAAATTAGTTTAAAAAATAATACTATCGATTTGTTTTTCAATAGTTTCAAATGGAGCATATCCTTGTTCTACAATAACTAATTTACCGCCTTTTTCTATTAATAATGTAGGATAAGAATTGGCATATTTTTGGGCTAAAGCAAAAGTTTTTTGTGCTTCTAGTTTGCCATTTTCTGAATGAAATTCTTTTAGAAATTCTTCTTTGTTCAATCCAAATTTTTCGCAAATGTTTAAATACGTTTTATCTTGATTCAAGTCTAAACCATACCAATATCTTGCTTTTTGAACTTCAATAGCAAAAGGAATGGCTTGTAATGGCCAAAGATTTTTTACAGTTACAATAGCTCTTGAAGGAATTTCACTATCCAGAACAATGGATTCATTTTCGATAAATTCAAAGTAGTCTTTACCAAATGCTGTACCTGTAGTTTGTTGCACTTGGGGATCGTGTTTTTTGATAAATTGTGCCATTTGTTTGGATTGTTTGCGAGCATTTTCGCCAACCCACATTCCAGCAGGGAGAATTTCAAAATCGATCTGATTTTTATATTTTTCAAATAGTTTTTGAGTATTGCTACTATTTCCATAGCACCAGCCACAAAGAGGATCCATTACATAAATTAATTTACTCATTTTTTTATTTTTTAGTTCTTGTGAATTTCCATTACAACCTAATAATAGCATCGCTACAACGGTAATGATTAAGGTCTTTTTCATTCAATTGTAATTTGATACTGCAAAGGTGACAAGAAGGGAAATGAAAAACATTAAACTAATTTAATAAATAAGATGCTACAATTATTTTTTAGATGTAATTTTCTTTCGAATATTACTTAAGAAAACATTTGTAATACCCAAATAAGCAGCTACTTGTATATTGGAAAGGCGCTGAATAAGTTGTGGATACCGCTCTGAAAATTCAACATAACGTTGCTCAGCCGTTTTACTTAAATTATCTATCATTCTTCGTTGCAGTGCTACGTGTGTTTTTTGAGTCATTACTCGAAATAATTTTTCGGTTTTAGGCAATTTGGCATAGGCAAATTCTTTGTCTTTTTTAGAAATAACAAGTATCTCACTATCCTCAAGAGCTTCTATAAAAAGTTGTGATGGTGTTTCAGTCGTAAAACTATCAATATCAGTAATCCACCAATTTTCTATGGCAAAATAAAGAATTTGTTCATAGCCATTTTTGTCAATATGATAGACTCGAAAAAGTCCTTTGGTGACAAAACCTTCAAATTGGCAAACTTCGCCTTCTCGCAACATAAAACTTTTTTTTTTGATTGTTTTGTGTTCAAATAAATTACAGAATGATGCCATCTCTGTATCTGAAAGTGAAATATGTGCTGCGATGTTATTTTGGAGAAGTTTTACCATTTACTAATTTTTTGATCGTAGTGAAAACAAAAGTAAGAATGTTTTTAATGGCTTTTAAATAAAAACTATTTACTTTTAACCCGTTGGGTGTAATTATTTGCAGTAAAATAAATTGATTAGATGTTGGTCAAGATACTGAAATTAAGTATCTTAAAGTCGCTAAACAAAACAATATTTATTTCAAACATAGTAAAAAATTATTTTAGAGTTTTTGAAGTTATAAGTTCTTTTAATTTTAAACTAGAATATAAATCGGATGTTAGTAGAAAACAAAAAATATCTGATTTAGAATAAGTTGCACTAAGTCTAACGGCTGAATTTATGTTTATTGACAGTGAAAATTTTTTATTTAAAGAGATTAATAAGTAACAAATACCTAATTTAATCGACAGAAGTCAGTTCAATAAAAGAAGACGAAAATTGTTTTTATTTTTAGAAGAATTAAGAACAAAATTATCATTTCGGTTTTTAGAATTTGAAGATTACTTCATCGTGGATAGTATACCTTTGGAGATTTGTAAATTTGCACGTCATAGAAGAATTAAAATCTATAAAAATGAGTTTGAAACTGCTCCTTCAAAAGGGTTTTGTGCTACTCAAAACAACTGGTTTTACGGATATAAATTGCACGGAGTTTGTTCTATAAATAGAATTTTCCATTCATTGGATATTACAAAAGCAGAAGTCCACGACGTTCATTTTTTGAAAAATACAAAACAAAAAATATCTGATTGTATGCTACTTGAAGATAGAGGTTACTTGTCTCAAAGCATTCAATTAGATTTGTTTCAAACTCTAAATATCAAATTAGAAACACCAAAAAGAACTAATCAAAAAGATTATAAGCTACAACTTTATATCTTTAGGAAATCAAGAAAAAGAATTAAAAATTTATTTTCACAACTATGCGACAAGTTCAGAATTAGAAACAATTATGTTAAACTTTTGAAGGTTTTAAAACAAGAATTTTAGCAAAAATAACAGTATTAACATTTGTTCAATATATCATTAAATTCGTCTTTGATAGGCATATAAACAATATTAAAAATCAAACAATTTAATTACACCCAATGGGATAGTAATATTTTAGAACTAAGATTAATATTATTTGAATTATCAAACTTTGTAACGAATCATTTTGTTCAAGATTAAAAGAAATAACCGTTTGCAGGGTAAACACCTTTGTATAATCGGGTTAATTTTTATAAATGATTCCTTCTCAGCAGGTTTATTTTCAAATCAATGTATTGCAATTGAAGATTATTTTTTACTACTTCAAAATCAGCAGAAAGCGATTGATTTTTCACTGAGGAATATACAATTGCTTCCACTTTACCACTTGTAAATTTAGATTGTGTAGTAGCAAAAGATGCTTTAGCAAACTTTTGCTTCTGGATCAATTTATATTGAAGTTGTGAATAATTCTTCTTGTTTTGTTCTTCTAAGATGACTTGTTTTTCTACTTGTTGTTTTTCCTTTTCTATTAGCAGTTTTGCCTTATCCCCAGCTATTTTTGATACACTAATTTTTTTGTCATTTCTAAAGCCATTGAAAACAGGTATGCTCAATTGCATTCCAACTTGTTGGTTTTTATTGTCTTCTAACTGATGAAAAAAAGAATCTGTGTTGGTATTTACTTGTTTCAGATTTTTATAATAGAAAGTAGAATATCCGTAGTAGGCTGACAATACTGGATAATTACTGGCTTTTTCTAATCGAATTGACTTCAAACTATTTTGATAATTGAGTTCGGCAAGTTTAATTTTAGGATTAAAAAGCTCAGTCTCAAAATCTTTTTTTGCTTCCTTTAAATATGGTTCTAATACAACTTCATCAGTTTTCACATTCATAACATTCATCAAATGAAACAACTCTGTTTTTTTTATAGCATACAATTGTTCTGTTTCCTGATTTCGGATTTCTTCTGTCGAAAAGCTCAATTGCATGTCATACAAATCACTTCGGGGTTTACTCCCAATGGCAACCTCTTTAGTTATTCTGTCCAAGTTGAAAGAAGCCTGCTTGAGTTGTTCTTTTTGGATTTTCAATAACTCTTGTATGTATAGCACTTGATAATAACTTTCTAAAATTTGAAGTTTGTATTCATTTTCTATGACTTCTACATCCGCTTTGGCGAGTGCAATATTTAATTTGTCTTTTTGTGTATTTGCAAAAGCACTAAAATCTATTAAATTCGTTCTAGCATTGAGATAAAAATTATTGTTCTGAATGTTAGAGCTTACCCTTCCGTTAGTCGATGGATCAATGGTAGAACCAAAATTATAGCCTTGTTCACCATATAAATTGATCGTGGGTAACATTCTATTCAAAACTGAGTTTTGGGCCTTTTCTGTTTTTTTTATTTCAAGTTGTCTGATTTTTATTTCGATATTATTTTGCAAAGCTGTTTCCATGCATTTAGTAAGCGTCCAAGAATTTTCCTGAGCACTTACCAAAGCAAAAATTAAAAAAAAGACTACCGTAAAAATTGCATTCTTATTCATATTTTAAATATTTTAAAACATCCGTTTTAGTTGCTTGAAAGGCTTTTGAAAGCACTATCAAAAGTGTTAGTAGTAACAAAATAATAAACCCAAATACGAATGGAAATACTGTCATGTGAATCCTAAAAGCAAAATTTTCGAGCCATTTGTTCAATAAATAATACACAGGAAACAAAGCGATTAAATACCCGATTGTGCAATACAAAATATACTGTTTGGATAATTCTATCAACAAAGAATTGGTTGCTGCACCCAAAGTTTTTCGGATGGCAATTTCTTTCATGCGTCTTTGTATGGAATACGAAGCCAAAGCAAATAATCCAAAAAGCGCAATACCAATTACAACAATATTTAACAATGAAAATAGATTCTTTTGCTTCACATAATTTTCATAGGTTCTGGCGTATTGTTTGTCTACAAAATCGTATTTAAACGGATTTTCAGTATCGACTTTGCTCCATAGTTTTTCAATATCGGCAATCGTATTTTCAATAGTATCTGCTTTTAGTTTTATATATACTTTATCTATGTATTGAGTACTACCAGTTGTTTTAAGATGGTAAAAAACGATGGGAGGCACTTTTTCTTCGGGACTCAAAATATTAAAATCCTTAACAACTCCTATAATTCTTAAAATCTGATTATTGATTCTGAAACTTTCACCAATTGGTTTTTTTATCTTCATTAATTTCACAGCAGTTTCGTTAAGTACAACTGAATTAATTGTGTCTGAAGCAATTTTTAAATCAAAATTTCTTCCGTTTGTTACCTTAACATTTAGCATTTCAAAAATCCCAAAATCTATAGGAATACCTCGCTCCTTGAAAAGTTCGTCATTATATAAAACAGGAACTATAGCATTATTTGAGCCGTCAAATGAAATAAGACCAGTAGATATTGCATTGACTCCATTTATTTTAGATAATTCTTGTTTGATTGTACTGTATTTGTTATAAATGTGTTGTCCCGGATTTTGTACTTCAAAGTCAGAGTTAGAAAAATTTAATGGTATAGTAATCACTTGGTCACCTTTAAAACCTAAATCTTTATGAGTTAAATAGTTGATTTGTTGATATACAATATAAGAACCTACAATAAAAAAAGTTGCAACTGCATATTGAAAAATTAGCATTCCATTGCGCAGCCAAATTCCGCTTTTACTTCTGCCAAAATTTCCTTTCAACACATTTAAAGTTTCAAAATTAGCGACATAAACCGCTGGAAATATTCCTGCTAACAAAACGGAAATAATAAAAATGAGTAGCAATTGAAGATAAAATTGACTCCCAATAATATGTAAATTTTTGCTTAAAAAATCATTGTAATATGGTAACGACAACTCCACAATCACTAAAGCCAATAAAATAGAAAACAAACATAATAGGACACTTTCAAAAATAAACTGAATTACAATAGCACCTTTTGAAGCGCCCACAACTTTACGGATACCCACTTCTTTGGCGCGCTGTATGGCATTGGCAGTAGCCAAATTGATATAATTTACAAGAGATAAAATGAGAATTAAAACGGACAATCCAGCCATAATTACTAAAAACTGATAATTTCCTCTGCCTTCAGGATAACCATCTGTAATAGAATGTAATCTTGCTTTTGAAAGTGGCTCCATAACAACATTAAAGTATCCTATTTTTTTAGCCATTTCTTCTTGAGTAAATCCTTCAAGTTTAGCTATTCTTCCAACAAAGCTTGTATTGTACTCTTTTTCAAGACTTTTTCTAGTAAGTTCAATTTTTGATGGGTCTTTGACTTTTACTACTAATTTTAATAAAAAAGGAGCTGTTACATTTGTTGTTGTCAATTCCTTCATTCTGTTTACTATAACATTAGGAGCAATTGATGAATTTCCAGGAATTTGATACACCGCACGAACTACAAACATGTGATTTAAACATTTTATTTGTTTTTCAATTGGATTTTCGTTCCCAAAAATGCGTTTAGCAATAAGGTCTGAAATAGCGACACTGGAATCATCTTTTAATCCTGAGATTGCATCTCCGCTAATTATTTTGAAAGGGAAAAACGAAAAGAAATTGTTTTCAACATTAATGATTTTAGTTTCAACTATTTTCTTTCCATTATAGATGATTTTATCTTTCTGATACCAACTGTCAGCATACAATATACTTTTAACATTTGGGTCTTTGGCTAATACAGGTTTTAAAAACAAAGAACATTCAGACCAAATAGGCATATCACTCAATTGTATCAAAACCTTATATACGTTGTCCTTCTCAGGATTCCACTCATCATAACTTTGTTCGTCGTTCCAATATAGTAGAGCAAAAATTAATCCTGCAATTCCTATGGCTAGTCCGAAAACATTAAGAAATAAAAACAGTTTGTTTTGCTTTAAATGATAGAGGAATATTTTAATATAGTTTAATAACATGATTTGGGTTTTGGTTAGTTAAAAAAAGGGTTTAAATCTTTTTAATTATTCGTATTTTAAATATTTTAAAACATCCATTTTGGTTACTTGAAAAGCTTTTGCCAAAACAATTATTAATGTTAAGAACAGTAAAGACAGAAAAGCAATTGCAAAAGGAAAAATTTGAATTGTAATTCGGTACGCAAAATTTTCGAGCCATTTTTCTAATAATAAGTAGGCAGGAACTACGCCGATTACAAAACCTATTAAACAGAAAACAACATATTGTTTTGATAATTCTTTGAGTAAAACATTGGTTTCGGCACCTAAGGTTTTTCGAATAGCGATTTCTCGTAATCTTCGCTCCATCGAGAAAGAAGCCAAAGCGAACAAACCGAAAATGGCAATAAGAACAACCACCGCATTCAGAATTGAGAATAGATTTTTTTGTTTTACATATTCCTTAAAAGATCGTGCGTATTTTTTATCTACAAACTCATACGAGAACGGATATTCGGTATCCACTTTAGTTTTCCAAAATTGTTCAATATCGCTCACCGTCTCTTCAATATTTTCTCCCTTTACTTTTACAAAAATTGAATTTATACCTTGCAACATCAATGGCATTGTCTTTAAATGCGTAAACACCATTGGTGAGTTTTTCTCTTGAGGCCCTCTTAAATTGAAGTCTTTTACAACGCTGATTATTTTGGATTTCTCACCATTACGAGAAACAATTTCTTTTCCTAGTGGCTGTTTGATTCCTAATATTTTTACAGCTGTTTCATTTACCATTATATTATTAATGGTGTCTGAAGCGTATTGAGAATTGAAATACCTTCCTTCTAATAATTTGATATTCATCATTTCCATCATTCCAAAATCAACAGCCATGTTCAACCCTTGAATATTATTATTTTGATACACATAATCGCTTGAAGAACGTGCACCATTTCCAAAAGAGAAATTTCCAGTAGCCACTTGATTAACGCCTTTCATTCTGCTCAATCTATCTTTTACTGTCAAATAGTTTTTAAAAAAATCATTCTTATAACTTGCTTCAGACTGTTTGTCAAATTTTTTCAGAAAATCAATTTCAATAACTTGATCACCTTTAAATCCAAGGTTTTTGTTGGTTAAGTAATTTACCTGTTGGTGGACAATTGTTGTACCGATAATAAAAAAAACAGCTATAGCAAATTGAAAAACCAACATACTGTTGCGCAACCAAATTCCAGTTTTACTTCTATTAAAATTTCCTTTTAAGACTTTCTGTGCTTCAAAACTTGAAATATATAGCGCTGGGAATAATCCCCCTAATACAACCACTATTCCGAAAATTAATAACAATTGTAAATAGAATTGACTACCATAAATTTTCAAATCCTTGTCTAAAAGTTCATTATAATAAGGCAATGAAATCTCGACGATTACTAATGCGAAAAGAATAGAAAGGAGTACAATTACTACTGTTTCTGAGATAAATTGAAATGTGATATTCCTTTTGCTTGCACCCAATACTTTGCGCACTCCTACCTCTTTCCCTCTCTTAATTGAACTGGCAGTAGCTAAATTGATATAATTAATAATGGAAAGAATCATTATTAAAATAGACAATCCTGCCATTATGATTAAATATTGATAATTCCCAGCTCCTTCCGGATATCCCCAACCTCCTACTAATACCGAATTAAGCCTAGCATCTTTAAGTGGTTCTAAATTTATAGCAACAATCCCATGTTCTTTTATTTGCTGTTCTAAACTAATATTGGCTTCTTTAGCTTCGGGTTTAATAACATTGTCAATAAAAAGTTGCTCAATTTTTCGTTCAACTAACTCTCTTTTAGAATTATCCTTAAGTTTTATAAGCAAACAAAAATTAAAAGATTCCCATTGGTCTACACTCTGTGTTATAACTTTTTTAAAGTTATCTGTCATCACAACATCTGGAGCAACAGAACTTTTCATTTCATTTTTATAAACACCACTAACGGTATAAAAGTTTTCTCCAAATTTTATTTGCTTACCTATTGGGTTTTCTTTGTCAAAAAAAGCATTGTAAATTTTCTCAGAAATAGCGATTGAAGAATCATCTTTTAAAGCATTTTTAGCATTTCCGAAAATAAAAGGAAAGGGGAAATAATCGAAAAACTTGTTTTGAGTATTAAATCCTTTCTCTATTTTTTGCTTTTTTCCGTTGTAAATAAACAAATCTGAATTATACCAATTATAGCAGTAGTTGTAACTTTCTACATTAGGATCATTTTTCAGATATTGTCCTATGGGAGCAACAGTATAAGGCCATTTATTATTGTTCAACGTGTTTATAACCATGTAAACGTTATCCTTTTCAGGATTCCATTTATCATAACTATGTTCGTCGTTCCAATATAAAATGGCGAAAATCAATCCTGCAATACCAATGCTCAAACCCAAAACGTTGAGAAAAGAAAACAATTTGTTTTGCTTTAAGTGGTAAATAAATATTTTAATCCAATTTTTTAACATGATTACTCGTATTTTAAGTATTGTAAAACGTCTACTCTTGTGGCTTGAAACGCTCTTAAAAGAACGACAAGTAAGGTCAATGATAATAAGGCAATAAAGCCAATTAGAAATGGATAGATTGAAATATCAATTCGATAAGCAAAATTCTCTAACCATTTATTTAACAAATAATATGCTGGAAAGACTGCAATCATAAATCCTATAACACAATAAACAATGTATTGTTGGGATAATTCTTTGAGTAAAACATTGGTTTCTGCGCCGAGTGTTTTTCTGACTGCAATTTCTTTCATGCGTCTTTCTATAGAAAACGAGGCTAGACAGAATAAACCAAAAAGTGCAATAAGGATCACCACAATATTGAGTATTGTGAACAGGTTTTTTTGCTTCACATAACTGCTATACGATCTTTTATAATCTTTATCTACAAAATCGTATGCAAACGGATAATCAGGATCTACTTTTTTTAGCCAAAAATTTTCCAGATCAGCTACTGTTTGATCCATAGTTTTTGAATCGGCATCAATGTAAATATTGTTTAAAGCAAATGTCAACCACGAATTTGTTTTAAAATGGAATATTGACATTGGCGGAATAGCTTCGGCTGGATTACCTATGTTGAAATCTTTTACAACCCCAACGATAATTAACTCTTTACCATTCCAATTTATCTTTTTTCCAATTGGATTTTTCTCTTTTAGTAGTCGCGCGGCAGTTTCATTTATTAACATCGAATTAATAGTATCCTGAGCAAATTTTGGACTCAAGTATCTTCCTTTCATAAGTTTTATTTGCATCATTTCTAACATTCCAAAATCAATTGGAATATTGTCTCCATCTACACTTAAATCTTTATATTTATATGTTATTGTTGATTTTGCAGATCCTCCAAAGGCAAATCCACCTGCTGCAACTTGTTTTACACCGGGAATGCGTAATAATTCATTTTTGATTGTTAAGTAGCGATCAAATCTAAAATTGTCGGTTATTTCTTCTCCGTATACGTTACGATAAGAAATACTTAATATTTGATTCGCCTTGAAACCTAAATCCTTTTTATTGATATGGTCTATTTGCTGATAAACAATATAGGATCCGATGATAAAAAATGTCGCAATTGAAAATTGAAAAATCAACATTCCGTTGCGTAACCAAACGCCACTTTTACTTCTTCCAAAATTGCCTTTCAATACCTTTAATGCTTCAAAATTAGAAACATATATTGCTGGGAAAACTCCTGCCAGACAAACCGTGATACTAAATATGATGATAAGTTGTAAATAAAATTGACTGCCTTGCACAACGATCGTTTTATCTAAAAAATCATTAAAATAAGGTAACGACAGTTCCACAAGTACAAGAGCAATTAAAATTGAAAACAACGATAGTATTGCTGTTTCAAAAACAAATTGCTGAATTATATTAATTTTTGAAGAACCTATAACTTTTCTTACGCCAACTTCTTTGGCACGTTTTATAGCATTTGCTGTTGCAGAATTGATGTAATTTACAATTGAAAGTAGCAGAATTAAAACAGATAATCCTACCATAATCATTAAAAACTGAAAATTGCCATTTTCCTCAATTAGACCACTCGTTTTAGTGTGTAATCGAATAGTAGACAAAGGCTCTAAAGAGGGTTTGGTGACTCCAAATTTTTTAATATACTGCTCAGGAGAAATTCCGTTTTCTTTTGCATAACGAACGATCATGTTATCGTAATAAAGTTTTTGCAAATCATTTTCGATAAACGAAACTTTACTAGGATTTTTAACTTTAAGAAATAATACAAAGTGAAAATTTCCCCATTGATCAATAGTTTTTCTAATTCTTAAATCAATGAAATTAACAACAGCAGAAGGATTGTAAGAAGATTTTTTATCCATTTTATAAACGCCTCTTACAGTGAGTTTTTTATTCTGAAACAGAACTTCTTTTCCTAAAGCAGTTTCTTTTCCAAAAAGCTGCAAAGCTAAATCTTCTGATAAACTGATACTATTTTCATCTTGCAAGCCTGTTTTTGGATTGCCATCTACAAATTCATAAGGAAAAAATTCAAAAAAATTCTTTTGTGCTAATATGATTTTACTCGATTGCACTTTTTTATTTTTAAACCGAATTGGATCGCTTTCATAATTTCCACTTAAATAACAATACGATGCTACTTCTGAACTTTTCTCTTGTATCGCAGCCCCTATTGGAGCTGAACTAGATGCCCAGAATGTATTCTCGCTCATTTGATTAGCGACCAAAAACACATTTTCTTTATTGGGATTCCAAGAGTTGTAACTTTGTTCGTCATTCCAATATAAAATGGCGAAAATCACTCCCGCAATACCAATACTCAAACCCAAAATATTGAGAAAAGAAAACAATTTGTTTTGCTTTAAGTGGTAAATAAATATTTTAATCCAGTTGAGAATCATAACTTTTTTGATTGATTTAATTTTGATTTGATTGATGAAAATTCAAGATGTTTACAAAAGTATTTTGCAAAGGATCTCAAAAATGATTGTGGCGATTGATATGAGGATGGTTATCATTTTTATACTTTAAAAACATCAACATTTCTTTGATTTGCTTTTTCTGAAATGACAACTCCATCTTTCATCAAAATGGTTTTTTGGGAAAAAGAAGCATCATAATCAGAGTGAGTCACCATCAAAATTGTCGCACCGCTGGCATGTAAATCAGTTAAAAGTTCCATTACTTCGTTTCCGTTTTTACTGTCCAGATTTCCTGTAGGCTCATCGGCAAGAATGATTTTTGGGTCGTTGATTAAAGCTCTCGCTACCGCTACACGCTGTTGCTGTCCTCCGGAAAGTTGTTGCGGATAATGTTTCAATCGGTGGGAAATTCCTAATTTATCAGCGATTGCGTCTACTTTTTTCTTTCTGTCAGAAGAAGGAACTTTATTGTAAATCAGCGGCAATTCGATATTGTCATAAACCGACAATTCGTCTATCAGGTTGAAATTCTGAAAAATAAAGCCAATATTTTCTTTTCTGGCTTTCGATTTTTCTTTCTCTTTCAGCCCAATCATTTCCTGGTTTAACAACTGATAACTTCCGCTTGAAGCGCTGTCTAGCAACCCAACAATATTCAATAAAGTGGACTTCCCGCTTCCTGATGGTCCCATAATCGAAACAAAATCTCCTTGATTTATGGTTAATGAAATTTCGCTTAATGCCATGGTCTCCACTTCTTCGGTTCTAAATACTCTTGAAAGATTTTTAATTGTGATCATACTATTCGTTTTTTGATTGATGTTATTTTTATCTAATTTTTTACTTTTTTTTCTTATTCTAAATTCAAAACTTCGACTTCTTTATAGTCTTTATACGATGAGGTAATTACTTTTTCACCTGCTTTCAATCCGCCGAGTATTTCATAATATAATGGATTTTCTCTTCCCAATTTGATTGTTCTTCTTTCGGCCTTATTTCCATTCACTACAAAAATCCATTTTCCGCTCGTTTCTTCGTTAAAGCTTCCTTTAGAAAGTACTAATGTCTTAGTTTTTTCTGATAGGTTTAATTTTACGCCAAAACTCAATCCTTGTTTTAAATCTAATTTTTCAGAGGAAACAAAATCCAATTCTACTTGAAACCTTCCGTTTTTAATTTCCGGAATCACTTTGGTTATTTGCACTTCGATGGATTTGTTTTCAAAATCTACTGCTCCTTTTTGTTGCGCTGCAATTTTATCCAAATAAAATTCATCGATGTCAGCTATCAATTTATAGCCTTTCCTATCATCAATAGAACCAATACTTGTATTTTGTGCATAGGTTTTCCCGAGTAGAGGTTCAAAGGAAGAAAGTCTTCCAGAAATTGGTGCTGTAACAAGGAAATTTTTTTTATTCATTCTCAAAATATCCAAACTTTTATTCATGAAACCAATGGATTGATTCAATTGTCCTATCTGGACTTGATTTGCTAATTTTTCTTTTTTGACACTTTTTTTGATAATATTCATACGCTCTTTTTGAAAACGATAATTTTCTTGGGTCTTTTCCCATTCATTTTTAGAAAGTATTTCCTGTTCAAAAAGTTTTTGGTTCAATTCAAATGAGTTTTTGGCATCCAAATAATCGTGTTCAATGGCAATCAAGTCTTTTTCTAAATTCAATTCCTGATTTCTCAAATCGAGTTTGGCTTTATCCAAATTATTAATTTGTTCGATAATGGCCGTTTCCTGTTGCATGTACGACAGTTCTGCATTGGGATTGTACAATCGTGCCAACGGTTGTCCTTTTATAACCATGTCGCCGTTTTCGACAAATATTTCCTGAATGGCTCCGCCTTCAATGATATTCACTAACATTGAATTTAAAGGAACTACTTTTGCCTGAAATGACATAAAATCTTCGAAAAAATTATTTTCAACGGTCTTAATCGTAATTTCAACTTTTTTTACGTTCAAACTTCTTTTTTTGGTAGCTGATGTAAAAACAAAATACCCAAAGAGTAAGATAATTGGCAAAACGATTAAAAGATACTTATTTTTGTTAGTTTTACGTACGATTTTGGTGTCCATTGTTTATTGTTTGTATAGTCTATTAGGATAATCGTACCAGAAAATTAAAAACTATAATAATCTTATTATCAGATTTTTAATTTTAATAAAATTTATACGGTGTCCATAATTGAACACTATTTGTCCGAAACCGAACAATGATTCCATTTTCTGAATAAAAAAATACAGCTATTGCATTAGAATGAAAAAGACAAACGCCTCCATATTAGTCATAGACGACCAAGAAGATATTCTTTTTGCTTCAAAAATGCTACTTAAAAAGCATTTTGAAAATATTTATACCCTTAATAACCCTAAAAATGTTGTGGAACTATTATCACAAAACAACATTGATGTCGTTTTGCTCGATATGAATTACAGAATAGGATTTGAAGACGGCAGAGAAGGTTTGTATTTATTAAAAGAAATAAAAACGCTTTCGCCAAAAACAGTCGTTATTTTGATGACCGCATTTGGTAAAGTAGAAACTGCTGTAGAAGGTTTAAAAGCAGGTGCTTTTGATTATATTTTGAAACCTTGGGAAAATGAAAAATTACTTAGCGTTGTAAAACAGGCAGTTGACAAAAGCCGGAAAGAGCAAAAGAAGTCCAATAATATCGAGATTGTAGACGAGTTTTTTGTTGGTAATTCAGAGGTTATAAAAAAAGCATATTCTCTGGCCGATAAAGTGGCCAAAACCGATGCCAATGTTTTAATACTTGGCGAGAACGGAACTGGTAAATTTGTATTGTCACATCATATCCATTTGCAATCAGAGCGAAAAAAAAGTCCTTTTATTCACGTAGATTTGGGTTCTTTGAATTCCAATATTTTTGAAAGCGAATTATTTGGCTATGCTAAGGGTGCTTTTACAGATGCGAAGGTTGATACGCCAGGACGTTTTGAAATGGCGCAGAACGGCACTATTTTTTTGGATGAAATAGGAAACGTTCCATTGCATTTACAATCTAAACTCTTGCAGATAATTCAAACCAAAATGGTAACCCGTTTAGGAGAATCAAAAGCAAGACCGCTGAATGTTCGCATTATTACAGCCACCAACCTGAATTTAAAACAAGAAGTTACAGATAAGAATTTCCGTGAAGATTTGTACTATCGCATCAATACGATGGAAATTGTGTTGCCTCCATTGCGCGAGCGAATCGAAGATAAAATTCCTTTGGCGCAGTATCTTTTGCAAAAAATGATGACAAAATACGGACGAGACACAATTACTTTTGACGAAAAAGCATTGGAACAAATCTCAAAACACGCATGGAATGGAAATATTCGTGAAATGGAAAACCGAATAGAACGTGCCGTGATTCTTTGTGAAAACAATTACATTACCGTTTCGGATTTAGATTTGGAACAAATAACGGCTTACGAAGACAATCAAGATGACATTCAACTTTCGACCGTAGAAAAAACGGCTATCGAGAAAATCCTGTTGAAAAATAACAACAATATTAGTAAAACTGCCGAGGAACTAGGATTATCCAGAGGTGCATTGTACCGACGTTTAGAAAAATATAACATCAACTAATATGTTTACATCTTTAAAAATATACCAACTCCTTTTTCTTAGATTAATTTTTATTCTTTGCCTTTCTGCAGTTTCCTTGTTTATTTTTCAAAAAGGATTGGTCTTTACAGCACTTTTTGGACTACTCGTACTTTTTATTCTCTTCGTCGAAATGTATTTTTACATTAAAAACACGTTTCAGCTTTTCGACAGAACAATCACTTCAATTCTGCAAAATGATTTCACCTCCGATTTTTCGAAACATAAATCGTATCAAAATTATTCTACTTTATTCAAGCTATACGAAACGCTAAAAAACAAAGAAAACGAGCAGGTTTCAAAAGATATTGTTTACCGTTCTATTTTAAATACTATCGAAACAGGAATTATTATCTTACAAAAGGAAGAAAGTGACTGGAACATTTTTTTGATGAATGATTTTTTTTCGAAACATTTTGATGTCCCAAAAGTATCTAAATGGAAGTATCTGAAAAATCATTTGCCTGCGTTGTGTGAAATTATCGAAAAACAGGATTTTCAGGAAATTAAAACATCTTTAGAAATTCGTGTCAATCAGCAAGACACGCAAACATTTGTGATGCAGTCTTCTAGAAGCGAAATTTACAATCGGGATTATTTTATTGTTTTACTGGATTCAATTCAAAATGTAATTGAGAAAAAAGAGAAAGAAGCTTGGGTCAATTTAATGAAGGTCATCTCGCATGAACTCTTGAATTCGATAACTCCCATTCGATCGCTTTCTCAGAATTTACAAGACTTGGTGCAGCAGGAAACCATTTCGGCAGAAGATTTAGACGATATGAAAAGTAGTGTTACCACGATGTTGAGACGAAGTGACCACTTACAGCAATTTGTAGAAAGTTATCGGAAACTGGCCATGTTGCCATCGCCCAAAAAACAAATAATGGAACTATCAAAATTGATTGACAACAGTAGTCAAATCATGAATCCATTGTTTAAAAAGGCACACATAGAAGTCATAAATACTATTGCTTTTGACCGCAGACTCCATATTGACCCACAACAGATGGAGCAAGTAGTCATAAATCTTTTGACAAATTGCATCTACGCATTATCTAATTCAGAAAAAAAACAAATTATCATATCGGCAGAAGTCAAAGAAAAGAGAATTTTTATCATGATTACTGATACAGGGCAAGGCATCGAAAAAGAAATAGAAAATAAAATATTCTTGCCTTTCTTCACCACCCGAAAAGAAGGTGCCGGAATTGGTTTAACTTTATCTAAAAGCATAGTTGAGGCTCACGGTGGCTACTTGGCGTATAGAAATGATGAAGGAATAACTACTTTTGTGATTTGTTTGATTGAAAATTGATCTTAATTTAGATATGAATAAAAATTAGAGTTTAAGTTAAGCGTAGTAACTTATCAAGTACAAAAGCTCTCTTTGCTTTATGAATACATTTCTCTATAAAATAACTCAGAACTTTAAAAACTGTGTAGATTTTTAATGCAAATTGAAAATATTTTCTTTTTTTCAACATCTGGCACCAATACTATTTATTGGAACAGACAAAAAGGGACTAATGTAAAACCAGTAGTATTAGTCAGTCAAATCTATTAATGGCTTCACTCCTTTTTCATCTTGTTTAGTCAAATAAATTTAACATCCTTATTTTGTAGAAGGATTATCTCTTATTCTAATGCTGTAATTTAATTACTTCTGCTTGGTGAAGGATAGTAATAGAAAGCTCGTGGCATGACACAGGAAGTTCCCCGACTTGTAATGCACATACTAACCTAGCACAGTTTTAGTAAGACTATTGATTAAAAAAAGGTTAAGCCTCAGGTAATGGGCATAGCGGGAACAAACCAAAAAAAAAAAAAAAGCAGGTATTTATACGTGATCGTATCTGCTTGGCTTGTCTTATTTTTGGTTAAACAATTGCTAAAAAAAATAATAGTAACAAAACCATCACTCCTCATGAAAAAAACAATCACCAGATTAAGTATCGCAGCCTTATTAGGGCTCACCATTTTTATAGCTTGTAAAACTCAGGAAAAAACAGAAGCTTCAAGCTATTTACCGCTCAATGTTTTACCTTCTTGTGTGGTCACTCCTACTGAGTTTAAGACTTGGTTTGTAGGTGGTAATCCTACTGAGAATGGTGCTGTGAAGCCTGCTAATAGTGTAACTTTTGGTCATGCAGACAATTGTGATTTTTACCGATGGTCTGAGCAAATGTTTTTGTGGATTACTTCTCCAAGCTCAGGTATTTATGGACAAAGAAAGACCGTTTTTGAATCACCTGTTTTCTTTACCGTTTCACCAGAATTTGGTGCCAATGAAAGAAAATTAATTCCGCATAAACCTGGTATATTATTGAATGCACTCCCTAGTTTAGAAAAAAGTATAGGTGTTGACAGCGAGGAAGGACAAGCCACAGGAGATGCTTTGATGTCAAAAGATGGTGCCCTACTCTATTATATTACTATGGTAAATGATGTGTATGCGCAGTTTATAGCAGCAGTTAATGCAGGCAAAATGAAAGGCAAGCAATTTCCAACTACTCAAGCTGAACTAAATACTATTGTAGCTTATGCAAAAAGCCAAAATATTGTTTTACCAGATGCCAATGCCTTAGCCATCGAACTTAAAACTTCGTGGGTTGATGCCAGTACTGTGAAAGATCTGAGTAATTACATTACAACAGATGCACTTGTACCTACCTACATTAAAACAGCAAAAAAGTGGACTATCATTCCTAATAAAACACAAAAAATAAAATTAGCCTTGTTGGGTGTGCACATTGTGGGTAGTACGGCTGGACATCCAGAGATGGTGTGGTCCACTTTTGAACATAAAAACAATGCTCCTAATTTAAGTTATACCTATTTAGATACCGCAAAGAAGCAACAGAAGATTGCGGCAGATACTAAAGGCCTTTGGGTTTTGAATTCGGCACCAGCAGATACGACCAACATTAATATCTCGCACATGAAGTTTAAAAACGATACTATTTCTGCGAATTGGAAGCTCAAAAATACTCCACCTCCTCCACCCAATAATACCATTAGCCCGAGTAATACTACCAGAACCAAGCCTTGGGGTGTAGCGAATAAAGGAGTTCCAAACCCTGAGAATGAGACTGCAGCGGCTTCCAATAGTCAGATCATATCGATTAACAATTCGGTGCTATCTCAATTGGTTGGTAATGACATCCGAAAAAATTATCTTTTTATAGGATCCACTTGGACGGATGGTGGCGCAGCACCTAATGGTCAAAGTTATTCAGCTAACAATACCACAAGCGGTGTGGCAATAGGTACAAGTCAGTTGGCCAATAGTACAATGGAAACCTATGATCAAAGTACGGCCTATAACCCAAATGGTTCTTGTTTTAGTTGTCATCATGATTATAAGTCGCCTAAACCTACTTTAGACCCTAATTTTTTAAGTCACGTGTATGCTGATATTAGAAGAGGCGATTCTATTTCAGGCAAAAAAAAGGTTAAGTTAATTCAGTAATAGATTGAAAAAGAGTTTAAAAGTGTAAGGTTTCCATAGATCAATAGTTTATGGACAGCCTTACACTTTTGGCTTATTCAAACCCCATCGGTGCAATTAAATAAAAAACATTTTAAAATTGATTGTATCTATTTCAATCAGAGCCAAAAAAGAGGTAACTATAGGTCGATAATCATCGGCTTTTTGTATTAAAAGAACTAATTTTGCTCAAAGCACAAAAAAGAGGCAAAACCTACAAATTTTTAAACTGTTAAAGAGTCCGTTTGAAATTTTTTTGATGAGCTTTGGAATACTTCCATGGCTCCTATTATTCAAAAAAATAATATAAGTAAATACTTCATAATAAGTCAGATTAAAAGCAAATGTAAATGGTGAAATTACATTTAAGGAATTGTCAGAGGGTTAACCTAATTATCAAAAGTTTATGATTACTCTTAATGAACCTAAAGATTTTGCTGTTAAATAGTTAACTCCAGAAGCTAGAAAAAGACAAGATGAAATAGCAATAGAAATATTACAAAAAATTTCTAGAAGAAGATAAATGATATATAGATCTCGAAAATAAACCTCCGAATCCAAATTGGATTAATAAGGCAGCTGCTATTATAGTAGAATTAATTGAAGATAAACAAGGTTATTGATGACAAATCTAAGCTTTGGGGGAGTTAAAAGACTTTCTTCCTGCATTAAGCCATGAAAAATGTTGTTAAACTGAACCTAAAAATGCGGAGCTTATTGTCATGTAAATCATTTTAGACCCAAAAAGAAGCTATTGATGAAATGCGAAAAGATATTGCTGCTTATTCCTAGTTGGCATTTGATTGGATGAACTATCGCTATTCTGGACCAGCAACAAATATTTTAAAAAAAAATTATCTCATTTAAGACAATGCAAATAAATATGGGAATAATAAAAAAAATCAAACCTTATTTCTTGACCTAATTAATTTTACAGATCCTGATTATCTAGCTTTTGATAATGAACGACTAGCATGACCTAAATCTTCTGATGAAAAATCCTTTATTCATTAATCGCATCCATTACCGATTTAGAAATCTGTAAACTCTTTAATTTATCTTGATGGTCAAAAATAGGACTGGTAATCATCAATTCATTTATGCGAGTATATTGAATAAATTCTTTTAAATCTTTAGTCAGTTTCTCTTTGCTTCCTGTAAAGGTGCAAGCAGTCATTTGATTCACATGAAAGCGTTCTTCCTCATTCATCATTTCATCAAGAGATGCTAAGGGTGGTTGCAAAGCTTTTCTATCGTTTCGTATTAAATTCAAAAACATTTGATACAAACTAGTCGATAAAAATTGCGCTTCTTCATCAGAGTCGGCTGCTATGATATTCACGCAAGCCATTGTTTTGGGTTCGCTCAAAAAGGTTGAAGGTTGAAAATTTTCTCTGTAAAATTCAAATGCCTGTAGCATTTGTCTGGGTGCAAAATGTCCTGCAAAAGCATACGGCAAGCCATATTCAGCTGCCAATTTTGCACTATCCATACTAGAACCTAAAATCCAAATGGGCACATTCATCCCTTCGGCCGGAAAAGCCCTAACTTTTTCTGTAGCATTGGCTTCAGAGAAATATCTTTGCAATTTGGATACATTGGAAGGGAATTGTTGGGCTTCTTCAAAAAAATCTTTTCGAATGGCTTGCGCTGTCAACGCATCAGTCCCTGGCGCTCTTCCAAGACCTAAATCAATTCGGTTAGGATACAAAGTAGCCAAGGTGCCAAACTGTTCCGTAATGATTAATGGCGAATGATTGGGCAACATGATCCCACCTGATCCTACCCGAATATTTTGAGTTTGACTGGCAATATAACCAATCAAAACCACCGTTGCCGTACTGGCCACGTGAGCCATATTATGATGCTCTGCCAACCAAAACCGATTGTATCCCAAATGATCTGCCAGTTGCGCCAACTCTTTGGTTTTTTGCATGGTCTCACTGGCATTGCTGTTTTCTGTAATCAAAGCCAATTCTAATAAAGATATAGGAATAGCGTTTTTCATAAAAATTTATTTGTAGTACAAAATTAGGGCATTAAGATGATGCGTCTATATTTTGAGATGTTAATTGAATTATAATGTTTGAATGGAAGTCTAACCAAAACCAGTAAGCTGAGTTTGATTACTAATTTTTATAAAAACACTAATAGAATTGGGTCATAGGCCGTTTTTTAAATGCGTTTCTGGTTGGTTTTCGCTGATAATTAGAGTTTTTTGGTGAAAATAATGAAACTTAGGTGGTAAAGTAATTGGTTAAAACTGTCAATTAAATTTAAAAGCAAACTTTAGTTTCATACGTTCACATTTCCAATAACAATATATTATTTCTTGCTCATTTAATTTTACATAAGTTATACTAAAATACCAACAATCAATCTCCCTGAGCTTAAAAGAAACATAAAATGAGCTTTACAGCAAAGTAATTTTGAGAATTAAACCTGTATTTTGTATATTCATAAAGCAATAATAAAAATTATGGAAGTACAAGAAAACGATAAACTCAAAACATTAAACTATTCAGGGATATTTTTATCCTGCTTTTCTGATTATAGCGAAAAGTGCATTCATGCAACACCTGAACATGTTTTGGTTTATTTGTATTCAGGTGAACAAGTGATTGAAGATAGAAATAAAACCATAAAAATACAAGCGGGCGAATGTGCTTTTATACGTAGAGATCACCGCTTAAAAATGTATAAAAACAGTAAAGGCGATGATTTGTATAAAGGAATTTCGTTGACCTTTAAACGAAATGTACTGCGGGATTTTTACAATAAAATGGACAAATCTGAAATTCCGACAAATGTTAAGATTTCGGACAAAACGGTTTTCAAATTAGAGTCAAGTCCTGCCATAGAAAGTTTGTTTCAATCGCTTACCCCTTATTTTGAAAGTAATATAAAACCTACCGAAGGTGTTGTCCATTTGAAATTACTAGAAGGCATTTATGCTTTATTGAATAGTAACGAAGAACTTTACCCCATACTTTTTGACTTTGCCGAACCTTGGAAAATTGACCTTTTGGATTTTCTAAACAGTAATTATGAAGAAGAACTTTCGATGGAACAAATTGCCATTTTTACAGGAAGAAGTTTGGCCACTTTCAAAAGAGATTTCAAGAAAATAAGCAGTCTCACTCCACAAAAATGGTTGATAAAAAAACGCTTGGAAATGGCTTACATCAAACTAAAAGAAGAAAACAAAAAAGTACAAGATGTTTACATAGAAGTTGGTTTTAAAAACCCTTCTCATTTTTCAACTGCTTTCAAAAAACAATACGGAATTTCGCCCACCGAAATCTAAAATTGAGCTTTAAAGAAAAGTAATTTGAGCCTCGTAGTAAAGTCACTGCGAGGCTTTCTGTTTAATTTTGTTTCACCAACAAATAGTTTTAGAAACAAATGGAAGCCATGGCAAATACTATTTTCAACAAATTGAAAGCGGGCGAATCTATTTTGCCAAACGACCCCGAAGCTTATAAATTAATAGAAGCTTCTTTTGATACCAAAAAAATATTGATTGAGATGAATAACGCATCCAATCCAAATGAAATCAGAACATTATTAAGCCAAATTACAGCAACTGAAATTGACGAAAGCGTAACAGTATTTACGCCTTTGTACATCAATTACGGAAAGCACACCAAAATTGGTAAAAATGTGTTCATCAATTTTGATTGTGTGTTTTTGGATTTGGGCGGTATCACCATCGAAGACAACGTACAAATAGCTCCCAAAGTAAGTTTGCTGTCTGAAGGGCATCCCGTTTCTTCGGAAAATAGACATTCTTTATTGGTAGCACCTATTCATATCAAAAAAAATGCTTGGATTGGTGCAAATGCCACCATTTTGCAAGGTGTTACTGTTGGCGAAAATGCTATTGTAGCATCGGGTTCTATCGTTTTAAATGATGTTCCAGACAATACCATCGTAGGCGGAATTCCTGCAAAAATTTTAAAAACAATTTAAATTAACAATAATGAAAAAAGCGCTAATAATTGCAATGACGTTGCTATTGACAGTACCATCATTTGCACAAAACAAAAAAAAGGAATCAAAGAAAAACGATAAAATGGAAAAAACAGAACAGTTCACTTTTCAATTGAGTGATAATGTAACCCGAGAAAAAGTAAGTTTCAAAAACCGTTATGGCATTACAATTTCAGGTCATTTGTATGTGCCAAAAAATAGCGATACATCAAAAAAATATGCTGCACTTGTATTGAGTGGCCCTTTTGGAGCCGTTAAAGAACAATCCTCTGGTTTGTATGCTAACGAAATGGCAAAAAGGGGTTTTGTTGCCTTGGCTTTTGATCCATCATTTACGGGTGAAAGTGGCGTTGAGGTTAGAAATGTAGCTTCAGCTGATATTTTTACAGAAGATTTTAGTGCTGCTGTAGATTATCTTGGCTTGCAAACCTATGTTGACCGAACTAAAATTGGGGCTTTGGCCATATGCGGTTTGAGCGGAATGGCAATTACTGCCGCAGCAAGTGACACCCGAATAAAAGCTGTGGCCACGGCATCTATGTATGATATGTCCAGAAGTATCAGCAAAAGTTATATGGACAGTTACACCAACGAACAACGCCATAAAGTTATTGACTATCTAAGCCAACAGCGTTGGGAAGATGCCGAAAAAGGGTCTTACGGGTTGGGTTTTCACGAAATCCCGTTTGATGAAAAAGGAAATATTGTAAAAGGCGAAAAATTGTTACCTGATAATTTACCAGCAAACCCAAATCCTGTATTGGCAGATTTTTATTCGTATTACAAAACGAAACGTGGGTATCATCCAAGATCTATTAATTCCAATTCGGCTTGGACAGCTACTACTCCAATTTCATTTTTTAATTTTCCAATGCACGCCAACATAGCCTTGCTATCGCCACGACCTATTATGCTCATAGCTGGTGAGAAGGCACATTCTCGTTATTATTCCGAAGATGTTTACAAATTGGCTTCCGAACCAAAAGAATTAGTAATTGTTCCAGGAGCAACGCATTGTG
The DNA here is from genome assembly GCF_056428925.1 of Flavobacterium sp. GNP011. Classification (NCBI taxonomy): domain Bacteria; kingdom Pseudomonadati; phylum Bacteroidota; class Flavobacteriia; order Flavobacteriales; family Flavobacteriaceae; genus Flavobacterium; species Flavobacterium sp. GNP011. The sequence goes on along the minus strand of NZ_JBWJVJ010000023.1, from coordinate 5,019 downwards.
ATTTGTATGACAAAGTTGATCTGATCCCTTTTGACAAACTAGCAACTTTCTTTACCACTAATTTAAAATAAGCACTGAATTCAAATAATAAGTCATTGTTTTTCAGTAAATTAATGCAGTAAAAAGTTAAGATCACCATTTCTCATAAAAAAGCATCATTTGGCAGTAACCCTTTTGTTTGAAACATAGCTTTATAAATTATGGCCAAGTTTGACATCATAAAATAATAGCAATAAATATTAATTCACTAATTGCAATTGTATCATTCAGTTGTGCAAAGAAAAAAGATATGAAAAAAGAAGAAAAAAATACAATTTTTGAAATTGGTGAAGTTGCATCAAAGGAATATTTCACAGGTAATGTGAATGCCAAAGTGTTATTGTCGGACATTGAAAATTTTCAATGCTCAATTTTCAATGTGATTTTTGAAAAAGAAGCAAGAACCAATTGGCACAAACATCCTAGCGGACAAATTTTATTAGTTATCGATGGCATCGGTTCTTATCAACGCAAAGGTCAAGCGGTTCAAACTATGAAAAAAGGCGATGTAATAACCTTTGAACCGAATGTAGAACATTGGCACGGTGCATCAGAAAATAGCGGTATGACACACATAGCTATAAACCCAAATACAGAAAAAGGATTGGTGGAATGGATGGAAAAAGTAACTAATGAAGAATTTAAAATCTAATAAATCAGAACAATGAAATCCGAAAATAATAATTCTAAAAAAGGAAGAAGAGAATTTATACAACAAGCAACACTGGCGGGTACAGGTTTGCTACTAGCCACTCCATTACAATTATTTTCAAACGAAAAAAACACAAAAACGATGAGCACAAATATCAAATCAAGAGGTTACGCAGGTAAAAACACAACTGATCCACTAGTTAAATGGGAATTTGAACGTCGTGCCGTTGGCGATGATGATATTTTAATTGAAATTAAATTTTCGGGGATTTGTCATTCCGATATTCATACTATCAAAGGACATTGGGGGCCACAAAAATACCCTCAAGTGCCAGGACACGAAATTGCAGGTATAGTAACTGCCATTGGAAAAAACGTAACTAAATTTAAACTTGGCGATCAAGCAGGAATTGGCTGTATGGTAGATAGTTGTATGAAGTGCGAAAGCTGTAAAAATGGCGAAGAGCATCATTGCGAAACGGGTATGACAGGAACCTATGGCAGTCCAGAAAAGTCGTCACCAACGGAGATTACCCAAGGTGGTTACGCTAACAACATTGTTGTAAAAGCACATTTTGCTATCAAAATTCCAAATAATCTAGATTTAAAATATGCCGCACCCTTATTATGTGCGGGTATAACCACTTATTCTCCTTTAATGAGGCAAAACTTTAAAAAAGGAGATAAAGTTGGAATTATTGGAATTGGAGGTTTGGGACATATTGCGGTAAAATTAGCAGTCTCTAAAGGAGCCGAAGTCTATGCTTTTACCACCACTGCTGATAAAAAAGCGGATATTTTATCATTTGGTGCCAAAGAAGTAATTGTGGTTGATGCCATGGAAAAACTAAATCCATATAGAGGAAAATTGGATTATATGCTTTCCACCGTTCCTTATGATTATGATTTGGCTTCGTATGCGAATTGCGTAAAACCGTATGGCAATTTCACTCAGGTTGGTATGCCCATTAACGGACATTTATCATTGAATAATTTTCAGATGATTTTCAATAGGGTGAATTTCAACGCATCGTTAATTGGTGGAATTCCAGAAACGCAAGAGGTGGTAGATTACTGTGCCAAAAACAATATTCACCCTCAAATTGAAATGATTAATGCGACTGAAATAAATGCAGCTTGGGACAAAGTGGTCAATAAAGAAGCACGATACCGATTCGTAATTGACACTAGTACATTCTAAATCAAAGCACTATGAGATATTTAGTTTCGGCAGCTATGGTTCTCACTTGCTTTTTATTGAGTAGTGCCAGTTGCACTACCGATAAAAATATGGAGCCAACCACAACTCAAACAAATAACACGAGCAATCAAACAAATCGAACTATGAAAATAACAATTGGATCCTCTGTTTATTCGGCAACACTCTATGACAATGCAACAACTAAAGCATTTAAAGCGATGTTGCCAATAACCCTTAATATGAGCGAATTAAACGGCAATGAAAAGTTTTTTTATTTTTCAAATACCTTGCCCACAAATTCTGCTCCAGGAGGGAATATCCAAAATGGTGATTTGATGCTTTATGACGATAACTGTTTGGTATTGTTTTACGAAAGTTTAAATACAACGTACAACTACACCAAACTTGGCAAAATCAGTAATACCAATGGATTAGCCTCAGCATTAGGAACAGGAAACGTAACCCTTAAATTTGAGTTGGAATAATTTTTTGATAACTAATCAGTTTTTAATTTTTCATGAAAAAACCTTATTTTAGTTTACATAAAAACTAATGATAAGCTCTTTTATAAAAAAAGAATTGTAGTACATTAGTAACTCAGGTCTTAGATTCTTAACACCTAAACAGAAACAAAAATATTAATTAAGTATGGACAGAAAAAAATTCTTAAAAAATGGTATTATAGGTTTAGGTGCCATAGTTGCTTTACCTACTGTTGTTACATCATGCTCAAAGAACGATAATGAAGATAACACAAATAATACTCCCAACAACAATACAAATAGTTGCGCCGTTTCACCAACTGAAACTATAGGGCCTTTTCCAATACTAACTCCTTTAGAATACATTCGAGCCAGCATTATTGGTGACAGAACAGGCGTACCGCTTTTAATGACCTTAACCATTCAAGATCAAAGTAATGGCTGTATTCCCTTAGCAGGTGTGTATGTAGATGTTTGGCAATGTGATAAAGACGGCAACTATTCTCAATATGGGGGTAATCAATTACAAGCAACAAATTATACCAACCAAAATTTTCTTAGAGGCAGACAAACTACAAATGCAAACGGTCAAGCATCCTTTATCAGTATCTTTCCTGGGTGGTATCCTGGCAGAGCTCCGCATATACATTTAGAAGTGCGCACAACCGCTGGGGCGTCTCTTTTGGTTACACAAATTGCGTTTCCTACCACTATATATAATGCAGTTTATGCCACCAGTGGCTATAATGGTGCTCCTGATAGATCCAACACCCAAGACAGCATTTTTTCAAACAGTCTAAACCAAAACATGGCTGATAGCGTTACAGGAAATACCGTTGATGGCTATACCCTTTTTAAAACAATTACAGTGCAATAAATTTCAATACAGTAGCTATGAAAAAAGAAAATTCAACAAATGCTATCAACGAGGCCTATCTAAAAGAAATGTGTGCAGTGCAAGAATCCTTAAACTTGATAAGCAGTAGATGGACTCTTGCGGTATTATACGCCATTGATAAGGGAAATAATAGATTTAGCTCATTGCAAAAAGAATTAGAAAATATTTCAAAAAAAGTATTATCAGATAGAGTGAATCTTCTTTGTGAAAGCGGCATTATTCAAAAAGAAATTATTACTGAGAAACCGCTAAATATAGAATATCAAATAACAAAAAAAGGGCAAGAACTTATAGAAGTACTTGCCCCAATTAAACTTTGGGCTAAAAATAATAGGTAACTATTAAAACAAAGTGGCTCCACCATCAACCCGAATGGCACTACCAGTAATATGCAAACTGCTGAATAAAAATTCAACAGCCAAAGCGACATCTTCGGCAGTTGCTACTCTTTTTGTAAGCAAACTTTCTTCTACCGATTGGTAAATACTCACTCTAACCTCTTCCGAAAAACTGTTGCGCATCAACGGCGTATCTACCAAACCAGGCGAAACTGCATTAACTCTAGTTGGAGATAATTCAACCGCCAAAGCTCTTACCAATGATTCTATTGCACCATTTGCAGCCGACATTACTGAGGTACCCGCATCTGGACGAAGACCATAAGCTCCAGATGTTAATACAATTGAGCTTCCTTTTTCAAGAAAAGGCACAGCACTTTTTACAACTTTGTATTGTCCCCAAAATTTTGAATTAAATTCATCTTGTGCTTTTGAAATATCTGCACTGCCAACAGGTACAAATGATGGACTGCTGCCTGTAACAAATAAATGCTTGAAAGCCCCAATAGATTCAAAACCTTTTTTTACAGCCTCTTCGTCATTCATATCAAATTGTAGCGTGGTTACCTCGCCTCCAATTTCGTCTTTAGCACTTATTAATTTATCAAGACTTCTACCAGCAATAACAACACTTGCACCAGCAATTGATAAAATTTTGGCAGTAGCCAATCCCATACCCGAACTGCCACCAACAATAACTACTTTTTGACCTTTAAACTTTTCCATAAAATTATTTTTAGATTACAGGTGCAAAGCTAGTGCATGGACAAAGTACTGTAAAGTAGTAACTAAATTGTAGCCAGCATAGCGGCATTAAAATAAGAAGCAATTCATTCCAATATTGAACCAATATTTTTGAGTAAACGACCTTATTGCTGCCTTTGTTGCATCCCAATAAATTATCGTTAACAGCAGCAGAAAACTTCTTTCTTGCAATTTTAGCTATTGTAACAAAAATAATTATGACAATAAATCAACTAGAACGGTCTTGATTTGTGTTTTTGAATTTTAATTGTGAAGTAAACAACTATTTAAAATAATTTCAGTTTTTAGCTTTGAACAGGGACAATTAAAATAACTACCCCATACTATTATAAATTTACAAGATTATTCTTTATTTAATCTATCTTCTTTTCGGAATTAATATTCTCTGGGTGGTGTAACAATTTTCCAAGGAATTTATGTTGAGCTAATCTTAGTCAATGTAACTTTATCACTAGTATTACTTCGGTTTATGTATCATTGTAAAACCTATCCTTTTTCCAAAGTCATATTATTATAAGTACGTCCCGGAAATTCCAGTCCTAAAACTAATTTATTAATATTATTAAAAAGCATCTTAATAGAATAAACATCAACATAGTCATTATCTTCGTTATCTACAAGTTTTAATATAGCTAGCTGTTTATT
>NZ_JBWJVJ010000022.1:0-52377 GCF_056428925.1 Flavobacterium sp. GNP011 | reverse complement strand
GTTTGAATACCACTAAAATTAATATTTACAACTCTTCCTATGAACTTTTGGCCAACCAAAAATCTACATTTGGAAACCAAATCGTTATTCAAGAAAATACTGTGGAAAACAATGGAATAAATTTAGAAAATAACCATACCATTAACACTAAATTTAGTTTTAATAATGGCTATCAGTTTAACGAAATAGGAGTTACGAATTTGGAACAGGTAACTAATCCAGATTTTTATCGTAAAACGAAAGAAGTATTGAGATCTCATACTTTAATTTTAGAAGGAAAATACAATGACACCATTTCCAAAATATATGGTAAGGCTGGAGCACGAATTAGTTATATCGAAAAATTTAAGAAATATATCGTAGAACCTCGATTGCAGTTGAATTACGGCATTAGCAAAAGTTTGAATATAGAACTATTAGGTGAGCTCAAAAGTCAGAATTCGCAACAGGTTATTTATCTGCAAAAAGATTATTTTGGAATCGAAAAAAGACGTTGGGTTTTATCAGACAACACTACAATTCCTATTCAAAGAAGCAAACAAGTATCGTTTAATTTATTTTATAAAAAGGGAGATTGGATCTTGGATATAGAAAATTTTTATAAAAAAGTCACTGGAATTACGACGTCCAGTCAAGGTTTTCAGAATCAACTAGAGTTTATTCAAACTAATGGGAACTATGAAATTTTGGGTACAGAAATTCTGATTCAAAAAAAGATGAATCATTTTCTGACCTGGTTAAGTTATACGTACAATGACAATAACTATGATTTTTCTAATTACGAACACCCTATTTTTCCTAACAACTTTGAGTTGATGCATACTTTTTCGTGGGCAGGAATATATGAGAAAAACAATTTCAAAATAGCACTCGGTACAAAATGGACTTCTGGCAGACCTAAAACCTCTCCAGCCAGTACTCAAATCGATCCTTTTAACCCTGTGATTATCTATAACAACCCCAATAATACCAATATCAACATTTTTTCACAAGTTAATCTTTCTTCTACTTACAAGTGGGAAACGGTACATGGAGTTCGATATAAATTAGGAATATCTATCTTAAACATATTGAACAGAAAAAATGAGATTAACGAATATTACAGAATAAGCTCTTTAACAAATGCTATAGAGGATGTGGAAACTTTTTCACTTCGAAGAACGCCAAACATAAGCTTTAGAATTTCATTATAAAGCACTCTCTACAAGGTTTTTACAAATAACCTTGTCCTTCTTTTTATTTTTTTTCTAAAAATAGCAATTATTTAGGTAGGGTAATCTGGACCCTAGCTGTTTTAATATTGAATCATATCCAATTAAAAATATGAAAAGAAAAAAAACAGCAACTATAATTGTAACGCTACTCGTGCTAGCATCGGCAGGTATCTATTTTTATTACGGTTTTCTATTTAAAGAAGCACGTAATATAGCTTCTGAATTACCGACTTTAAGAACCTCAGCAACAAATTTGATAAATGATTATAATTCAAATCAAGAAAAATCAGATGCACTGTATCTAAATAAAACTATTGAAGTAACAGGAAAAGTCACCAAAGAAACAGATTCGGTAGTGGTTATTGACAACGCCGTTTTTTGCCTCTTCATTCAAAAGAAAAAAAATAAACTTTTGTATAGTCAAGTAACCGTTAAAGGCAAATGCATTGGTTATGACGAGCTATTTCAAGAAGTTAAACTCGACCAATGTATCATTAATAAACAAAGCAACTAATCCATTTTATGAAGAATTTTTTAATCTCCACCTGTCTTTTTTTGACTACTCTAGCCTATTCGCAGGATGATTTACTTAACAGTCTCGATACGATTCAAACTGCTGAGAACTACAGTACCGCTACTTTTAAAGCACTGCAACTGGTAACATTACAAACTACAAAAATGCCTGCCAAAAAAGAGTTTTATTTTGTGGTGTCACATCGTTTTGGCTCTGTTGAAGATGGATTGGATAGTTTTTTTGGACTTGATAATGCCACAACAAAACTTGGTGGTATTTATGGAATTACAGAATGGTTATCCGTTAATCTTTCTCGACATACTTTAAACAAAATGTATGAAACGGGAATAAAGTACCGAATGGCAAGACAAGGCGATAGTTTTCCTTTAGACATTGTGGGGTATTCCGTGGCAGATATTAATACGTTTCTAGAAAAAAAACAATTTCCTGGCTTAGAATTTAAGCACCGTATAGCTTATGTTCAACAGCTATTGATATCAAGAAAGGTGAATGAAAAACTATCATTAGAATTGATTCCTTCATTTGTACACAAAAATCTTTACAATCCCGACATAGAAAGAGACAATCAGTTTTCTTTTGGAGGAGGTGGACGCTATAAAATCACCAAAAGATTATCAGTCAATCTAGAATACATGCACAATTTTGATAAGCCTAAATTTTATACAAACCCATTATCAGTAGGACTTGATATAGAAACTGGTGGGCATGTTTTTCAACTCCTATTTACCAATTCACAAGCCATGAGCGAAAGCGGGTATCTTACCAATGCATCTGGCGAATGGGGTAAAGGAAATTTCTTTTTCGGATTTAACTTATACAGAGTATTCTAATTAACCATAAAACAATAAATTCTATGAAAAAAACAATTGCACTTACAATTTTACTGGCTGGATTATGGAGCTGTAGTTCTGACACTACCGACACTATTGAACCAATAGCTAATCCTGCACCAAATCCTACGCCAAATCCTGCACCTCCAACAGCATCAACATTTACCTATAATGGCAATGCAAAGACTATTGTAGACAACAATTGTGTACGCTGCCATTCAAGTGGAGGTTCTGCTTCATTTAGACCTTTAACAACATTTGCACAAGTAAAAGCAGCTGTTGAAAACGCAAATTTATTAGGCCGCATACAATTACAAAACGGACAGTCTGGAATTATGCCACAAGCAGGAAGAATGTCTCAAGCGAATATTGACATAATTCTTAAGTGGAATACAGATGGGCTTAGAGAGAATTAATGATGAAATAAACGTAACCGTGAATTAATTAGAGTTGGAAATCATCAAAACCAAGATAAAATGAAAAACGATGAACCAAACACTTACAAAACTAAGCAGATTGCATATAATAAATAAAACCAATACAGCTAACACATGAAAAAATCCTTTATCAATTCCTTTTTACTATTATTGATTATTCTTGCAAATACCAATGGATTTGCTCAAAAACTGATAACAAAAACAGGAAATATAAAATTTCAGGCTTCTATGCCTTCCTATGAAGAAGTTGCGGCTGAGAATAAAAGTGTATCTGCAGTTTTAGAGCAATCAACGGGTGATTTTGCAGCTTTAGTTCTCATAAAAGGCTTTCGTTTTAAAGTGGCTTTAATGGAAGAACATTTCAATGAAAATTACATGGAATCTGAAAAGTTTTCGAAATCAACTTTAAAGGGAAAAATTGAAGATTTTGATTTTTCAAAAATAACAAATACCACAAAAAATTTTACTTTAAAAGGAGATTTAACCATTCACGGTAAAACTAAACCAGTATCAGTGATCATAAAAGTTGTAAAAGTTGCAAACGGTGTTAATGCTACTGGCTCATTTGAAGTGAAACCAGAAGATTTTAATATTGATATTCCTAGTATGGTGAGTAAAAAAATTGCTGACAAAGTAAAAATAACTTACAACTTTACATTAGTCAAATAATCTTTTTTACATTCAAATGATATAAGTAGCTAAACAAATGTTTAGTTGTTTTTAAATTAGTATTCCACCAGGAGGTCAGTTTACAATTAGACTGACCTCCTTTTAAATAATCCCTAACTGAATTTAAATGATTTGTATAAATTACGTTGTTACTGGACAGGATGTAAATGATGATATGGAAATGGAAAGCACCGCATACATTTCATACACGCTACGTTTATTGTATCGTTTTTTGTTTGATAATGGATTTTCAAAAGAGAAGCTCAACGCAAGGCATCTAGGCCTACAAATTGAGAATCATGAATTAATTTGTTATAAAAATTTGATGTTTACTGAGCCTTTTTTTATCAAAATAGAAAATTACTGTATAGGTGATAAAATCAAAATTAAAAGCTGTTTTTTTAACTCAAAAAACGAATGCTGCGCAGAAGTTACTAAAGAAGTAGAATGGTTTGATTATGCTCGCAAAAAAGTTATTCCAACCCCTAAAAATTATTTTCACAATAATCTAGTTTAAGAGAAGTACAACAGTTCTTGCAGAAATCATGTTACCCCTAACCTATTTCTTTCAATGGACTTCAAACCTCCTCTTTAGAATCTTGAAAATAAACAAATGTAAATTTCAATTTAATAAGTAAAAGCTACATCTTTTAATAAGAAACTAATTCCTCATCTTACTAATTTTATCAAAATTAAGGATTGTTAATATACTTCCTTTTTTTTCAATCAGACCTTCATTTTTGAATTCTGTCAATGTCCGGCTTACGGTTTCTGAGGCGGTTCCTGTAAGGGCGGCAAGTTCATCCCTACTAATTCTAATACTAGTTTCGTTTTTAAACAATCTCAAAATTGCCTCAGCAATTCGTTTTCTAACTGATTGATAGGCAAGTTGCAACAAGTATGCGTCTTTGTTTCGAATTTCACTGGAAAGGATTTCAAGAAATTTTCCTGCCATATCAGGGTATTGCAGTAACATTTGATCAAATTGAATTTTAGGAAAAAAGCATAAATAACTATCTTCCATGGCAGTTGCTGTGTCATCGTAGGGTTTGCTGGAAAGAATAATGTTAATTCCTAAAAAATCTTCTTTTTGGTATATTCCTGTCATCAGTTCATGACCATCTTCGGTCATTTTAATGGTCTTAATTTTACCTGAAACTACAAGGTAAATACCAGAAGCATTGTCACCCTCATAATGTATAACTTGATTCTTTTTGAATAATCTAGTTTTTCGTTCGGCTATGATTTTTTTTAGCTCGTTTAATCCATTATTTTTTGAAACAATATTATCCAAACTCTCTAGAGATTTACTGTAAAAATGATGCTGACATTCTTTTTTCTTTAATCTACTTTCAATAGCATTGAGAAGTTCTAATCTACCAAATGGCTTTGTAAGATAATCATCGGCTCCCATTTCCATTCCCTTACGCAAATCAAGTCGTTCTGATTTTGAAGTAATAAAAATAAAGGGAATCGTAGTAGTTTCGGTATTTTTATTAAGGAGATACAGTACTCCATAACCGTCCAGTTCAGGCATCATGATATCGCACAGAATGACGTTTGGTAAATACATTGTAGCCATATCAACCCCTTCCTTTCCATTTTTAGCAACAATGACTTCATAGTCTGCCAATTCTAGGATTTCAACTATATTTTCCCTTATTTCATTATTGTCTTCAATTACTAATACCTTGCTCATATTGTTGAAAATGTTAGTGTAAATAAAGTCCCTTCGTGTATTGTACTTACACACGAAACAGTACCCTTCATTAAGGCAATATAACGTGCCACGATATTTAAACCAAGTCCAGTACCTGGAATATTACCCGTATTATGTGCTCTGAAAAAAGGTTCAAATAAATGCAATTGATCTTCTTTAGGAATTCCTATTCCTTCATCTTTTACGCAAATGATACAATGTGTATCATTTATTTCTGTGGTAAATTTTATACTGCAACCATCGTCTGAATATTTTATAGCATTTGTAATTAGATTGATAATACTATTTTTAATTAGATTTTGATCTAAGTTTATAGCTTTCTGAAATCCATAATGAGTATGTTGTATTTGCTGATTGTCTTTTGCTAGTAATTGCATTTCCTCAGTAATCTCTTCGGCTAATTGCACTAGATCAAAACATATGGGTTTTGCATTTACTTTACCAACTTCTAATTGTTCTATGTATAGAAAGTCATTTAGTATAGTGGTCAAATTTGTTACAGCATTAATTATTTTACCAGCATGTTTGATGATATTAGGATTTTCTAATGTTTCGGCATATTTTTCGATAAGAGAAGCTGATAAATGTGCTGTGCTTAAGGGAGTACGAAACTCATGCGAAGCCATTGATAAAAAACGGTTTTTTAATTTACTAATAATCTTTTCCTTTTCTAAAGTAGCACTTACTTTTGCTTTTGCTTTTTCAAGTGCTTTAATCGTATCGTTTAAGGTTTTTGTTCGCTCTTCTACAAGTTCTTCTAGATGGGAAGCATAATTTTTAAGCCTTTCTTCATCCTTTTTTTGCTGGGTAAGATCATGAATAAATCCCGCATAAATTTTTCTTCCTGCATAATTCACCTCGCTTACACCAATTTTAAATGGGAATTGATACCCCTTTTTAGTTTTACCTATTAATTCTCTTCCTATTCCAATTACATGGGATTGTCCAGACCTTTTATAATCTTTTAAATAGGAATCGTGAGCTTCATTATTGCCAAAAGGCATAAGTATTGATATATTTTTCCCTAAAATCTCTTGTTCAGAATAAGCAAATAATTTACAAGCAGATGGATTTATACTTTCTACGGTGCCTAATTCATCAATAGTTATGATTCCGTCAATAGCGTTATGTACTAGGGCGTCCAGTAAAGCAGATTTTTCCATAACTTATTTTGTCAAAGTGTATTGACTTATGTAAAGATAAGTCTACCTGAGTAGTTATCGCCTTATACTATTATATCTATATCTTTTGAAATTTACTCTTTTTTAATCTTAGTAGAATATTAAGTGTTGTAAATCACTTATAACTCAGACTATGCTCATTTTAATATAATACTATATAAACCAACTTTGTAAAGTACTTTAAAACACTTTGAAATTGATATAAAAAACGAAAAATGATAACAGATGATATTTTACGGCAACATGTAATTCAGGTATTAAAACAGGAACTTTTTAGTATTGATTGCAATATAATAGTCATTTCAAATAATAGAATAATCACACTGAAAGGTCATGTAGATACCTATAAAAAGAAAACACAAGCCGAAAGATTATCAAGTAAAATGACCGGAGTAAAATCAGTTATCAATGAAATCGATGTAATCATTAATAGTTGGGAAGAAAAAAAAGATATTGATATCACAACCGAAATTCTTAATACTTTCAGGTGGAACTGGAATACACTTAACGATACCATTACAGTTAAAGCAATAAATGGATGGGTGACTCTTTCAGGTGAATTAGAATGGAATTATCAGAAAGAAGCAGCAAAAGAAGCAATTATTAGTCTAATAGGTGTTAAGGGAGTTAGCAATGAAATTAGGATAAAATCAAAAGATGATATTAAAATAGATGCAGCATCCCTTAGGCTTGCATTACAAAACCACATTGCTTTAGACTCAAATGATATTGAAATAGAAATTTCAGAGTCAAAAATAACTTTAAAAGGTACTGTAGAATCAGGGAGTCAAAAAGAAATTGCAGGACATATTGCTTGGAAAACTAAAGGTGTTATAAGTGTTGAAAATGAATTACTGATTGAAGAAGATTAGATTAAATCATAAAAAATATAACTAATACAAACTAATAAAGACTAGTCATCACCGATTTTAATTGGTACAGAATATTTTAAAAACAAATGACAAAACTTAAAAAAAATCCTGTTTTTTTTTCAAAACTAAAGTTTAAAAGTGTTTGGTATCACTTTTAGGAGTGCGTATGGTCATTTCTACTTCAACCAAATAGACTCAATTTTGAACTTATAATTAATTTAAAAGTTTCTAGCAATATAATACGAGCAATATACTGTAAATACATAACCACAAGAAGATTAGAAAAAGAATAATGTTTTAAACAAATAATAGCAACATGAAAATACTTATTGTACTTACATCACATGAAACTTTAGGAAATAGTGGCTTAAAAACGGGGTTTTGGATAGAGTAATTCGCATCACCTTATTTTATTTTTGTAGATGCAGGAGCAGAATTAACAATTGCTTCCCCAAAAGGAGGACAGCCTCCTGTTGACCCCAAAAGTGAGGACGAAGAAGCGCAAACTACAAATACTCAAAGATTTTACAAAGACAATACTGCTATTGACCTAGTAGCGCATTCGATAAAATTAAGCGAAATAGATCCCGCTGATTATGATGCTGTATTTTATCCTGGTGGTCACGGGCCATTATGGGATTTGGCAAACGATACCGATTCTATTAAACTCATTGAAGCCTTTTACAATAACAAAAAACCAATTGCCTTTGTATGCCATGCACCAGCTGCTTTAGTACACGTAAAAAACCAAAATGGTGATTATTTAGTTAAGGGAAAACAATTAACAGGCTTTTCTAATACTGAAGAAGAAGCAGTGAAGCTAAACAAAATAGTTCCATTTTTACTGGAAGATGAGCTTACTAAAATAGGTGCATTTTATAGTAAGGGAAAAGATTCTGAATCCTATGTAAAGCAAGATGGCTTAATGATTACAGGACAAAATGCAGCCTCATCGGTAGCGGTGGCTAAATTACTTCTTGAAGCTATACTATTAGAAAATTAGAAAGTTACTACTATAAATGAATATGAGGGGAATTTAACTCAAATGAATCTATGTAATTCCCAACAACCTCAAAACTAGTACTATTAATTTCTAATTATCCAATTAGAAAATGGATACACATAAAATACTGGAATTTTAAAAAGTAATGTTTTAAAAACAAGATACGTAGCGTAATACTTATTTAGGAAGTAAAATTTTAATTAAGAAAATAGCCCTAAAAAAGTTACCTCCGAATCAATACTGGATGAACTCACAAAAAATGATATAAATATAATGATACAAGTCAAAAAAGAAGGGGTACTGTTAACCAAAACGTTATTTTCATTTGAAGATGAAGGAGTTCTCAATCCCGCAGCCATAAGAGAAGGCAATTTTGTACATCTCTTTTATCGTGCAGTAAGCCAAGGCAATCATTCTAGCATTGGGTATTGTAAACTTGAAGGGCAATTATCAGTAGTTGATAGACATAAGAAATCATTGCTAGCACCTGAATTTGACTACGAATGTCAAGGCATGGAGGATCCCAGAATTGTAAAAATAGAAGACACATACTACTTAACTTATACTGCCTATGATGGTATAAACGCGTTAGGATGTCTTGCTATTTCAAAAGATTTAATCCATTTTGAAAAAAAAGGAATTATAGTGCCACAAATTAGTTACGCTGCATTTGATCAACTGGCAGAGCAAAGTAGTCCTATTAATCAAAAATATTTTCGTTACAACGAACACATCAGTGCTTTAGAATCTGACAAGGAAAAATCACTTGTTTGGGACAAGAATGTTATTTTTTTTCCGAGAAAAATAAACGGAAAATTCTATTTCATGCACCGCATAAAACCTGACATTCAAATAGTTGTAGGTGTTGAAGATTTGAAAAATTTAACCGAAGCATTCTATCAGGATTATTTCAGCCATTTTAATGATTATGTAGTGCTTACCTCAAAATATGACCATGAAATTAGTTATGTAGGTGGAGGCTGTCCTCCTATAGAAACAGATCAAGGTTGGCTCTTAATATACCATGGCGTTAAAGATGGACTCAATGGATATGTTTATTCGGCTTGCGCTGCTTTGCTGGATTTAGAAAATCCAAAAGAAGAAATTGCTCGCTTACCGTATCCCCTATTCAAACCCGAATTAGATTGGGAATTAAAGGGCGAAGTAAATAATGTGTGTTTCCCATCAGGAGCAGTAGTATTTGAAGACACTTTATACATTTATTATGGAGCTGCAGACGAGAGAATTGCCACTGCTTCTGTTTCGCTATCAGGATTGATCAAAGAATTATTACTTTATAACAAACAAGATGATAAATAAATTAAGATTAAATCGCAACAATACGTATCCAGCTCAAAATAGTAGATCATATAGTTTGAATAAAACTCAAATTCAAGAAAAAGAAAGCCTGCCCGAAATTTTATTCATTACTACTTATCCACCCCGTGAATGTGGTATAGCTACGTATTCGCAGGATTTAATTTTAGCATTAAACAACAAATTCCAAAATACCTTCAATATTAAAATTGCAGCCTTGGAATTACAAAATAATAAGTATGCTTATGATGATGAGGTAACTTATGTTTTAGAAACGGACAATACATATTCTTATGATGCTCTTGCACAAAATATCAATAGTAATAAGGATATAGCTCTTGCATTAATCCAACATGAGTTTGGTTTATTCAAAACGAATGAAGCTGATTTTATCCTTTGCTTAAAAGCGATAAATAAACCCATAATTATTGTTTTTCATACCGTACTACCCAATCCAAGTGCAAAACTAAAAGAAAACATAGCCGAAATGAATGCGCTTGTAGATTCATTTATAGTAATGACAAATGCTTCGGCAAAATTGTTAGAAAACGATTACGGTATTTTAAAAAATAAAATTACCGTTATTCCACACGGAACTCATTTAGTAAAACATACGGATAAGGAAGCTTTAAAAGAAAAATACAACCTATCAAAAAGAAGAGTGATTTCAACTTTTGGTTTATTGAGTTCTGGAAAATCAATAGAAACTACATTAGATGCCATGCCCTTAATTGTTGTTGAAAATCCAGATATTCTTTTTCTTATAATTGGGAAAACGCATCCATCAGTTGTTAAGGAAGAAGGTGAAATATACCGCGATAGTTTAGAGCAAAAAATCGAAATATTAGGGCTAAAAGAGCATGTAAAATTTATCAATGCTTATTTACCACTTGAGCAATTACTGGATTATTTGCAACTTACGGATATTTATCTTTTTACCTCCAAAGATCCAAATCAAGCGGTGAGCGGTACATTTTCTTATGCTATTAGTTGTGGTTGTCCCGTAATATCTACTCCTATTCCTCACGCTTCTGAATTATTAAAAAATGGAGGCGGAATTATCATTGACTTCGAAAATTCAGAGCAATTGCAAAAACAAGTTTTAAATTTATTAAACAATCCACAGTTATGTAAGGAAATCTCCAATAAAGGTATTCATAAAATGGCACCAACAGCTTGGGAAAACGCTGCAATTTCTCATGCATTGTTGTTAAATAGTGTAATGGATCGAAAATCTAAATTAAAGTACAAAACCCCAGCAATCAATTTAGAACACTTTAAAAGTTTGACTACACCTTTTGCAATGATACAATTCTCCATTATCAATAAGCCTGATTTAAATAGCGGCTACACTCTGGATGATAATGCAAGAGCATTAGTAGCTATTTGTCAGCATTTTGAATTGACAAATGATGAGAAAGATTTAGCCTATATCAATCAATATTACCAGTTTGTCCAGTTTTGTCAACAAAAAGACGGCTCCTTTTTGAATTATGTAAACGAAAATAAAAAGTTTACAGATCAGAATAGTGAAAATCTAGAAGATTCTAACGGAAGAGCAATTTGGGCGCTAGGATTTCTAGTTTCTATGCATGATTTATTACCAGAATCATTAATCACCCAAGCAAAAAAAACAATGCAAGCTGCCATGTCTTCCGCTACAAGCATGCATTCAACAAGGGCGATGGCTTTTACTATAAAAGGGATTTATTACAGTAATAAAAAAGAAATGAATTTTGAAAATAAGGCACTCATAAAACTATTGGCGAACCGATTAGTTCAGATGTACAGACACGAATCTAAAACTAATTGGCATTGGTTTGAGAGCTATATGACCTATGGCAACAGCATTCTTCCCGAAGCCATACTTTGTGCTTATCTAGCTACAGGCGAAATGATTTATAAAGAAATTGCTAAGACTTCTTTTGATTTTTTATTATCAAAAACAATAACGGAAAATAGTATTAAAGTAATCTCTAACAAAGGTTGGTTACATTATAACAAAACTGTTGCAAAAGAGGTTATTGGTGGTGAACAACCCATTGATGTTGCCTATACCATCTTGGCTTTAGCCAAATTTTATAATACTTTTAAAATCACTGACTATCTTCATAAAATGGAAACAGCTTTTAGTTGGTTTCTTGGAAACAATCACCTCCAAAAAATCATTTACAATCCTTGCACTGGCGGTTGTTATGACGGTTTAGAGGAAGATTACATCAATCTCAATCAAGGTGCAGAATCTACTGTGAGTTTTCTTATGGCAAGATTGACAATACAAAAATGCAGAGAGGAAATAGAATACAATAAGACTAAAACAGTTTTTGCTGACAATAGAAATTTACAGCTTGTAAATTAAACTTATACTTAAAAAACTAATAATCAATTAAATAAATATACAAATAGACCTCGAAAAATGAAAATAGCTATCTTCAGCACTAAATATTACGAACGTGAATATCTTGATAAATATAATGTTGATGGTAAACACCAATTCACCTATTTTGAAACGCCGCTAAATGCCGAAACAGTTTCAGTTGTAAAAGATTTTAATGCTGTATGTATTCAATTAACGGATAAACTAGATGCTATGGTAATTGAACAACTTGCAAAAGCAGACATAAAACTGATCGACTTGCGCAGTGCAGGATATGATAATGTTGATTTAGAGGCTGCTGCAAAGCATAACATAAAAGTGATGCGTGTACCCGCTTATTCGCCACAAGCCATTGCTGAACATGCAACCGCATTAATCTTAACGCTAGACAGAAAAACGCATAAAGCCTACAATAGGGTTCGGGAAAATAATTTTTCGCTTCAAAATTTGATGGGTTTTAATTTATTTGGAAAAACGATTGGTGTTCTTGGAACTGGACAAATTGGAACTGCTTTTTGTCAAATAATGCTTGGATTTGGCTGTAAAGTTGTCGCAAATGATATTTTAGCTTCTAAATCACTGATAGAAAAAGGAGTAAAATATGTTCCTTTTGAAAAACTATTGGCGCAATCTGATATAATCTCAATTCATTGTCCATTAAATCCAGAAACAAGACATCTATTTGATAGTGAGGCTTTTTCAAAAATAAAAAAAGGAACTATGATTATTAATACAAGTCGAGGAGCCATTATCAACACCAAGGATGCAATCAAAGCGCTAAAAAATGCTCAAATTGGATATTTGGGAATCGATGTTTATGAAGGCGAAGAAAACCTATTTTTTAAAGACTTATCAGATAAAATCATAAAAGACGACCAAATAGAAAGATTGATGTCTTTCAATAATGTTTTGATTACACCACACCAAGCTTTCTTTACCAAGGAGGCTTTAGATGAAATTGCTAGGATAACAATCAGTAATTTTAATTCATTTGAAGATAAGGTTAAGACAGAAAATGAAGTAGTATTCGCAATTACAAATCTACAGTCCAACTCCAATTAAAGTAACAAATATCATTTTTTTTGATGTTCTAGGTCATTTTAAGATCTATAAGAAAACAACAGCTTTACATACATTAAAAACTAAATAATTTCAAAATGAAAAGCAACGAAGAATTACAAAAAAATGTTGTAGATGCCATCAATTGGGAACCCCTTTTGCAAGCCGCCGAAATTGGAGTTATGACTAGTAAAGGAGTGGTTACACTTACTGGCTCAGTAAACACCTATGCCAAAAAAAACGAAGCCGAACAAGCCGCTAAAAATGTAGCTGGAGTCAGAACCGTTCTTGAGGATATAAAGGTAATTTGCGGTACTGATGAAAGTAGACCTGATACTAAAATTAAAGATGTTATTGAAAATATTTTTATGTGGCATTGGGACATCCCAACCGAAAAAATTTCAGTCATTGTTGAAAATGGTTGGGTATTTTTAAGTGGCGAACTCGAATGGAACTATCAAAAAGAAGCAACTAAAAATGCACTTAACAACCTCATAGGAATTACAGGAATTACAAATAACATTAAGATAATTTCAACATCCAAAGACACCATCAAAAAAAAAGATATTGAAATTGCCATTGAACGCAACGGCGCCATCAAAAATAAAGACATCCGCGTTTATGTAGTTGATAATGTGGTTACTTTAATAGGGAGTGTAGATTCTTGGTATCAAAAAAATGAAGGCAGCAGAATAGCGTGGAACGCACCAGGTGTCACACAAGTACAAAATGATTTATATGTGGAATCTGATGATTAATAATTACGTTTTAAAAAGACTCAAAAAATGCAAACTACTACTGGAATTAATGAAGCAAACCGAGAAGGAAAAGCAAATAAATTGTCAAAAATCTTGTCTGATGAGTACGTCTTATATACCAAAACTAAAAAAGCACATTGGAATAAAGAAGGACACGACTTTTATAATAAGCATAAATTCTTTGAGGCACAGTTCTGTGAACTTGAAATAATGATTAACAGTATAGCAGAACGCATTCGGAGTTTAGGTCATTATGTTGATGCTATGTTGAATGCATTCCTTGGGGTTACCCAATTTACGGAACAAAAACGATCTGAAATTAATGGTGAAGGTTACATAAAGGAATTACTGGTTGACCATGAAAGTTTGATAATGTCTTTGAAGGGGAATATTCATGTTTTTGCGAATGAATATCAAGACTTAGTTACAAGTAATTTCATTACGGGACTAATGGAAAGGCACGAAAAAATGGCTTGGTTTTTACGTTCACATTTAAAGTAAGTAATAAAATCATGAAAAAAGTAAAAAGAGATAGTTTGGTTATGGTAATATCTGCTGTTGAAAAACTCGGATTTCATTCCCAATTTGAAGTCAACGGAAAAAAAATGGTTTCATTGAAAACCGAAAATCAATTCCGAAGTAATGAAGTTAGAATAGTACATTTCTACCGTTTTGAAGGTGCATCAAATCCTGAATACAGTTCCATCATCTATATCATTGAATGCAATACTGGTGAAAAAGGAACTTTGGTTGATGGGTACGGAACAACTTCAGATACTACTAACTTTATGCTTAATGTTAAAAATCAAGAATAAAAGATACTATTTCAAAAACATAATAACTCAAAAAGACTGAAATGAAATTTATAGATTATTATAAAATTCTCGAGCTTCCTAAAACAGCCACCGTAGCCGAAAATTGAAAAGCATATATAAAACTCGCTAGAAAACACCACTAGACTTGAGCGCAAATGACAAAAATGCCGAAAATAAATGTAAAGAAACTAATGAAGCAATTGTAGTTTTAAGCAAAGTGGAAAATTGCAAAAAATACAACAAGAATCGTATCGACTGGAAACACGCTGATGAATTTGAAAAAACAGGTTATATTCCCAAAAAGAAGTAAAATTCAGGAATGCGACAGCAGCCCTCGAATTTTTCGGAAAATTTTTCGAATTTTTTTGAATCAATGTATGATCATATTGAAAGAGGAAGAAGTCGAGAAATAAAATACAGAGGACAAGATCTCAATGCAGGATTACAATTCCTCTTAAACAAAGTCTATAAAACTCAAAGTCATACCCTAACCATCAACAATAAAAACATTAGAGAAAGATCTATTTAGAGCACCTTCAAAATTAAAATCTAATTGAGATTTTGGTGACATGGTTCTGAAAAGCGCAATTCAAAATATTACTTTCTAGTCAATTTTACGATGGGAAATATAACCAAATTACAAATACAAGTTTTTAGATTATAAAAGCAGTAACTTAGTAGTATGAATTTATTACTTTAAAATAGAACAAATTACGTACAGCTTCTAGTAAATTTTAAATAAATAGGTTATAGGTTTTTATGTAGGTTTTAAAATAATCACAATTTATACATTAAAAATTAAAACAATGAAAAAAATAATCTTTTCAGCCATAGTAATGACAACCGTATTAGTATCTTGTAATAAAAAAAATACTGAAACTACAACAGATCATTCCCTCATGATGAACAATGATAGTACCATGATGGACAATGACAGCACAAGAATGAACGATAAAACTAAAATGATGGGGAATCAAGAAAATAGGTATGCTTGCTCAATGCATCCCGAAGTACAAGGAAAAATGAATGACAAATGCTCAAAATGTGGTATGAAATTAACAGAGCCTGTTCCTGAAAAAAAAGAGGAAAGTAAATAATTCAACATTACAAAACTGAATTAAACTTAGTAAGTTATTACAAGGTTAGTTTATCGTATTTATTGAAATAAAAAATGATACACACTTACAACATTTCCGGAATGACTTGTGATGGTTGTCGCACCAAAGTCGAAAAAACATTGAATGCTATGGATGGCGTTGAAGCAAAAGTTTCATTACATCCACCAATAGCTACTATTACTATGGTAAAGCACATTCCTACAACACAGTTTCAAGAAGCTTTAGCTGCTGTTGGAAAATATAATATAGAAATGTCTACTAGCAAAATACCGCTTCAAGCAACAAATGATATTACAAATAAACCATGTTGTGCTTCACCTTCACATAGTCACAAAAAAGAATTAAATACACCAAATAACGCTATTGGTAAATATTATTGTCCGATGCATTGTGAGGGCGAAAAAGTATATGATAAAGCAGGCGATTGTCCTGTATGTGGAATGGATTTAGTCAAAGTACCAGACTTGACTATTAGTAAAGCCTCATATACTTGTCCAATGCATCCCGAAGTAATTAGTGAAATGCCAGGCGCATGCCCTATTTGCGGAATGGATTTAGTACCAATGAATCCAACTGATACCGAAGACCAAAAGACCTATAAAGATTTGGTTAAGAAAATGAAAATAGCGGTTGTATTTACTGTTCCTATTTTCGTGATTTCAATGTTAGAAATGGTTCGTAACAATCCATTATTAGAATTAATGGAGGCCTCAAAATGGAATTGGGTACAACTACTTTTGTCTCTTCCTGTTGTTTTTTACGCCTGTTGGATGTTTTTTGAGCGTGCCTGGAAATCGATAATTACTTGGAACTTGAATATGTTTACCTTAGTCGGAATTGGGTCTGGTGTTGCTTTTCTGTTTAGTTTGGTTGGGTTGTTTTTTCCAAATATTTTTCCAGCTGAATTTAAAACACACAACGGATCTGTTTCACTTTATTTTGAAGCAACAACGGTCATATTAACGTTGGTTTTATTAGGGCAATTACTCGAAGCCAGAGCGCACAGTCAAACAAGCGGAGCCATCAAAGAGTTATTAAAACTCTCGCCAACCGAAGCTACTTTGGTCATCGATGGAAACGATAAAGTAATTTCAATCCATGATATCAAAAAAGGCGATTTATTGCGGGTAAAACCTGGAGAAAAAATTCCTGTAGATGGAAAAATCACTGATGGCGAAAGCAATATTAATGAAGCCATGATTACGGGCGAGCCAATTCCTGTTGACAAAAAGAAAGACGATAATGTAATTGCAGGAACAATAAACGGCAACAAATCATTTGTCATGATGGCTGAAAAAGTAGGTTCAGAAACCTTGCTTTCTCAAATTGTTCAAATGGTAAATGATGCTTCTCGATCAAGAGCGCCTATTCAAAAATTAGCCGATAAGATTGCTAAATATTTTGTACCTACCGTAGTTATTATTTCTGCTATAACCTTTTTCATTTGGGCAAAATTTGGTCCTGAACCATCATTAGTTTATGGATTTATAAATGCCATAGCGGTATTAATTATCGCCTGTCCTTGCGCTTTAGGCTTGGCAACACCCATGTCAATTATGGTTGGCGTGGGGAAAGGGGCACAATCAGGAGTTTTAATAAAGAATGCTGAGGCCTTAGAGAATATGAATAAGGTTAATGTGCTAATAACCGATAAAACTGGAACAATAACGGAAGGAAAACCATCGGTAGAAAAGGTTTATTCGTCAAATAATGACGATAATGATCTTTTACAAAACATCGCTTCGTTGAACCAATACAGTGAACACCCTTTGGCGCAAGCCGTTGTAAATTATGCTAAAACAAAATCCATTTCTTTAATAGAAGTTAAAGATTTTGAAGCCATTGCAGGAAAAGGAGTTATAGGAACAGTAACCAATAAAAAAGTTGCACTAGGAAATAAAAAACTAATGGAACAAGTAAAAGCTAAAGTTTCAGATGATTTAGAAAACAAAATTATTGCCGAACAAAAACTTGGAAAAACAGTTTCTTATATTGCTGTAGATAGCGTTGCTGTTGGTTTTGTATCCATTACCGATGCTATAAAAACATCTAGCGCAGCAGCCATAAAAGAATTAATGCGTCAAGGTATAGAAGTAATAATGCTTACTGGCGACAATGTGAATACTGCCAAAGCGGTTGCGGATGAAATGAATTTAACTTCTTACAAAGCAGGTTGCTTACCCGAAGATAAACTCAAAGAAATAAAACGATTGCAAGCAGAAGGCAAAATTGTAGCTATGGCAGGAGATGGTATCAATGATGCACCTGCATTGGCGCAAGCTGACATTGGAATCGCAATGGGGACAGGAACCGATGTAGCCATAGAAAGTGCTAAGATAACTTTAGTAAAAGGCGATTTACAAGGCATCGTAAAAGCCAAAAATTTAAGCCATGCCGTTATGAGAAATAGTAAGCAAAACCTATTTTTCGCCTTTTTCTATAACGTGCTAGGTGTGCCAATCGCAGCTGGGGTTTTATATCCATTTTTTGGAATTTTGCTTTCGCCAATGATAGCTGCGCTAGCAATGAGCTTTAGCTCAGTTTCAGTAATAGGAAATGCGCTACGATTGCGAAATTTGAAACTTTAAACCTAGATATTGAAGCAATGACCTCGATATTAACAAACATTTCTATGAATTCTAATACCTTTAATATTAATGGCTTATCAGATGCGCAAGTAATTGAAGCAAGAGAAAAATACGGTCAGAATAAAACGGTCTATAAAAAAACCAATATGTTTTTAAATGGCTTAATTCAGATTGTTAAAGATCCTATGACAATTTTATTGTTGGTAGCATCAACTATTTATTTCATTAACGGAAAAACTTCGGATGGTATTTTTTTAGCTTCAGCAATTATTTTGATAGCTACAATTTCATCTTATCAAAAAGCAAGAAGTCACAATGCTTTAGAAAAATTAAAAGATTTTACAAAACCCAAATGCAAAGTCATTAGAAATAGTGAAGTAATCGAAATAAAAACCGAAGAATTAGTAATAGGTGACAGTTTATTAATTGAAGAAGGAAATGCAATTACAGCTGATGGAATTATTGAATCTTCTAATGATTTTTCTGTAAATGAATCTATCCTCACAGGAGAATCTATGTCGGTTACCAAAGACAAATCTATAAAAGATAACACTATTTATCAAGGGACAACCGTAGCAAGCGGACTAGCAATTGCTAACATTACTGCTATTGGCGGCGAAACTAAATTAGGTAAAATAGGTAAAAGCCTAGAAGAAATTCAAGAAGAGAAAACGCCCTTAGAAGTTCAAATTGGCAATTTTGTAAAAAAAATGGCTATTGCAGGAGCCGTAATTTTTGTGATTGTTTGGATAATAAATTTTTTAAATTCTCATAATATATTAGACAGCTTGCTCAAAGCATTAACACTTGCTATGAGTGTTTTACCCGAAGAAATTCCTATTGCATTTACCACTTTTATGGCTCTTGGTGCTTGGCGAATGATGGAAAATGGAATTATAGTTAAACAAATGAAGACTGTAGAAACTTTAGGAAGCGCTACTGTAATTTGTATTGACAAAACAGGAACGATTACCGAAAATAAAATGAGTCTCGCTAAAATATTTACACTCAAATCTCAAAAAATCACAGCTATAGAAAATGAATTATCCAATGAAGAAAAAGAATTAATTACCACCTCCATGTGGGCAAGTGAACCCGTTCCTTTTGATCCCATGGAAGTAGCATTGCACGAAATCTATTCTAAAGTTATTGAAAAGGATCAAAGGCCAGTTTTTAAAATGGTTCATGAATATCCATTATCTGGAAAACCTCCTATGATGACCCATATTTTTGAAAACAAAGCCGGAGAAATGATTATTGCTGCCAAAGGTGCTTCAGAAGCTATAATGGCCATTTCAAAACTTTCGAATGAAGAAAAAGCCGCAATCTTAGGTGCAATAAAGGAATTATCAGCTGAAGGGTATCGAATTTTAGGCGTTGGAAAAGCTATTTTTGAAGGTAAAAATTATCCCAAAACCCAACAAGAATTTCAATTTGAATTCTATGGACTTGTAGCTTTTTATGATCCGCCAAAGAAGAACATTAAGCTAGTGTTGCAACATTTTTATAAAGCAGGAATTAAAGTAAAAATCATAACTGGAGACAATGCCGAAACCACTTCATCAATAGCCAAACAAATAGGATTTATAGGCTATGAGAAAAGTATTTCTGGTGACGAATTAATGCAATTATCAGATAAAGAATTCAAAAAACAAGTTTCAGAAATCAATTTATTTACCAGAATGTTTCCGGAGGCAAAACTAAAAATCATAAATGCACTAAAATCGAATTCAGAAATTGTGGCCATGACTGGAGATGGTGTCAACGATGGTCCTGCACTAAAAGCTGCTCATATAGGCATTGCAATGGGAAAAAAAGGCACCGAAATTGCTAAACAAGCCGCTTCCCTTATTTTAATCAATGATGATTTATCAAAAATGGTAGATGCTATTGCAATGGGTAGAAAAATCTTTTCAAATTTAAAAAAAGCAATACAATTTATCATATCCATACATATTCCTATTATACTTACCGTATTTATCCCTTTGGCATTAGGATGGATTTATCCCAATATTTTTTCACCCATTCACATTATATTTTTAGAATTAGTTATGGGACCAACTTGCTCCATAGTATATGAAAATGAGCCTATGGAAAAGAATACAATGACACAAAAACCAAGACCATTTACCACTACTTTTTTTAGCTGGAAAGAACTTTCTACAAGTATACTTCAGGGTCTGATTATTACTGTAGGGACTTTATCCGTTTATCAATTTTCGGTATTCAATGGGTTTAATGAAAACATCACACGAACAATGGTTTTCTTGGTTTTAGTAACTTCAAATGTATTTTTAACTCTAATAAACCGTTCTTTTTATTATTCTATTTTGACTACTTTAAGATATAAAAATAATTTGGTTTTCATAATTACAGGAATTACAATAGCTATTACAGGATTGTTGCTGTATATCAAACCACTTACCAATTTTTTTAAATTTGAACATCTTACTGTGAATCAATTATTTATATCCACTGGAATTGGTGCAGTTTCAGTATTATGGTATGAGTTGGTTAAAGTGTGGAAGCGTAATACTAAATAGATTCAATAATAAGCTGAACTAATCTAATTAGAAAAAAGGAAACAATTTTTCACTCTTGTTTTAGATCTAAACTATTACGATTTATGCTAATCTATTCAAGGTATATCAAAAAGTAGAATACTGATATTTCTTTTTTTTCTAAAAAAGGCTCTAAAAACAGATTCTCGCAATTCCCTTTTGATTAACTATCTGTTTTATTTAGATTGTAATCAATTGATTCCATAATCCAATGGAAGCATGTCCCCTACTTTTTGCTCACTCATTGAACCTGAAAAATAAATTTTGTCTGAGTGAGAATTATTTCCAAATTTGTCAACATAAAAAGTTGAAGTTTCAAAAATGATTTTAGATTGATCCCCTTTACGTAATAAATCAAATTCTGCTAAAATTTTCATTATAGCAAGTTGGTTTTTATTAGTAGTAACCGTAATCTTCTTAAAATCAAGAGTATCTTTAACCGCAAAAAAAGCTGTGGGATTTACTTCCCAACTCTTTCTAAACAATCTAAAATCATCATTTTTCCAATTATTAGCTGCTACGCTTCTAAAAAAATGCAAACGAGAACCATCGTAAACAGCATCTCTTTTTTTCTTAATTTTATCAAGGATTGAAATGCTTTCAAAACGAGTTAAACCTGCATAATAACAACTTCTAATGCCATTGGGTTTAGATTTCCAAGGGTATAAATTACATTCAAATTTTACAAGCTGGTAATTGATTTTGTATCCAAGGGAATTATTAAGAATCCTCAAAGGATTATCGGCAAAAGCTTCTAGAACTTTTGTGTTGGCATCATACGTAAAATAAATATCTTCTTCGTTTTCAATTACTGTACTTTTTCCATGTTTTGTGGTTCCTAAAAATTGCTTTTTAAAAACCTCCATCTTTTGTGCTCTTGGAAAACCATCACGCTGTACTACCACTTCACGGAGTACATTAACAGACATATTAAGTTTTATGTTTAAGAACTCATTTGGTTTAAAATTAGTGATATACTCTGGATTATATCCTAAACAGCTTATAACTAAAATGCTATTTAATTTAGCACCAAAATTTAGTGTAAAAAATCCGTTTTTATCTGTTAGAGTTCCTAATGTTGTTCCATCAAAATAGACATTTACAGCCGCAATAGGTCTTGATTGTTCATCTACAACTTTACCCGTAATGGATTGCCCAAAAAAGCTTTGTGTCAAAAAAAGGAAGTAAAAAATGAAAATAAAATTTTTCATAAAAATTATATGATACTCAAATCTCCTTTTCCTTCTCTAATCACAATAGGTTCATCTCCAGATAAATCTATAATACTGGATCCTATATTGTCACCATAACCACCATCAATGACAAGATCTACAAGGTTTTGCCATTTCTCAAATATTAATTCAGGATCAGTTGTATATTCAATTACATCATCTTCATCTCTTATTGAGGTAGAAACTATGGGATTCCCTAGCTGTTTTACTATTTCAAGAACTATACTGTTGTTTGGAACCCTGATCCCTACTGTAGTTTTCTTTTTAAACTCTTTTGGTAAATTGTTATTACCAGGCAAAATGAAAGTATACGGTCCAGGAAGTGCTCTTTTTAAAATCTTGAATGTGGGTGTATCTATCTGCTTTACATAATCTGATAGGTTACTTAAATCATGACAAATAAAAGAGAAGTTTGCTTTGTCAAGCTTAATACCTTTGATTTTTGCAATTCGTTCAAGAGCCTTGGTGTTAGTAATATCGCAACCCAAACCATACACTGTATCTGTAGGATAAATAACTAGCCCTCCATCACGAAGTGTTTTTACCACTTTTGCTATTGCGGCTTCGTTTGGATTATTTTCGTATATTTTAATAAATTGAGCCATTTTATATATGTATAAGTTGCTTTAATTTAGACTTTTCAATATCCGTTGAAGGATTAATTTTAAATCTTATTCGATGATATTAAGTTTGGCAAAGCGTAATAGTAATTTTTTTATACCTCCAACTTCAAATTTAATTTCAGCTTTCTTATCAGCTCCTACTCCTTCTAAATTTAAAACTTCTCCTTTACCAAAACGTTCGTGAATCACTATTTTACCAGCCATTAGACCAGAATCAAGCATTCCTGTATTAGTTGAGGGCGCATTACTACTTAAAGGTTTTAATTTTCGAATTGTAATCTCCTGATTACGTTCTGGTTCACTATAATTTTTAACGGGTGGAATTCCATTTGAGGGTTTTGCAAGACGTAATTTAGATTTATCAATATCCCCAAAGATATCACTATCAATCATTGGTTTGTACCTATAATTATTTTCTGGAGGTGTCATGTATTCCAAATATTGACTGTCAATTTCTTCAATAAATCGAGACGGTTCACTATCTGTTAATTTACCCCAGCGGTATCTAGATTGAGAGTAGGTTAAATACGCTTGATGCTCAGCCCTAGTAAGTGCCACATAAAACAAGCGTCGCTCTTCTTCAAGTTCGCTTCGGGTACTCATACTCATGGCACTTGGAAACAAATCTTCTTCCATTCCCACTACAAAAACATGAGGGAATTCTAATCCTTTTGCCAAGTGAATCGTCATAAGCGCGACACGGTCTTCGTCACTAGTATCTTTATCTAAATCTGTTGCTAAAGCTACATCTTCCATAAACTCAGCTAGAGAACCTCTGGCGCCATCAACCTCAACTTGGCCTTCGGTAAAGTCCTTGATACCGTTTAACAATTCTTCAATATTTTGAATCTTAGCCATTCCCTCAGGAGTAGCATCTTTCTTTAGTTCTTGAATTAATCCTGTTTTTTTAGCCACATGTTCGGCAAGATAAAAGGCATCCTGATTTTCATTAATGGCCTGAAAACTCTGAACCATGGTTACAAAATCTAATAGTTTCTGTTTGGTTCCCGTGTTTAATTTTAAATCAATTCGTTCAATATTTTGCATCACCTCAAAAATAGAACGCTTGTAATGATTTGCAGCAATGGTTAGCTTTTCAATAGTTGTATTTCCTATTCCTCTTGCTGGGTAATTAATCACACGCATCAAGGCTTCTTCGTCCTTAGGATTAATAACTAGTCTAAGGTAGCACAAAACATCTTTTACCTCTTTCCTTTGGTAAAAAGATAAACCTCCATAAATACGATAAGGAATGTCTCTTTTTCTCAAAGCATCTTCCATAGCACGGGATTGAGCATTGGTTCGGTATAAAATAGCAAATGCCCCATTTGAAAGTTGTTGCTGCATTTTTTGTTCCCAAATAGTACTGGCCACAAAGCGCCCTTCTTCATTATCTGTTAAGCTTCTGTGAACTTTTATTTTGGGTCCAAAATCATTTGCGGTCCAAACAATCTTATCTAGCTTAACCTTATTTTTATCTATTATGGTATTCGCAGCTTCAACAATATTTTTTGTGGAACGGTAATTTTGCTCTAATCTAAAGGTTTTTACACCTTCGTAATCCTTCTGGAAATTAAGAATGTTATTGATGTTTGCACCTCGAAAAGCATAAATACTTTGAGCATCATCACCTACTACACAAATATTTTGAAATTTATCAGATAAAGCTCTTACAATTAAATATTGAGAGTGATTGGTATCTTGGTACTCATCAACGAGAATGTATCTAAAACGGTTTTGGTACTTGGCTAAAATTTCTGGGAAACGTGTAAGCAACTCGTTCGTTTTTAATAACAAATCATCAAAATCCATAGCACCTGCTTTAAAGCAGCGGTCTACATAATTTTGATAAATTTCGCCCATTCTAGGTTTTTTAGACATAGCATCGGCTTCTTGTAATTCAGGATTGTTAAAGTAGGCTTTTACGGTTATCAAACTATTCTTGAAATTAGAAATACGCCCTAAAACTTGTTTGGGTTTGTACACATCCCTATCCAGTTGCATTTCTTTAATAATTCCCGAAATAGCTCGAAGTGAATCCTGCGAATCGTAAATGGTAAAGTTAGATGGATATCCTAAATGTTCCGCTTCTGATCTTAAAATACGGGCAAAAACCGAGTGAAAAGTACCCATCCATAAGTTTTTGGCCTCGCCAGCTCCTACTATGTCTGAGATTCTTTTTTTCATCTCACGAGCCGCTTTATTGGTAAACGTAAGTGAAAGTATGCTAAATGCATCAACCCCTTGATGCATGAGGTAAGCAATTCTTATGGTCAACACCCTAGTTTTTCCTGAGCCTGCACCAGCAATAATGATCATTGGCCCATCTTTTTGTAAAACAGGTTCGCGTTGGGCTTCATTAAGTTGATCTATATATTTATGCATGGATAGTTGTATATTTTATAAAGCAAAAATAACGAATTTGGACGAAGTTTTAGACGTAAATAAGACAACTTTTACATTTGTATATTTGGATCTAAATGCTTTGAATTACTTTCTTTTTATTTCCAAAAAACATCGTAAGCAAAACGGATCAATGTACCCATTACGACAATCAAAAAGAAAATTCTAATAAAGGAATTCCCCTTGTTTATAGCAACTTTTGCACCAAGCCAGCCTCCTAAAGCATTGCATGCAGCCATGGGCAAAGCTATAGCCCAAATAATTTTTCCTTTATAAATAAACAAACATATAGATCCAAAGTTTGTTGCTAAATTGACCATTTTAGCATTTGCGGAAGCATGCAAAAAATCAAAACCCATGATAACAATAAAGGCTACAACCAAAAAACTTCCCGTTCCAGGCCCTATAAAACCATCATACATCCCTATCACAAAACTTATTCCCACTGCATTCGCTATTTGGGTTTTAGTAGATTGATTTTTTTCTATGTGTTGCCCAAAGTTCTTTTTTGCAAAAGTATACACCACTAACAGTGACAAAACAACTAAAAGCACTGGTTTCATAAAATCATTGCTTACATACGTCAGCAAGGTAGACCCTAAAAAAGCCGAGGGAAATGCTAAAAGCATCATTATCGCCAGTAACTTCCAGTTTAAAGTTACTTTTTTTAAATATTGATAGGCCGCAAAAGATGTTCCGCTAAAAGCTGGAACCTTTAAGGTACCAATAACCGTTGAAACGGGTAAACTTGGCAATAAAATAAGACCCATAGGAGTTTGGATAAGGCCACCTCCTCCTACTACTGCGTCAATAAAACCGGCCGCAAATGCTGCTAAACATAATAATGGTAAAACATATGAATCCATTGAGTGGTTTATTATTTTCTAAAAAATTGATTGCAAAAATAAGATTCCATTTGCAGTTATTCGTTTAAACAGGAGTTGATTTATGATTAAAAAAGTATATTTTTGTTGCAAAAAATTAGAAAATAGAAACATGACAAAAATTCTTGAAATACTGGCTTATACTTTACCCTCATTGATTACTGGAGGTGTTGCTTATTCTATTTTTATATCTTACTTCAAAGATCAACAAAATACCCGAAGATGGTTGATTCAAAAAGAAAATCAAAAACTAGCTTTTCCGCAAAGAATTCAAGCATACGAGCGTATGGTGCTATTCTTGGAGCGAATCAATCCCACTAAAATGTTGTTGAGAGTTGCTCCTATTTCTCAAGAAAAAAGTGATTATGAAAACTTGATTATATCGCAAATTGAACAAGAATTTGAACATAATTTAACACAACAGTTGTATTTATCAGATGCTTCTTGGACTATTATTTTGACTGCAAAGAACAGTACGATTCAAATGATTCGCAAAGTCAGTAGAACCGAAGATATTGTAAATGCTGACGCCATGCGAGAAAAAATCTTAAATGATTTACTAGACAAACAATCTCCAAGTAATGCTGCGCTGGCTTACCTAAAAAACGAAGTAAGTGAGTTGTGGTAACCAACTAATTTTAACTTCATAAACTATTCATTTAATAACCGTTGCAATTGTAACCTTTCTTGTTCCAGCAGCGTAGGTTGCAAGGTTTGAAAAACAATTCTTATTTCTGAATTTTTTATCAATTTTCGGATTGTATCTCGACCAAATTTAGAAAACTGCCAAGCATGATGTGTGGTTGCATTTACTAGACTCCGTAAAACTTCATCACTCAAAATTTGATTGAGTAAAAGCTGTTCTAATGCATTCTGCCTCACGCTTGCTTCGTAAATTGGAGATGTGTAGGATATCAATTCCTTTTGCAAAATATCTTGATCCGAAACATAGTTTGGTGTTGCCAGCGCCAGTGAAAGCCAAACAATCCTTAAGTTTAAATCTTTAAAACCAATCCAGTTTTTGGATACATCCAAATAGCGTGTTCGATGATTTGGGAAATTATTCCATAAAGTGGTCAATGCAATTTCTTGCGTTTCATAAGATGCATCTAAAAGCAAGGTTTCATACTGCAATCTAAAATTTTCTGGAATTGTAGAGACTATGGCGGCCAGCAATTGACGTACAGATGTATTATTAGACCTTAAAGCCATTTCATAGAGTTTAATTTTATCGCTCCAGCTTTCATTTTGAATTTGACTTAAAACTGCTTCTTTGACTTTAAAATAAACATCTGATTGCATTACTTTTTCTAAGTACTGTCTCTTTTCTTGAAATGGTGTATTCTTTAGTTTGTTCACTTCAAAAAGCTCTTGAATTGATTTATTTTTTAGCAACAATTCGTTCGCCTCTAATGTATTAAATGCTGTGGTTTCTAGCCATACTTTACTAAAATTTTTAGTATCAAATTTTGAAACCTTTGTAATCTCATCAAAAAAATCTTGTGTATTCACGTTTTGAAATGCGTTCTTTGTGAGATAGCTTTTAATCACTTTTTTGAAATCTTTATCTCCTAAAGTTTCATGCACTACAAAAAGCGCCCAAGCTCCTTTTTGATAAAAAGTGAGCGAACTTGCCTTTGGATTTAAAACCGGAATAGTATCAGTTCTGGATGTAAATTTTAATTGCTGGGCTGTTTCATACAAGGCATGATAAAAATAATCATCTCCATAAATATTACGTTCCGCTAGCAATGCGAAATAGGTTGCAAATCCCTCTTGCAACCAGTGATGTGTATCCGTTTCTGCTGTAATCAAGTTTCCAAACCATTGATGTGCTAACTCATGTGCATTTACATTTAGGTAACTGCGGTCTTTAAACCCTATAGCATCCACAACATAACGTGTATTAAAAAGAGTTGCACTTGTATTCTCCATACCCGCATAAAGAAAATCTTTAACTGGCGCTTGCCTGTACACAAGCCAAGGATAAGGAAAACCAATTTCTTTTTCTAAAAAATCAAATGTTTTCTGGGTATGCTTGTAGGTTGTTTCATTTAAGTGGCTGTCTTTTTCATCTAGATATAATTCTATTGGCACACCCGATTTTGAGTGAAGCACTTGTTTCTTAAACTTACCAATGGCTAACATCAACAAATAGGAACTCATGGGTTTTTCCATCCGATATTCCCATTTTTTGGTTTCGCCTTGATTGGATTGTTTTTTTAATACCCCATTCGACAAAACTTCATATCTATTATCAAAAATAATATCCAAATTAAACACTACTTTTTCATTTACATCATCAAAACTTGGAAACCAATTACTAGTATACTTTCCTTGCCCTTGAGTCCATATCTGTAAATCATCTGTAGCTTTTGAACCCAGGAAATACATGGCTTGTTTGGGTTTTGCCTGATAATCAAAAGTCAAGTTGTTATTTCCTTTAACAAATGGAAAAACAATTTGAATTTCTTTACGAGAATTTATAAATGGAACGGGTACGTCATTTAATTTCACATTAGAAAACTCCATATTTTGAGCATCGATTTTTATAGTATCAATTGAATTTAACACCTTAAATTCAAATTCTACTGTACCATTTACAATTTTTGAAGTATCATTTATTGTAACTTTGCCAGAAGCAGTTATAAAATCAACGTGATTTGATTGTTGTGCCATGGCAACTGTTGAAAATAATAAAAATAGAACTTTTTTCATTGCTTAATAATCCTTTAAAATCCAAAGTTACAAAGGTTTTCTGTATGAAAATCGTTTATATTTCGTCAAAACTTTTGTATAACTAAATCATATGAAAAACAAAGCCCTTTTTAACTGGAGCAGTGGTAAAGACTCCGCACTAGCCTTATACAAATCACTTCAAAATCCTACTCTTGAAATCACAACCTTGCTCACGAGCGTAAACCAGCAATACCAGCGTGTATCTATGCACGGTATACGTGTGACACTGCTTGAACAACAGGCAAAAAGCATAGGATTGCCTCTTGAAATCATGCAAATTCCTGAAATGCCCACTATGGAAGCGTATGAAGAAGCTATGAAAATTACCTTACAAAAGTGCATAGAACAAGGCATCACTCATTCTATTTTTGGCGATATTTTTCTAGAAGATTTACGAAAATATCGTGTAGACAAACTAGCTGAAATGGAATTAAAAGGCGTTTTCCCGCTCTGGAAAATACCAACTCATGACTTAATTCAAGAATTTCTTGCACTAGGTTTTAAAACCATTGTTGTTTGTGTAAACGAACGGTTTTTAGACAAAAGTTTTGTAGGTAGAACTATAGATCAAGATTTTTTGAATGATTTGCCTAACGATGTAGATGTATGCGGAGAAAATGGAGAGTTTCATACTTTTACCTATGATGGACCAATATTCTCTACACCTATACTATTCGAAAAAGGGGAAATTGTCTATAGAAAATATGAAAAACCAGCAAAAAATGAATCGTCTAATACAGCTTGTGATACTAGTGATGAGAGTGTATATGACTTTGGGTTTTGGTATTGTGATTTAATTCCGGTTAGCCTTTAAAACTGTAACCATTGAATATTACTTTTTTTTGGCTTTCGCCAAAGTAAAATCAAAGGTAGAACCAAGTCCCATTTGTGAATTGACTGTAATGTTTCCTCCCATATCATGAATACTTTTTTTAACCGTGGCTAGCCCTATTCCGTGACCTTTTTCTCCAAAACGATCGGTATCACTGGCAACTTCAAAAATTTCAAAAATTACTTCTTGATGTTCCTTTTCAATACCAGCGCCATTATCTGATACTGAAATTTTATAATAATCCACCCCTTCAGAAATAATTATTGCTATATTAGTTTTTTCTTTGTCACTATATTTTATAGCATTAGAAATCAAGTTGATTAAAATCTGTTCAAGGGCAGTTTTATTGGTTTCAATAAATTGCAATTCAGACTGTAAGACAAGGCTACAATTTTTATTAAAAGAAAAAAGATCCAAAAGTTCCTGATCAAGCTTAGCAATAGAAACTTTGGTAAAGTTTTCTTGAGACAACTTGTTTGATTTACTAAACACTAATAAACCCTCAATCATCTCCCTTAATTTCAAAGAGGAACTTTTAATCAATTGGATGATTTCAGTAGCCTCATCATCCATAGTATCATTGTAATTTTCAATTAAAAAATCAGTAAGACCAGATATATTAGTTAATGGTGATTTTAAATCATGTGCGGCTATATATGCAAACTGTTCTAACTCTTTATTTTTACTCTCTAATGAATGAAAAGCACGTTCTAATTCAACTTTATTAACTCTTAATTCAAGTAATTTCATGGTTTGTTGCGACAAAGCTTCTAATGATTTAATTTGTGCAGCTGATAACGAATTCGGTTTATGATCAATAACACAAATGGTTCCTAATGGATAGCCGGCATCATTTACCAAAGAAACGCCAGCATAAAAAACAACATTCATATCCCCTGTAACCAAGGGATTATCAACAAATCGGCTGTCTTGGCGTGCATCTGGAATAATGAAAACAGTATTAGGCTCTTGAATTGCATGCGTGCAAAAAGAATATTCTCTAGGATTTTGAGTTAGATTATTAATTCCTACAGCTGATTTGAACCAATGTCTTGTTTCATCAACAAAACCAAGTAAAGCTACAGGTGTACCACAAATTTGCGAAGCCAAAAACGTTAAATTATCATATTCCTCTTCCTGCAAAGTATCTAAAATCGAATACGATTCAAGTGCTTGTAAACGCTCGTATTCATGTTTGTATGCATCTGTCTTTATCATGGTTCGTTTTTGAGGTTAAACCAAAACATTTAAGTATTCTAAGTAAATAGTAAGTAAATTATTTCAAAGAATATTTACCTGTTTTAGCATACTTCAAAGGTAAACTATTCCATTTTTAAAGGATTTACAATGGAAAAAAATTATAAAAAATTTAGTAGTTTAGAAACTCCATTGAACACTTAAAACACAAAAAATAACATTTAGTAAAATTACTTCTTGTATTCTAAACCAGGTCCATCACAGTTTTTCCAAGTACTTGAAAGGGTATTTTCATCTGAAAAATAGAAAATCTCTTGCAAATTTCCCATGCAACTGCCTATGAGTTCCGTTTTCTTTGTATGAGTAAGAATTAAGTATTCGCCATCAGTTTCTTTTTTAAAAGAAAATGTACCTGATACTGTTGTGCTTTTTGCGTTTTCAACCCGAGTTTTAGTAAAAGTACTGTCCTTGTCAAACGTATACGATTCTTGCCAAGACATTGCTTCACCAGTTGTAACAGAATTCGGTCTTGATCCAGACATGG
This sequence comes from Flavobacterium sp. GNP011, assembly GCF_056428925.1. Lineage (NCBI taxonomy): Bacteria > Pseudomonadati > Bacteroidota > Flavobacteriia > Flavobacteriales > Flavobacteriaceae > Flavobacterium > Flavobacterium sp. GNP011. The sequence continues at coordinate 20,869 of NZ_JBWJVJ010000022.1, read as the reverse complement.
AAACCAAGTTCCATTTCCCATAAATATCTTTTTTAGAACCATTGCCTTCTTGCTCTTTAATACAAGAGTGAAATGAAATACTGAGAATTACTAATGCTATTAATTTTTTCATGAATTTCAATTTAAAGTTGTTTAAAGATACAAAATTCGCAATTAGATTGCTTCTTTTTTAGGTACTTAAAAAATAGAATTTGATGAACTACAAAATGATAATTTTTAACTTATAGCAAGTCATTTCCCATGCGCTCCTTATAAATTTGCAGCAAATTAGTAACGGTGTTCCAATTTCGAATTGTTGCAATAACATTTAATTTTTTTTCAATATATTTTTGATCTAACCTCGTTTTACCAGCTCCAACAGCATATTTTATAAATATTTTATTGCCATCAATACTGGCTTCATCTGGCTTAAACTGACTAATTTTAAGATCATTCATACTATTTCCCTGCAAAGTTGTGGACAAAAATGCAACGTATAACTTTTTATTATCAATTTCTTTCTCTTTTAAATAGGGATTTTCCTGAAAACATCTTTCTAAATCTCCTTGTGTAACAACTACAACAGGAACTTCATGCCCAAAAACTTTAAAAATTTCTTGTTTTATTTTGAATCCTACGGCGGCGCCACTTTGCTCATCCGTATCCACAAAAACATTTCCAGATTGAATGTATGTTTGTACATTATGGAAACCTATGGCTTCTAAAGCTGATTTTAGCGCTTCCATTTTAATCATACTATGACCAGATACGTTGATGCCACGGAGCAATGCGAGATGAGTTGTCATTTTTTAATTTTTTTCAAGAGTTTTGAGTAGTTTTATTAGATTATGAACTTTTAGAAGATCATTAAAAAAACAACTCCTTAATTTTAGTACCAAATATATATGATTGCTACTCCATTTCCAAAAGAACTCATTTCCAAATTTCCAATCAATAAACTATCTTCGCATTTTACAAATTATCAAAACAGAATTACGCTTTAAGCTCAGTGTTATTAAATGCACTAAAAGATCCACAATTAATTAATTTTCAATGTCAAACAACCTCTTACTTACCTCTATTGAATTTTTGAAAGGCGTTGGTCCCAACAGGGCTGAACTACTTAGAAAAGAATTAGGAATCTATAAGTATCAGGATTTAATCAATTTCTTTCCAAACCGATATATTGACCGGACACGGTATTATAAAATTAATGAACTACATTCTAGAAGTGCTGGTTCAGTTGCTGAAATTCAAATTATTGGTAAAATTGTAAACATTAAAACGGTTGAATTTGGCAAGAATCAAAAAAGATTAGTAGCTACTTTTGTTGATGATACAGGCCAAATGGAACTTGTGTGGTTTCAGGGTCACAAGTGGATTAGGGAAAGCCTAAAGATTAATGAAATGTGTGTTATTTTTGGAAAATGTACTGCTTTTGGTAGTAACTTCAATATGGCGCATCCAGAAATTGAATTGTTGAGCGAGCATGAAAAAAGCTTACGATCGGCCATGCAACCCGTATATCCATCAACTGAAACCTTGACAAACAGAGGTATTACAAACAGAGTGATTAACAAACTCATGCAGCAATTGTTTCATGAAACGCACACTTTGTTTACTGAAACTTTGCCCGCAAAAATCATTGATGAATTAAAATTAATTCCAAAAAATGCTGCTTTATTCAATATTCACTTCCCAAAAAATACGGAGGTATTGGCTAAAGCCAAATTCAGGCTTATTTTTGAAGAGTTATTTTTCATTCAGTTGCAATTGATAACTAAAAACTTAGTTCGAAAGCACAAAATAAAAGGCCATCCTTTTACTACTGTTGGTCAGTATTTTAATGATTTCTACCAAAATCATTTGCCTTTTCAATTGACCAATGCTCAAAAAAGGGTAGTCAAAGAAATCCGATCGGATATGGGTAGCCAAGCTCAAATGAATCGCTTGTTACAAGGTGATGTAGGCTCTGGGAAAACCATTGTAGCCTTTATGAGCATGCTTTTGGCACTTGATAATTGTTACCAGGCTTGCTTGATGGCCCCTACCGAAATTCTAGCCAATCAACATTTTATAGGCTTATCAGAACTAGCGCAATCATTAAACATCAATATAAAATTACTAACAGGATCTACAAAAATTGCTCAACGCCGCATTATTCATGAAGAACTAGAAAATGGAACTTTACACCTACTTATTGGCACACATGCCTTACTAGAGGATAAAGTAAAATTTAAAAATCTTGGTCTTGCAGTTATTGATGAGCAACACCGTTTCGGTGTAGAACAACGCTCTAAATTGTGGAAAAAATCAAATCCTGATCCTATAAAAGGTGGCGAAATTGTTCCTCCACACGTTCTAGTAATGACTGCAACTCCCATACCTAGAACACTAGCCATGAGTCTTTATGGCGATCTTGATATTTCGGTTATTGATGAACTTCCCCCGGGGCGTAAACCCATACAAACGGTTCATAGATATGATAGTAACCGATTGAAAGTATGGAAGTTTATTCGGGATGAAATTGCTTTGGGCCGCCAAATTTATATTGTGTACCCATTAATTCAAGAATCGGAAAAAATGGATTTTAAAGATTTAATGGACGGTTACGAGAGTATTTCGAGAGATTTTCCTTTACCGCAATATACCATTTCTATTCTTCACGGAAAAATGAAACACGCAGATAAAGATGCCGAAATGAAACGTTTTGCCGAGGGTAAAACCAATATTATGGTTGCAACTACGGTAATTGAAGTTGGAGTAAATGTACCCAATGCGAGTGTCATGATTATTGAAAGTGCTGAGCGATTTGGGCTATCACAGCTACACCAATTACGCGGACGTGTTGGTCGAGGAGCTGAACAAAGTTACTGTATTTTAATGACAAGCCATAAATTGAGTAACGATAGTAAAACCAGAATGGAAACTATGGTACAAACTAACGATGGTTTTGAAATTGCCGAAGTAGACCTTAAACTTCGCGGACCTGGTGACATCATGGGAACGCAACAAAGTGGAGTTTTAAATCTACAAATAGCTGATTTAGTTCGAGACAGAGATACACTTGCACTTGCCCGAAGCTATGCCGTAAAACTATTAAAAGACGATGCGCCAATGGAAAAACCAGAACACGCAGCGCTACGAGCCGTTTTTATAGAAATGACAAAAAAGAAAAACATCTGGAACTATATCAGTTAAATTATACTCGGTTTTAATACACGTATGTTTCGAAATAGTCTAAAATGAACTATTCCCTTTTTGATCTATTTTACACAATGCATAATTACAATCTTCTTTTAAAGATTTTTTTTAAGAATAATCGTCATTTTCTAAACCCTTTATTATAATTTATCAAAAAATAATATTTTTTTACAAACAGAGATTAAACCTTTAGGCTTTTCTAATGTCAAAGTTTTTTTAGCATTTTTATTGTGAAGTGGCATTTTTGTTTTTATTGTTAATACTTGTAGGTACAAACGTTAAATAATAATTAACATGAAGTCAAAATTCAATCATAAAGGCTAATTTTGAATTTAACTTATTTTATTGCAACTAAATCTTACTTTATAACTCAAATTATGAAAATAAAATACCTCGTTTACGCCTTGTTACTCATCGGATTTATTGGTTTTATAGGATACCGTATTAGCGAAAACAAAAGCGAAGGCGGCGACTCAAAAGACCCAAAAGGAAAAGGCAAAACCATGAATGTAACTGGAATTGTTGCCACTCCAGAAACATTTGATAATAATTTATCTTTATCTGGATCCATAGAAGCCAACGAGCAAGTTGAAATAAGAAGCGAAGTTTCTGGTATTGTAGAAGGAATTTATTTTCAAGAAGGAAGCAATGTTAGTAAAGGTCAAATCTTATTCAAGGTAAATGATATTGAACTGCGTGCACAACTAAGACAAACTACTACTCGCGAAGGTTTAGCATCAGAAAATGAGCGTAGAGCAAAATTATTATTGCAAAAAGAAGCCATCAGTCAAGAAGAATATGATTTGGCTCGAGCCGATTTAAAATCAGCGCAAGCACAAAGTCAATTGATTAGAGCTCAAATAGCAAAAACAGCAGTAAGAGCACCTTTCTCTGGTAGAATAGGATTACGATCTATATCACCAGGAACCTACATTACTCCTGCTATTCTTGTTGCAAAACTGGTTAATACAGGTAAATTAAAAATTACTTTTTCTATTCCTGAAAAATATGCTACTCAAGTTAAAAACAACACTTCGCTGAGCTTCAAGGTTGCAGGATCTACTGAAATATTTAGTGCTAAAGTATACGCCATAGAACCAGAGGTTGAAGTAGCTACACGCACACTTCAAGTTCGTGCTATTGCTGATAATAAAAACGGAATTTTATTGCCAGGTACTTTTGCTGATGTAGAATTGCCGCTAGATATTATAAAAGATGCTATTGTAGTACCTACCGAAGCAGTAATCCCAGTACAAAAAGGAAAGAAAGTATTTATTACAAGTAACGGTCAAGCCAAAGAAGTTATGATTGAAACTGCTACTAGAACTGCTTCTTCATTACTTGTTTTATCTGGATTAAAACCAGGAGATACTGTTATTACAAGTGGAGTGATGTCCTTAAAAGATGAAACACCCGTAAAAGTAAAAATCAAATAAACAAAGCTTTTAGAATCTTGCAAACCAAAATCTAAATTAGCAACTTTAATTACAATCCTTAAATGAGTTTATCAACCACTAGTATTAGAAGACCTGTATTTACCATCGTAATCAATGTAGCCATTGTTTTGTTTGGGTTGATTGGTTATACCTTTCTTGGAGTACGAGAATTTCCCTCTATAGATCCAGCACAAGTATCCATCAGTACCCGTTATGCTGGTGCCAATGCTGATATTATTGAATCACAAATCACTGAACCACTAGAAAAGGCGATAAATTCAATAGATGGTATTAGAAACGTAACTTCATCTAGCGCACAAGGAAGCAGCAACATCACCATAGAATTTAATTTAGATAAAAATCTTGAAGATGCGGCTAATGATGTACGTGATAAAGTATCACAAGCCGTGCGTAACTTGCCACAAGATATTGATTCACCTCCAGTAGTTTCAAAAGCAGATGCCAACGGAGATGCTATTATTTCGATGACGGTACAAAGCGATACTCGTAATGCTTTAGAATTAAGTGATTATGCTGAAAATGTTATCTCACAACGACTTGAAACCATTCCTGGTGTAAGTGGTGTTCAAATTTGGGGTCAAAAACGTTACGCCATGCGCCTGTGGATTGATCCCGTAAAACTGGCCGCATACGGATGTACAGTTGCCGAAGTAAGAGATGCATTGAACAAACAAAATGTTGAATTACCATCGGGAAAATTAACCGGAAACAATACAGAACTTACTGTAAAAACGGTTGGTAATCTTTCTACTGCAGAGGAGTTTAACAATATAATTATTCGTTCAGAGGGTGAAAAAGTAGTGCGTTTTAGTGATGTAGGTACCGCAAGTATAGGTCCTGAAAACACCGAAACCAAAATGACTCAATCAGGTACTCCTCTTGTAGGAATTGCTATTGTACCGCTCCCTGGTGCTAATTATTTAGATATTTCGGCCGCATTTTATAAAGAATTCGAAAAATTAAAAAAAGATTTACCAAAAGACATCAAGCTTAATATTGCCATAGACAATACCATATTTGTAAAAAAATCAGTTATTGAAGTTGCTGAAACATTAGGAATCTCAATTATATTGGTAATTTTAATCATCTATTTATTCTTTAGAGATTGGGCCATTGCTTTTAGACCTTTAATTGACATTCCAGTTTCCTTGATTGCTACGTTCTTTATTATGTGGCTTTTTGGTTTCTCCATAAATGTATTGACTTTATTAGCCATCGTTCTTGCTACAGGTCTTGTAGTTGATGATGGAATTGTGGTGACCGAAAATATCTTCAAGAAAGTAGAAGAAGGAATGACACCTATTGAAGCTGCTATTAAAGGATCGAATGAGATATTCTTTGCCGTAATTTCAATTTCAATCACATTAGCCGCGGTTTTTCTTCCTGTAATCTTTTTAGAAGGATTTGTTGGCCGACTCTTTCGGGAATTTGGTGTAGTCATAGGAGCTGCCGTATTGATATCTGCTTTTGTATCCTTAACGCTTACGCCAATGTTGAATGCGTATTTAATGAAAGGTGGCGAACAAAAAAAATCAAAATTCTACATTCGTACAGAACCGTATTTTGAAAGACTTAACAATGGTTATGCAAGTGCGTTATCCAGTTTCATGAAGAAAAAATGGTTGAGTTTCCCAATCTTGATTGCTTGTTTCGGATTGATATACATGTTCTTTTCACTTTTGCAAAAAGAAACCGCACCTTATGACGACCGTTCTGGTTTTGTATTGCGTATGTCTACTCCCGAAGGTTCCTCATATGAATACACGGACCGATTCATGCAAGAAATTTCTAAATTAGTAGACGATTCTATTCCTGCCAAAAAAGTGGCTTTAGTGATCACTTCTCCTGGTTTTGGGTCTTCATCTGTAAACAGTGGGTTTGTTAGAGTATCATTGGTTCAACCCAATGAAAGAAAAAATTCTCAAAAAGAAATAGCTGAAAAACTTACCAAATGGACCAAACAATATCCAGATGCAAAAACATCTGTGATAGAACAGCCGACCATTGCCGTAAATAGACGTGGTGGGTTACCAATTCAGTATATTATTCAAGCACCTAACTTTAACAAACTTGAAGAGAAAATTCCACTTTTTATGGATGAAGTAGCTAAGAATCCAACGTTTGCTGTAAGTGATGTAAACTTAAAATTCAATAAACCCGAAGTTAATGTTACCATAGATAGAGAAAAAGCAGAAAGCTTGGGAATATCTGTAATTGATATTGCACAAACGCTGCAACTTTCTTTAAGCGGACAACGTTTTGGCTATTTTATGAGGAATGGAAAACAGTATCAAGTAATTGGACAATTTGATCAAGAAGACAGATCAAAACCTTTAGACTTAACCTCAATGTTTGTAAAAAATAATATGGGACAATTAATCCAAATGGATAATGTTGTGACCATTGAGGAAAAAAGCAATCCGCCGCAATTATACCACAACAACCGTTATATGGCTGCAACAGTTTCTGCAGGTCTTGCTCCGGGCAAAAGTATTAGCGACGGTATTGATGCCATGAACGAAATAAAAGCAAAAGTGCTTGACGATACTTTTACAACTGACTTGGGTGGAGAATCTCGGGATTTTGTTGAAAGTAGTTCAAATACTGCATTTGCTTTTGGGCTTGCATTATTATTAATATTCTTGATATTAGCAGCGCAATTTGAAAGTTTTATTGATCCATTCATTATTATTTTGACTGTTCCAATGGCTGTTGCCGGAGCTTTATTTTCATTGTGGTTATTTGATCAAACTTGGAATATTTTTAGTCAAATTGGAACCGTAATGCTTATTGGTTTGGTAACCAAAAATGGAATCCTTATTGTCGAATTTGCCAATCAGTTACGAGAACAAGGAAAACCAAAATTAGAGGCGATTCTTGAAGCATCAGAAGCGAGATTGCGACCGATATTAATGACTAGTTTAGCCATTTCTCTAGGTGCTTTACCTATTGCATTATCTCTAGGAGCGGCATCTACAAGTAGAATAGGAATGGGAGTAGTTATTGTAGGAGGAACTATTTTTTCATTAGTACTGACACTATTTGTAATTCCAGCACTTTACTTAATGTGGTCTAAAGCCCGTAAACATTATCCAGAATTTGATCATATTGAGGAGTATGAGAAAAATTTTAATTAAAATTTTAAAATATTGCTGTTTAGATTATTATAAAGGATTTTACAATAAAAATCTAAACAAAATAAGAAACCTATGAAACATACTAAAATACTGTTGTACAGTTTTATTTTACTGTTATTTTTTATACCAAAAGTTGAGGCTCAAGAAGTTCTCACACTTGAAAATGCATTAAAAATTGCATTAGAAAACAATTATGAAATTAAAATTGCATCCAATAATTCCTTAATTCAAAAAACTAATGTAAGTATAGGAAATGCTGGCATGCTACCAACTCTTACTGCAAATGTTGTTGATAATAATAGCATACAAAACAGTTCTCAGACAAGACAGGACGGAACCAAAAACGAACTTGATAATGCGAAAAACAACAGTTTTACCTACGGCGTAGGATTAGATTGGACCATTTTTGACGGAATGCGCATGTTTGCGAGAAGAGATCAGTTAAAAGAGTTACAAAAACTGGGAGAAGCGCAACTTAAACTTGCCATCATTACTAGAATTAGCGATGTAAATGCGGCTTACTATGATTTGGTACAACAACAAAAGCAACTTGCTGCATTAGACACTACGATTGTTATCTCAAACCAACGATTGCAACTCGCTCAAAACAGATTCACAATTGGAAAAGCATCAAAGCTTGAGGTTTTGAATGCCCAAGTAGATTTAAACACGGATCAAGTAGCTTTGTTGCGTCAGAAAGAATTGTATGCCAATGGTAAAATTGCTTTGAACCAACTTTTAGCAAGAGATGTTACAACAAACTTTACAGTTATTGATAAATTAGATGTAGATAAATTGTTACAACTAGCTGAACTAAAGGCACTGGCAGAAAAGCAAAACCCGCAATTAGAAGCTCAAATAATCAATAAAAGAGTGGCTGAACTGGAACTAAAACAAGTAAAAGCAGGACGATACCCTACCATACGTGTGAATAGTGCCTATAATTTTTCTGAAAGTCAATCAAGTTTAGGATTTGTGGCTCAGGCGCAGTCTAGAGGTTTTAATTATGGTTTTACAGCATCAGTAAATATTTTTGATGGATTCAATCAAAGAAGAAATGAAAAAGTGGCTTCATTACTTGTTGAAAATGCCAAATTAAATATTGATCAACAAAATCTGGTTCTCAACTCACAACTAGCGACTACTTACCAAACCTATTTAACAAATTTGGAGTTGATTATACTGGAAGAGAACAATGAGGCTATAGCCAAGCAAAATTTAAATATTACCCTTGACAAATTTAGAATAGGAACAATAACAACTCTGGAGTTTAGGACCGCACAGCTCAATTATGTGAATGCAAAAGTGCGTTACAACAATGCTCAATTTCAAGGAAAACTCTCAGAAATAGCACTTAGAGAATTGGCGGGGAATTTAGTGTTCTAAAAAATTTAAGTAGCATTATGATTTCATACAATACCAAAGATTGGTTTACATTTATTTTTAGATTTCACAAAGCAGATACGTTTAGAACCTTGTTTCCGGTAATGATTGCTATTGGTATCTATTCTGGTATTATTGGATATCTAGAAGTTGAATATTTTAAACTTAGTGACAACAGTTATGTAAAGAACATCACCATTATGCACGGTATGCTTGGTTTTGTAATTTCACTTTTACTTGTTTTTAGAACTAATACAGCTTATGATAGATGGTGGGAAGGAAGAAAATTATGGGGCTCACTCGTGAATAATAGCCGAAATTTTGCCATTAAACTTTCGGTAATGCTTAATGATAAAGAGGATCTAGAATACTTTAAAAAATGGATTCCCATGTACGCAACTGTTCTTGATGAGCATCTAAAGGATATAGAAACTAGTAAAGAATTGTTTGATGATGCAATATTTGAAATAGACCATGAAAAACACAAACCGAATCAGGTTGCTAAATTATTATTTCAAAAAATAAATGAGCTCTATAAAACAAATGTAATTTCTGGAGATCAATTGATCGTATTAAACGAAGAAGTAAAATCATTTACAGAAATATGTGGCGCTTGTGAGAGAATTAAAAACACGCCTATTCCTTATTCCTACAGCGCTTTCTTGAAAAAATTCATATTCTTTTATGTAATGACTTTACCTTTTGGGTACTCTTTTAGTTTAGGTTATTATGTGGTACCAGTTGTAATTTTTATCTTTTATGTACTAGCTAGTCTTGAATTAATAGCAGAGGAAATAGAAGATCCTTTTGGTACAGATGAAAATGATTTACCTACTCCAAAAATTGCTGCCAATATCAAGAAGCATATAGAGGAACTTATTTAAATTGTGTTAAAGTTTCAATTACTAGCTATTTAATTTTGTAAATTTAGATTCTGTTTTTTAACAAATTTAAGGATATGGATACGAATCGAGCTTTAATACAACCACCACTATTAACTAGCGAAAAATCTTTAAAAACATTAGTAGAAAACAGAACTGTTTACTCACTAAATCACTGTGAACTAAATATTTTTGAAACCTACGAAACATCAACTTCAGTACCATTACAATTTAATGATTTTGTAGTCACTAGTATGTTGAGAGGTAAAAAAGTAATGCACCTTTTTGATGATCCCGGTTTTGTATATTTACCAGGCGAAACAGTTGTTATACCATCAAATGTGGCTATGAAAATTGATTTTCCAGAAGCTTCAAAAAACAACCCAACACAGTGTTTAGCTTTGGCGATAGACCCAAAAAAAATCTCAGACACTTTGCATTTTTTAAATGAAAGATATCCTAAAGAAGGTCATAATCAATTCTGGCAATTGAATTACCAAAATTATTTTTTTTACAACAATATTGAATTAGCCACAACAATCAACAAACTAATCAAAGAATGTATGAGTGTCTCCATAACCAAAGATGCACTTGCCGACCTAACATTACAAGAATTATTAATTAGGATTATTCAAACCCAAACAGCAACAGCAGTTAGTGAAGGCTCGTTTTTACAGACTAATAATCCTATGAATCCTGTTATTGAATTTATAAGACAAAATTTAAAGGAGAAATTTAGCATGAAGCTACTTAGCGAAAAAGCGTGTATGAGTACAACGTCTTTTTATCGTTTTTTCAAAAGAGAACTAGGCATGACACCCGTTGAATTTATAATAAACGAAAAGATAAAATGTGCCAAACAACTTTTAAAAAACCCGAGTATGCAAATCAACGAAATATGTTATCTCTCCGGTTTCGAAGATTGTAATTATTTCATAAGACTTTTTAAAAAACATGAAGGTATTACCCCAAAACAATACCAATTGTTGTATGTAAATTAATTCATTCAATATAAAATACAGGTTCTAAAGAAGTAGTTTCCTCAGGTGTAAAGAGTCGGTAAATAATTTTAAATGTTTTTTTCATAGGAGTTTCTAAAGAAAAACCGCCTACACCAAAAGCATCAATAACATCTAAAGTAAAGTGGGCATGTTTCCAATATTCGAATAAATCTTTATCCACCCAAAATTCTGTTTTTTCAATCGTACCAATACATACATCCCCCATTCTTTGATAAAAACCTCCTTTTTCAAAACACTGTGGCTGTGTACCTTCGCAACATCCTCCTGCTTGATAGAACATCAAATCACCGTGTTTTTCTTTTAAAATTTTAATTAATTCTATTGCTTTTTCTGTAGCATCTATTCGTTTTTGCATCTTTATTATATTAATTTAAAAACCCGACAGAGAGAACTGCCAGGTTTGTTAATGAAATGAGGTTTATTAAAAATTGAAATTATTAAAAGAAACCCAACTTCTTTTTATCATAAGAAATAAGCATATTTTTGGTTTGACGGTAGTGACCTAGCATCATTTTGTGGTTTTCTCTACCAATTCCAGATTGTTTATAGCCTCCAAAAGGCGCACCAGCTGGATAAGAATGATATTGGTTAATCCAAACTCTACCTGCTTGAATTGCCCTTGGAACCTGATAAATTTCATGTGCATCGCGAGTCCATAAACCAGCTCCTAGTCCATACATGGTATCATTTGCTATGGCAATTGCCTCTTCTGTAGTCTTGAATGTGGTAATTGCAAGTACAGGTCCAAAAATTTCTTCCTGAAAGATGCGCATTTTATTGTGTCCTTTAAATAAAGTAGGCTTGATATAATATCCTTCAGATAAATCATCACCCATTTCATTTGCCTCGCCACCTGCTAATAGTACGGCACCTTCCTCAATACCAAGTTTAATGTAGGCCATAATCTTCTCTTGTTGAACTAATGAAGTTTGTGCGCCCATCATGGTGTTTGTATCAAGAGGGTTGCCTAATTTTATAGCATTGGTTCGCTCAATAACTTTTGCAATAAATTGATCGTAAATATCTTCATGTACCAATAATCTGGATGGACAAGTACATATTTCACCTTGATTTAATGCAAACATTACTGCACCTTCAACAGCTTTGTCAAAGAAATCATCATCGGCATCAGCTACAGACTTCATAAAAATATTAGGGGACTTCCCTCCTAGTTCTAATGTTACCGGTATAATATTTTCTGTAGCATATTGCATCACTAATCTTCCCGTAGGTGTTGATCCTGTAAATGCTGCTTTTGATACTTTTTTATTGGTTACCAAGGCACGACCCAATTCAGATCCAAATCCGTTTACAATGTTTACAACTCCAGCGGGTAATAAATCACCAATAAGTTCCATAAGGATTAGTATTGAAATTGGCGTACTTTCGGCTGGTTTCAAAACTACAGTATTTCCTGCGGCAAGTGCAGGAGCGAGTTTCCAAACAGCCATAAGAATAGGGAAATTCCATGGGATAATTTGTGCAATAACTCCAAGAGGTTCACTTAGTGCAATAGAAACCGTTTGAGAATCAAGCTCTGTAATAGTGCTTTCTTCAGCTCTAATTACACTTGCAAAATAACGAAAATGATCTATGGCAAGAGGTAAATCTGCTGCCATAGTTTCACGAATGGCTTTTCCGTTATCAATAGTTTCAACAATAGCAAGATATTCAAGATTGTCTTCAATAACTTGTGCTATTTTATTCAATAAATTACTTCGTTCTGTAACCGATGTTTTACCCCAAGTTTGAAAGGCGTTATATGCATGATCTACAGCAAGTTCTAAATCTTCTTTACTGGAGTGTGCTGCTTGTGTATACACTTTACCATCTACAGGTGAAACAACATCAAAGTAGTTCCCATTTACAGGAGCAATAAATTTTCCTCCAATATAATTATCATATTTAGCCTTAAATTCAGGTCTTTGAAGTAATGTACTCATTTTATACTTTTTTTTAGTTTATCCAAAAATATTTAACTTTTAAGAAACTAAATAGCATAATTCATTCAATTTATAGCATAAAATTTTCAAAAACATTTTTTTAAATATAATTTTATACGAATTAAATAATTTTATTTTTTTTTCAAAAGTTTTAAAAATCAGTAATTTAAAATGAATACAATTATAACTTAAAAAACAAAAAAAATAGTTTCTTACTACAAACTGCAATCCTTATATTTGCACGCGTCTTTGAAAACGGGACTTGTAAAGCAATATCATTAAAAAATACAAATGAAAATATCATACAACTGGTTAAAACAATTTATAAAAATAGACTGGAAATCCGAAGAAACAGCTGCATTGCTTACAGACTTAGGGCTTGAGGTAGAAGTGGTTGAAAAGTACCAATCTATTAAAGGAGGATTAGAAGGAGTAGTTATAGGTCATGTATTAACATGTGTACAACATCCAGATGCTGACAGACTGAAAATAACAACTGTTGATATAGGAACCGGCACACCAATACAAGTAGTTTGTGGTGCTAGTAATGTAGGTGCAGGACAAAAAGTTCCTGTTGCTACTATTGGGACTGAATTGTATGATAAAGAGGGCAATGCTTTTACGATAAAGAAAGGAAAAATTAGAGGTCAAGAAAGCCACGGTATGATTTGTGCAGAAGACGAATTAGGTCTTGGTGAAAGCCACGATGGAATCATGATCCTTGACGATTCATTGGTTCCTGGAACAGCCGCTGCAACTGTGTTTAAAATAGAAAATGATGAAGTTTTTGAAATAGGATTAACACCAAATCGTGCTGATGCCATGAGTCACCTAGGTACAGCAAGAGATTTGAGAGCAGGACTGTTACAAAATGGAGTTAGCGTAGAGCTTATTACACCTTCAGTTAGTAATTTTAGAGTAGATAAAAGAACTTTAAAGATTGATATTGATGTTAAAGAACCAAAATTAGCACCTAGATATTGTGGTGTTACAATCTCAGGTATTGAAGTAAAACCTTCTCCTGCTTGGTTACAAAACAGATTAAAATCTATTGGGTTAAACCCAAAAAATAACATTGTTGATGTCACTAACTATGTTTTACACGAATTGGGTCAGCCCCTTCATGCTTTTGATGCTGCAAAAATAAACGGAAAAGTAGTCGTTCAAACTCTTGCCTCAGGAACAAAATTTACAACTCTTGATGATGTTGAAAGAGAATTGCATGAGGAAGACTTAATGATTTGTGATGAAAAAGGGCCACTTTGTATTGCAGGTGTTTTTGGTGGGAAAAAATCTGGAGTTTCAGAAAGCACAAATACGATTTTCTTGGAAAGTGCCTATTTCAACCCTGTAAGTATTAGAAAAACAGCTAAGAGACATCAACTTAATACCGATGCCTCTTTTAGATTTGAAAGAGGAATTGATCCCAGCATCACTGAATATGCATTAAAGCGCGCTGCTTTACTAATTCAAGAAGTTGCCGGTGGCGAAATCACATCAGATGTTGTGAATGTGTATCCAAAGAAAATTGAAGATTTTAATGTTTTTCTGAACTTTAAAAATGTTAATAAAATAATTGGACAGGAAATTCCAAAAGATACTATTAAAAAAATACTGGTTTCATTAGACATTAAGGTAAATAGTGTATCGGATGCTGGACTGGGATTGACAATTCCTGCGTACCGTGTAGATGTACAGAGAGAAATTGATGTTATTGAAGAACTTTTAAGAGTTTACGGTTATAACAATATTGCTTTTTCAAATAAATTGAATGCTACGGTTTTCAACGCTCCAAGAAACGAAGATTATAAAATTCAAAATGTTATTGCCTCTCAATTGAACTCTCAAGGATTTCATGAAATGATGGCTAACTCATTGACAACGGCAAACTACGTTACACTTTCTGATCAACTAAATCCTACGAATAATGTAACCATGTTAAATCCTTTGAGTGCTGATTTATCAACCATGAGACAATCATTACTATTCTCTGGACTTGAGGCAGTATCTTACAATATTAATCGTAAAAACGCTGATTTAAAACTGTTTGAATTTGGCAAAACATACCACAACTACCTTGCTGGTTATGAAGAGAAAAAACATTTAAGTTTATTACTTACTGGTAATAGAAACCAAGAAAACTGGACTGGTACACAAAAAACTTCAGATTTCTTTTTGTTTAAAGGATATGTTTTGGGTATTTTATCTCGATTGGGTATTGATAAATTACAAACTAAACCAGTTGAACTTGATGTTTTTGCTGAAGGAATTTCACTTGTTGTTGGGAATGACACAATCGTTTCATTAGGAGTAGTTAAAAAAGTAATATTAAAACATTTTGGAATCAAACAAGAAGTGTTTTATGCAGACTTTAATTGGGATTTAATCCTTAAAAAAATAAGTACTAAAATTAAATATACAGAGATTCCAAAATATCCTGAGGTACGTAGAGACTTAGCTTTATTGCTAGATCAAACAGTTAGTTATGAAAGCTTATACAACTTGGCTAGACAAACTGAAAAAGGACTTTTGAAAAACATTGATCTATTTGATGTTTACGAAGGTCAAAACTTACCCGAAGGCAAAAAATCATATGCCTTGAGTTTTACCATTCAAGACAATGCAAAAACACTTACTGATGCTCAAATTGATAAAATTATGAGTAAGTTGCAAAAGAACTTTGAAACAGAACTTGGTGCCGTTTTAAGATAATACATATTGTGGAAATTAAAAAAGCGGTTGCTTTAAAATTGTAGTCGACCGCTTTTTTAAATATTTTGAAAGACTAAAAATAGTTTACAGTTTTCTTTTTAGCAATAATCTTCTAAGTTTATTTCTTCGGCAATAAGCATCTGAATATCAGACATAATCAACATTGTTTTCAATTTGATTGCTCCAGCTTGTAATTGTTCATTTGACGTCGTAAATTTCCAGATAGCATCTACAAAATTTTCAAACGGCAAATCAGGATCATACTTTACAACTTTTGCCTGGCTAATGATCAATAAGATTTGCTTTACCAGTTCTCTACACTCCTCAACTTTTAATTCAAAGGGTTTCAAAACTGTCAATATCAAGCTTTGTAAATCATATAATATCTCCGAGGCAGCTTTTAGTTGTGCTTTCTTTAAAGAGATACTTTTATTATCGGAAAACCTTGGAATCAATAATTTACTTTGTAAACCAGACAATTCAGATACTTCACTGATAGTATATGTGCTTAAAATCTCTTCATTTTTAGCAATCCAAGCTGTTAATTTTTCGATAAACAAAGGATCTTTTGTTTGAAGACTTCTCGTTATTTTCGGAAATTCTAACAAGTTATTTTTCAAAACGCTAACCAGGTTCAATGTTGATTTTCTCATCTTTATTCAGGTAATAATTTTGATTCTATTTCTCCTTTAGCATTTTCAGATCTGCTCCACTCCATTCCGTTTTCAGAAATTTTTAATTTAATGAAGATTAAATTTTCAGACTTAAGTTCTCTTAATTTATTAGCTTCAACAACTATATTAAGATTAGTTAAAGCCTCCACCTCTTTACTAATTGTAATTTCTCGCGTTAAAACTGTAATTAAATCTTTTATAATCAAATCAATGTTCATTTTGGCTAATACCTCTTTGTTTACCAAAGCATATTTTTCAATTATCTTTAAATAATACACTACTATTTCTTTTGAAAAACCCGAAATAGAATCATGACTGTTAGTTAGTTTAATTTGTTTTTCCAAAACACTTACTTGTCTGGCTGTCTCCGTTTGTAGCAATTTAGTAGGCTCTTTTGTGATTTTTAAGACTCCAAATTTTTCTAATAGAAAACTATAAACCAAAGTGTTAATCTTGATACTATCAAAACCAATTACTGGAGGTTTTGAGATGTTTTCAATTTCATCTAAAGCTATAGGAATTGTCATTTCAACATCGTCAATTCGCATTCTTGGAATTGAAAAATGTTTCAAATAATCATGTTTTGCATATTCTTCGGCCAATTTTACAGTTTGAAGGTCAGACATTATTTTAGCATTGGTAAAACTAGCTACAATACTTCCTAGGTAATCATTTAATTTTATCATTGTTTACATTTATTTTAAATAGATTGGCTACCTCAACAAGACAGCCAATCTATTTTAATATTATTACTCGTTTACACTAGCTATACTATCTTCTAGCATTGTTAATATACGATCTAATCCAGCTGGTAATTCATCATTAACAGCACGAACGTGAACACCTAGGTTATAAGTTTTTTCTACAGTTGAACCCGTAGCTGATGATCTCTTGTACGAAGCAGATGCTTTGAAATTGACAATTTTATAATTAATTCCAAGCTCAGCACTTACGTTAAACTCACTAGAAACACTTTTGGTTTCAGTAGAAGTAAGCTTAGCATTGAAATCAATTGTCATTTCTTCTATTCTGATACTTGGAATAGATAACATGGTTAAGAATGGAACTTTGATTTCGACTTCTTTTTCAAGAAATTTATCATTACTACCATTATAATCAGGATTAGGGACCGATTTTTTGTAGTTGAAATCTACATAACGCAACTGCTTTGGTGCTGATGAAGTAGTTCCATCTTCAAAACCAACCGATTGTATAAAATTAACTTGTGCCATAGAGGCTGCGTTTTGAGCTTGAACAGCTGCTTGCAAAGGTCCACCGATGTAAACACTAAAATCTAAACTATTTAATTCTGCGACTAAATTTGACATTTTTATTATTATTAAAATTTATTTCTTACTCTCTTATTAAGGTTTTTCAGATTACACCTCTCCATTTTGTGCACCAAATGGATTGATACAAAGTTGAGTCAATACAAACTCTTGCAAAAGAGTAAACACACCCTATTTTAGTTTTGACTTTACCCCAAAAAAAAAGGGGATATTTCCCCTTGTGATATCAACGAATTAAAATAGTTTTATCCTGTTACCTTTTTATAAAAATTAACCTTAACTAAAAAACATTATGGAACAAAAACAAGTAAAACCAAAACAATTAATTATCAATTTATGATTTTTTTAATTCAATTTAATGGAAATAAAACTTTTACAAGAGTCATATACGCTTCAACTATCATTTCCCCAAGTTATCCAATACTTAAGATGATATCGAAATAACGTTTACTTTGTTTGATGGAAGAATAATCACAAGATTATGAACAAGAGTTACAGAAATTATTAAAGGATATTGTAATTCTTATTATTTGACAGTGTATATTACATAATTGGAAGCTTTACAATTACATATCCAAAAATGTATTGGTAAAAACAAGTATAATAACTACAACAATCATTGTGAAATTTTCTTGCTACCCACTATTTAGTATTCTTGAAAAAGGTGTAATTACATTTTTTAAAGAACATAAAACTGCACCTTCGAATTATGGAAATGGAATATGTGATAATATAGTAGTTTTTAAAATAAATGAATTTTCTATTGATATTGTTCTTAATAATTAATTAAGTGTTATAAATTGAAGAAAAGTCTCAATATAAAATTTAGGTGTTTTTTTTGATTATAATTAAACCACCATATTATCGTACAATTTTTTTCTTTTGCCTTTTAAAGTGGTTGCTTTATAAAAAGCAGGCACCCAATCTTTAGAATTTGTAAACAAATGCAATGGATTTCCATTATTTGTTTGTGTCATTTTTTTTGCGATTTGACGTACATAATAATGGTTAAAAACCCTAACGAATTCTGTCAGATATATATCGGCTAAATCTTTATTTCCTTTTATAATTAAAGTGTTTTCGTCATTATTAGAAATACTATTGTCACTAAAATTTGCTGAACCAATAATAACTATAGGATTTTCACTCATTGGATCTATCAATACTATTTTATTGTGTATAAAATTGGTGCCGCTTTTAAACAAACTTCCTGCACTTGTCTCTTTTAACCAATCGAACAACGGCTCTTTAAAATAACCACCATATACGATAACATTATCAAAATCTTTGTTTACAAATGTGGTGTTTTTATCTTGTTTGTCAATCAAAATATATTTTAATTGATCTGTTTGTCTTACAACTGCTTCTTTTATTAATTTATTAAAAGAAAAAGGAAACATTCCACAGATTAATGAATTGGAGTTATTTAGAAAATCTGAATACGTTTTAAGAATGTCTTTTGTTTTTCTAGGGCTAAAAAAAACGGATGTTCCATTTGGTATTTCTTCTGCTTTCAATTCTTTTTGAATTTCAGAAGTTTTATTTTTAATAATTGCCTGTTCAGGATCAGAATGAAGACATTTCCAGTATTCAAAATATTTTTGAGCAATAGCTTCATTTTTTATAATGTGTCCAGTATTACATTGTCCAAAAATCCCTTTCTCAGTTATGTTAGTTGAACCCGTCCAAACAGTACTAGGTTTATTGTTTTTAAGCAAAATAATAAATTTATTATGCGAAATATTAGGCACTTTAATTCTTGGAGTTATAATTGATTCTGGAAGATTTGCTGTTGAAATAGCGTGTTCATTTTTTTCTTTCTGCCCTACAGAATCGTAAACAATTTGAACATCGACATTTCTCTCTTCAAATGCTTTTTTGAAAGCTTCAAGTACTGGCAGATATTCAAATTCGTAAAGTGCTGCACGCAATTGATAGCTACTGTCTCTTGCAGATTCCACAAACTCAATTAAAGCTTCAAAAAGACCTCTGGACAACCATTGAAGTGCTTTCTGTTGTTCGTCAGGATTCATTTCACTTGGTTTTTTGTTTTTAAACTTGCTAGCATACGCATTGCTTCCAGCTACACCTCTATTAAAATAGACTTCGTGCTCAGCCAACTTATTAGTTGGCGTATTTACTGTAATAGCACAACTTTTTCCATATTTAAGAAGTTTCGGTTTCCCAAAAACGGGAATAATTGTATAGATGTATTCATGTTTTTCTTTTACAGTAAAATCTTCCCATAAAAAAGATTGTATTGGCTGCTCGAATGAGGTAAATAATTGACCGTTATCTGTTCTAGATCCTGTTTCTTCAAAATACTTAAATCCTTTTAGAAAATATTTTTCATGCTCTGTTTTGTCTTCTCTTTCGATAGCAAAACCAAGTAATCCTTTTGTTTTATTAACATCCATATCAAACGACAATAGACAGCAAGTTGTGCCACATATTGCCGTTACCGTTAGGTCATTTTGTGTATTTCTAAATCTCATAACAGTGTTTTAAGATTAAAAATTAACTCTAGTTGATAATCTTGAAGCTCCAGCTGAGTTGGGATGTATTTCGTCTCTCCAATATTGTGAGCCATTTAGCAAGCCTCTAAAATCGATAATTTGAGTTTGAAATTGATATCTTCTTTGAATAAATATTGCTTTTATACAGTTTAATAAATAATGAAATTTATCAAGAAGTCTGATTATAATATAGCATTTTAAAATTTCATCGTTTATTTGTAAACGATCAAATACTGGTTTTATCCAAGGTCCGAGTGGCAAACTTACATTAACTAACGATGGTCTTACGCCTAACTTATACAACGGATAATCATAGGTATGCATATAAAATATAGTATTTGGCGTTGAGTTTGAATTAACAATACTTCCAAATCCTAAATAATTTGTTGCAATTGTATTGAAAATTCTGTTCAGGTTAGCTGTATTGAAAAGTGCATTTTCAAACACCTGAGTGTTTAAGTATCTTTTATATAAAATGCATTTTCTAAACAATTCATCTCCAGAAGCTGTGTTTCTCAAATCATTTAGTTTAGATTGATCTGTAAAAAAATTAGTACTAAAGCTAGTAATTCCGGGATTTAATATTGTACCAAGTTGTGGAAAAACATCATTACCTCCACCATCGATTCGTGCTTGTCCGTGGTACTCGGCAGAGACTCGCTGAGTCGGAGA
>NZ_JBWJVJ010000021.1:0-70454 GCF_056428925.1 Flavobacterium sp. GNP011 | reverse complement strand
TTCACATTTATTGTTAACGTGTTCTCCACCAATGCTAAAAATAAATGTGAAGTTGGGAATGGTAAACCAAAATATATACCTATTGAATTTCACGAAAAAATTAAGCAAACTGAAACTAAAATGAATGATATTATTTTAGTCAAAGATGGTGCAACAACTGGAAAAATTGGAATCATCGATTCTCCTAAATTTGTTAAACAGAATATTAACGAACACGTTTTTTTAATTCGTCCAGAAAAAAAATTAATAAGTCCTTATTATTTGATTTACTATTTACATTCAAGTATCGGACAAATACTTTTGAAGAGGTTTATAACTGGTGCTACTGTAACAGGATTAACAAAAGAATCTCTTCGTAAAATATTAGTTCCATTACCACCTTTAAATATTCAAGATAAGATAACTGAAAACATTTTTGAAATTAGAAAGAAAGCAAAAACATTAGAGAATGAAGCTGATTTAGTTTTAAAAGAAGCAAATAGTAAAATTGAAAAAATGATTTTAGGATAAATTGTATAGTATGAAAAAAATGTTTACTTTAAAAGGAGTTGATGAATGTGGTAAATCAAGTAAAATAAAAGATTTTGCTACTTGGATAATTACAAATTACACTCATATTAATCACGGAATAGATTTAACAAAGGGAGATATATTTGGCGTTTTAGAAATCAATAAATTAAAAATTGGTTTTGTATCTGCGGGAGATAATTTAGCAGAAATAATAAAAAATGATACCTTATTAACTAAATTTCCTGATGTTGATATTTTAATAAATACTTGTAGAACAAAAGGAAAAGCAAGAAGACACTTGAAAAACAATTATAATTTTAGCACAAATTGGCTTGTAAAATATATCAATGTAGAAAAGTTTAACCCAAGTAATCCAGTTTTAGAACATACACGTGATATAAGGATATTAACAGAATTAAAAACTTGGATAACTGGACTAGAAAAATTATAATATGCTACTTTTTCAACAAAATAAAGAACTAAACAAATTAATAGAAAAACCTTTTAAGTTAGAAAAGGAAATCCAAAAGATTTTCGAGGATAACTTGGAGAAAATTCTTGATTTGGAGTTAGTACAATCCGAGTTTACTATTCAAAACAAACGAATAGACAGTTTGGCATACGACAAACAAAACAAGGCATTTATTATTATTGAATACAAACGAGATAAAAATAGTAGTGTCGTAGATCAAGGGTTTACCTATCTTAATTTAATGCTTGAAAATAAAGCTACTTTTATTCTTGCCTATAACGAAACGCTTAATAAAACGTTACATAGTAGCACTATTGACTGGTCGCAAACGAGAGTGATTTTTGTATCTACTAATTTTACTGAAAACCAAAAACAAGCTACAAACTTCAAAGATTTAGGAATTGAATTGTACGAGATAAAAAGATTTGAAGGCGATATTATTGTAATTAATCCCTACAAGAAAACACAATCTGCCACAAGTATAAAATCGATTTCAGAGAAAAAAGAAGTTTTAAAGAATATTGTAAAGGAAATAAAAGTTTATACCGAGGAAGACCATACAACCAATAAAACTGATGAAATAATTGAGTTGTACGAAACTTTTAAAAATGCAATACTAAATCTTTCTGACGATATTGAAATTCAACCTAAATTAGATTATGTAGCATTTAAAAAGAACTCAAATATTGCTGATATTTGTATTCAAAAGAAAGGTTTAAAAATATGGATTAACCTCAAAAAAGGACAATTAGAAGACCCGAAAAATATTATGCGTGATGTTTCAGAAATGGGACATTGGGGCAATGGAGATTACGAAATTGTGGTTACAAACACAGAAAATATTGAGTATATAATGAGTTTGGTGAAACAAGCTATAAAATAAAATTATAGATTTATGGAATTTGGATTAAAAGATACGCTTTACATAATTGGAATAATTGTTGCAGGACTTTCAACATTCTTTACTACAAGACATAACCTAAAAGAATATGTAAGAGATAAAGTTGATGAATTGAAAGATAAAATCCACAAACAAGAAATTGAATTAGAGAAGATTAAGGGTAGAGATGAAAATCAGCAACAGATTATTAATTTGTTTCAAACTCAAATACTTGACCATTTGCCTAAAATTTACGACTTGATTAATAGCACTAAAAAAATTAAGTAGTTATGATAGATTATTATAAACTCCAACAATTAAGCGATAAAGTTAAAAGCAATACTGCTACTCAATTAGAAAAAGACGAGTATATGGTTTTGCTTTATAACAACGGTTCTATTACAAAAAATCAGTATGACAAGTACATTAATGACAAGAATTCAAACGAGTCATTAGGTGCAGCCATTACAATTGGCGGGATAATACTTTTGGGATATTTGATTAGTAAATTTGTAGATAGTGAAAAAGATTAATTTTGACAATTATATAAATGAAATTATCCAATTTAGAAAAAACAAGGATTCTTTACCCCGAACATTATTTATATTGTAAAAGAGAAAATGTTAGTATTCGATATACAACAGAACTAAAATAAAAAAACTTACTATTGCAGAACACAAAAAAACCTTCCATTTCTGAAAGGTTTTTTATAAATATATTCTAAATTCACAATTCAAAACTCATAAATCCCAAATCGTAAATTATTCTTACATATTGCGTCTGTACTGACCACCTACTTCAAACAAAGCCGCCGTAATTTGTCCTAACGAACAAACCTTTGTAGCCTCCATCAAGTGTTCAAATAGATTTTCATTTTTAATAGCCGCTTCTTGAATGCTATTAAGTTGTGCATTTACTTTATCTTGATTAGATTGATGAAGATTATTCAACATTTCAATCTGGTATTGTTTCTCTTCTTCGGTAGCACGAATTACTTCAGCAGGAATTACGGTTGGCGATCCTTTAGAACTCAAGAAAGTGTTAACTCCTACAATTGGGAATTCACCGGTATGTTTTAAGGTTTCGTAATACAAACTTTCTTCTTGAATTTTACTACGCTGATACATTGTTTCCATAGCCCCAAGAACGCCACCACGCTCGGTAATTCTATCAAATTCTAGTAATACCGCAGCTTCCACAAGATCTGTTAATTCTTCGATAATAAAAGCACCTTGAATTGGGTTTTCATTTTTGGCTAGACCTAATTCCTTATTGATAATCAACTGAATCGCCATGGCACGACGCACACTCTCTTCCGTTGGTGTCGTAATAGCTTCGTCATAAGCATTGGTATGCAATGAGTTACAGTTGTCATAAATTGCATATAAAGCTTGCAAAGTGGTACGAATATCGTTGAAATCAATTTCTTGTGCATGCAACGAACGTCCTGAGGTCTGAATGTGGTATTTCAACATTTGCGCTCTTTCATTGGCACCATATTTTGTTTTCATGGCTTTCGCCCAAATTTTACGCGCTACTCTACCTATTACAGCATATTCTGGATCTACCCCATTCGAAAAGAAGAATGATAAATTAGGTCCAAAATCATTGATGTTCATACCACGGCTCAAATAATATTCCACGTAAGTGAATCCATTTGAAAGGGTAAAAGCCAATTGTGTAATTGGGTTTGCACCAGCCTCGGCAATGTGATATCCTGAAATAGAAACCGAATAAAAGTTTCTAACGTTTTTAGCAATAAAGTATTCCTGAACGTCACCCATTAAACGCAAAGCGAATTCTGTAGAAAAAATACAGGTGTTTTGAGCTTGATCTTCTTTTAAAATATCAGCCTGAACCGTTCCACGTACTTGTGATAAGGTTCTAGCTTTAATATCATTGTAAATTTCCAAAGGCAAAACCTGATCTCCTGTAACTCCCAAAAGCAGTAAGCCTAAACCATTATTTCCTGCAGGTAAATCACCCTGATATTGTGGTCTTTCTACTCCTTTTTGCTTGTAAATCGCTTTGATTTGAGCGCCAACTTCAGCTTCAAGGTTATTTTCTTTGATGTAAATTTCGCACTGCTGATCGATTGCAGCATTCATAAAAAACCCAAGCAGCATCGGAGCTGGTCCGTTGATGGTCATACTAACAGAAGTCATTGCATGTACCAAATCAAAACCTGAATACAACTTTTTAGCATCATCTAGACAACAAATAGAAACTCCGGCATTACCAATTTTCCCATAAATATCAGGACGCACATGCGGATCATTACCATACAAAGTCACACTATCAAAAGCTGTAGAAAGCCTTTTTGCGGGTAATCCTGCACTTACATAATGAAAACGTTTGTTGGTTCTTTCTGGTCCTCCTTCACCAGCAAACATTCTTGAAGGATCTTCTCCTTCACGCTTGAAAGGATATAAACCAGCAGTAAACGGAAATTCTCCTGGAACATTTTCTTGTAGACACCAGCGTAAAATATCGCCCCAAGCTTTGTACTTTGGCAAAGCAATTTTCGGGATTTGTGAATGCGATAATGACTCGGTATGGGTAGCCATTTTAATTTCGCGATCACGTACTTTAAACGTATAAACCGGATTTTTATACTTGTTTACTTTTTCGTCCCAAGTTAAAACAATCTCCCAGTTGTAGGGATCTAAATCCATTTTTACTTTTTCAAACTGGTTCAGTAAAAGATTTAAAAATATTTTATTTTCTGCGTTATCAGCTTTTTCAAGTTCTATAGCTGTTGGCAAAACAGAATCATCAGTGATTCCTGCTTTGTTCAGCTCTGGTGTTTTATTAGCAACCGTTTCAATGGTTTTGTAAATACCGTATAGTTTTTGAGCAACTTGTTCTTGGCTTAAGGCAGTCACATCATATTTGCGATTACTCTCTGCAATTTCAGACAAATAACGGGTTCTGTGTGGCGGAATAACGAAAATTTTCTCACTCATTTCACGCGTGATTTGGAACGTAGATTGCAAATCAGAATTTGTTTTTTCATGAACTTTATCCATAATCGCTTTGTACAGCGTATTCATTCCCGGATCGTTGAACTGAGAAGCAATGGTCCCGAAAACAGGAAGTGTATCTAATTCAGCATCCCAAAGGTTATGGTTGCGCTGGTATTGTTTTTTTACATCACGCAACGCATCTAGAGAACCACGTTTGTCAAATTTATTTATCGCTACCAAATCCGCAAAATCAAGCATGTCAATTTTTTCCAATTGGGTTGCCGCACCAAACTCTGGAGTCATTACGTACAAAGAAACATCAGAGTGATCCATAATCTCAGTATCTGACTGACCGATTCCTGAAGTTTCAAGAATAATAATATCATAGTTTGCCGCTTTGATGACTTGAATAGCATCAGCAACATATTTTGACAAAGCCAAATTAGACTGACGTGTAGCCAATGAACGCATGTACACGCGTGGATTATTGATGGCATTCATTCGGATTCTATCCCCCAAAAGCGCTCCACCTGTTTTTCTTTTAGATGGATCTACAGAGATTAATCCGATTGTTTTTTCAGGAAAATCAATCAAGAAACGACGTACTAATTCATCAACTAACGACGATTTTCCAGCACCACCTGTACCCGTAATTCCCAGTACTGGTGTTTTACAATTTTCATTCTTTTTTTGGATCAGTTCCAATGTTTTAGCAGCAACATCAGGGAAATTCTCCGCTGCAGATATGATTCGGGCTAGAGCTGTTGGATTTTTCGCCTCTAATTGCTCCACTTCATTGGTCAATTTATCTCCAGTTGGAAAATCAGATTGTTGAACCAAGTCGTTAATCATTCCTTGTAATCCCATCGCGCGTCCATCATCTGGAGCGTAAATGCGGGTAATACCGTAAGCTTGCAGTTCAGCAATTTCAGTAGGCAAAATCACTCCGCCTCCACCACCAAAAATTTTTATTTGACCCGCTCCTTTTTCTTGAAGCAAATCGTACATGTATTTGAAATACTCGTTATGACCACCTTGATAAGAAGTGATGGCAATAGCATTAGCATCTTCTTGAATTGCTGTATTTACAACTTCTTCTACACTTCGGTCGTGACCTAGGTGAATAACCTCAACACCTGTAGATTGAATAATCCTACGCATGATGTTGATTGCTGCATCGTGACCATCAAAAAGAGCTGCTGCCGTAACAATTCTTACTTTATTGTTAGGGATATATGGTATTTGTTGTTCCATTTTATGAATATGATAATTTAAGCCTGCAATTTACAATTTTATTTTAAAAAAGCTATTTGAAGTTAACCGATGTTATTCACATATATGGAAGAATTTTCTAATCTAGCCCCGATTGCAGCGGCATCCCTCGCTTTTGTGGAGCGAGGATACAGCGAAAAGCGGGACAAATTTTCATGAATGCACAAAATGGGTGCTCCTATTGAAAAGTTTGGCTTTATTTTTGAATAAGTCGTATTTTTACAAATGCCAAATGGCGCACTAACGAATACCCTATTTAAGATGAAAAAGATTGTAATACTGATCGCGGCGATTTCCCTTTCTGGTTGTGCAGAAATGCAACAAGTAATGAATCAATTTCCGCAAACGCAAGGCATTGGAGGCATTGATATTGCTGGAGGTTTAAAGGAAGCATTAAACAACGGAATTTCGAAACAAGTTACAAAACTAACGGCTACTGATGGTTTTTATCGCAATGAGGCTGTTAAAATTTTATTGCCAGAAGAATTGCGAAAAGTAGATACTGGCTTGCGCAAAATAGGACTTAGTCCCCTTGCTGACGAAGGTTTAAAAGTATTGAATCGCGCTGCCGAAGATGCTGTAAAAGAAGCCACTCCTATATTTGTAGACGCCGTGAGAAATATGACTATTATGGATGCCAAAACTATTTTGTTAGGCAATCAAAATGCGGCAACATCGTATTTACAAAACAGTACTTCAACGGCTTTGTACGGAAAATTTAATCCCGTAATTAAAAACTCGTTTACCAAAGTTGGCGCGGATAAAGTTTGGGCCAACATTATAACAAAATACAACAGCATTCCGCTGGTGAATAAAGTAAATCCTGACTTGACGGATTATGTGACCAAGCAAGCGCTTACGGGTGTTTTTAAAATGGTTGCCGTAGAGGAAAAGAATATTAGAACTAATTTGAGTTCCAGAACCTCTGTATTACTACAAAAAGTTTTTGCTATGCAGGATAAAAAATAAAAATTGGCTGTTTTTATCACAGAAACAGCCAAATCCTATTTTTTTATACCAGCAAATACCATTAGTTTTGAAATAATAGCCTTCTACTATTTTGAGGCCTAAAAGAAAACGCATGCAAAAAATTACAATACTAATTCACTGCCCAGATCAAAAAGCAATTATTGCCACTGTTACTAATTATATTGCCGACATTGATGGGAATATCGTTTATTTAGACCAGCATGTAGATGCTGATGAAGATGTTTTTTTCATGCGTATTGAATGTGAATTCAAAGCTGAAAATTGGAATCTAGAAGCTATAAAAGCCGATTTTCAAACTGTTATAGCTACACCGTTCCAAATGTCATGGGAAATGTACCTGCAAACTGACAAACCTAAAATGGCATTGTTTGTGTCTAAATACGACCATTGCTTATATGATATTCTTGGGCGTTATCGGGCGGGCGAATTGCCACTTGAAATCGCAATAATTATTAGTAATCATAACGATTTAGAAGCAGTAGCACATCAATTTGGAATTCCTTTTTATCATGTTCCTTTTACGAAAGAAATAAAAGATATAGGCGAAAAACAACAATTGGAATTACTCCTTCAAAACCAAATTGATTTTATTGTTTTGGCTCGCTACATGCAAATTATTACTCCAAATCTTATTGCACAATTTAAAAATCGGATCATCAACATTCATCATTCTTTTTTACCCGCTTTTCCGGGAGCCAAACCGTATCACTCTGCTTTTAAACGGGGTGTAAAAATCATTGGTGCTACAAGTCATTATGTAACCGAAGAATTAGACGAAGGACCTATTATTGAACAAGATATAGCACGAGTTTCTCACAGTCACTCTATTGATGATTTTATCATGAAGGGACGCGACATAGAACGAACGGTGTTGGCCAGAGCCATAAAATTGCACGCCGAACGCAAAACAATAGTGTATAACAATAAGACGATTGTATTTTTGTAAAAATATTAAGATACTGATTTTCAATTTTTTACATTTTAAAAAACGATGGTTTTAAGATTCCCAAAATCTTAACTAAAGTCCAACAAAGTAATAACAAAATCTTAACAACGATATCTTGAGTTCTTCACGACCTTTGTAGAGTAATAAACTGGTTATTTATTATTTTGGTTTTGGTTAGTTAAAGAATTGCTCGTACTCTAGTACGGGCATTTTTTTTACCTTTTATTTTTTAGGAAAGAAAGAACAGCCTCATTAAAAATATTAGGTTGCTCCACGTTGACAACATGACCTGAATTTTCAACCACAAAAAGTTTTGAGGATTTGTAATGACTTTCGACCACTTTACGAACTGATGGTAAAAACATATAATCTTCCTCACCCATTACATATAAAGTAGGGATATTCAATTCAACTTGACGAAACCATTTAAGAACCGGATTGATTTCGGCTGTAAGCTTGAACCACTTGATGAATTCTTTTTGGTACAACTTTTTAGCTTCGTTGATAAACAGTAAGCGAGATTGTTTGTGACTTTTCTTTGGCATGATTACAAATGCAAAGAACTTGTATAAAACCAAATAAGGCAACACGTATTTAAACATATTTCCTAAGCGCATTAATACTTGCGAACGAAAATTCATTTTGAGAATGGCACCGCCCAAAATCATGCTTTGCACGCGTTGAGGGTACATTTCAGCCAATTGCCTGATTAAAATTGTTCCTAAAGAGATGCCTACAAAATGTGATTTCTTAATGTGTAAATGATCTAAGACTTCGAGAATATCATTGGCCAAAGCCGAAAAAGTATATTTTTGTTTGAAAGCGGTTTTTAGAGTCGTTTTTGATTCACCATGACCTCGCAAATCGAGTAGCAAAACATTGTATTGTTTTTTAAAATCTCGAATTTGTTTGAACCAAATAGACGAACTTCCGCCTGCTCCGTGGACAAAAGTAACCCACTGATCGGTATTTTTATTCTCGTAAATGGTGTAATTGATCACGTATTTTTTTTTGTAAAAATAGAACTTTAATTTAAAATTTCAACACTGTTTGGTGCTAACCTGATTAATATAGGTTTATAAAATCAAAATGGGCCTAATGCCTATACTGTTGCTATTGAATTATGGATTTTTTTGAAATAATCAAAAGCTTTGACTAATCTGCTTCCATGCCAAGAAAACATTTCGCCATCAACAAAAATTGTTTTGCCGTGATGCGTGTTAATTCCTATTTCAAAAGCATGATCCTCTGTAAAAGGAAACGGCTCCGAGGACAGAAAAACAAGTTGAGGATCACCCTCAGAGCGAATTTTTGTAATATCCACTTCAGGGTATCGCTCTTTATTTGTGTATATATTTTCAAAGTGATTCAATTGTAATAATTCATCAATAAAAGTCCCTGAACCCGCTACCATATAAGGGTTTTTCCATATAAAATAGGCCACTTTTAAAACGGGTTTATCAGCTATGAATTTTTTAAAATCGCTCCAGGCAAAAGTCAATTTGTCGATCCATTTTTGAGATTCGGTACGACAATTAAACAGCTGTCCAAAATCTTTAATCATTTGGATATTATCCTCAATGGTAATGATATCTGTCACCCAAACGGGAGCAATTTTTTGCAACTCGGCTACCATTTCTTGTGTGTTTTCCTCTTTATTGCAAATGATAAGATCCGGCTCCAGCAATCGGATTTTTTCATAGTGCACTTTTTTAGTGCCACCTACTGTTTTCTTAGTCGATTTGAAATGATAGGGATGCACGCAAAACTTAGTAATACCGACTATTTTCTCCTCAAGACCTAAATCATACAGCAGTTCTGTTTGAGATGGAACTAATGAAACAATGCGTTTTGGAGATGACTCAAACGTATGGGAACGACCAAGTTGGTCAATGTATGTTTTCATGAATGGATTCTTGTAAAATGAAATGAGATAAAAGCCAACAAACGCAATCTTTACAACTTTGCATCAAGAATTGCATTCATCTCTTTTTGTATTTTTAAAGCTTCTTCGCGTGCTTTTAGGGCAAAATCAGTTCCGTTTGAAGCATAAATAATCCCTCGAGAAGAATTAATGAGTAGCCCAATGGAGTCATTCATTCCGTATTTGCATACCTCAGCGAGACTTCCGCCCTGCGCACCAACTCCAGGAACGAGCAAAAAACTATTTGGTACAATCTTTCTAACTTCAGTAAAATATTCGGCTTTTGTAGCGCCCACAACATACATTAAATTAGAACTGTTTTTCCAAGTTTTTGAAGTTTCAAGGACCTGCTTGTACAATTCTTGCTGGTTTGTTTGTAAGGTTTGAAAATCAAATGCTCCCTCGTTTGACGTAAGTGCTAACATTATAGTATGCTTATTCTCAAAAGCTAGAAATGGTTCAACAGAATCTTTACCCATATAAGGAGTAACGGTTACACTATCAAATTTTAAGTCTTTAAAGAAAGCCTTGGCATACATCGTAGACGTATTTCCTATATCGCCACGTTTTGCATCGGCAATTGTGAAAATTTCAGGGTATTTTTCATTAATGTAGTCAATCGTTTTTTGTAATGAAGCCCAACCCTTTAAACCATAAGCCTCATAAAAAGCCGTATTTGGCTTATAAGACACTACTAAATCATGAGTTGCATCAATAATGGCTTTGTTGAACTCAAAAATAGGATCTTCAAGAGTAAGTAAATGTTTTGGAATTTTATCTAAATCTACATCAAGCCCTACGCAAAGGAATGATTTTTTGATTGTAATTTGATCGATTAATTGTTGTGTTGTCATGTTTTTGTAGTTGTTTGGCAAAATTACAAACATCTCCATAAATTAATGCCATACCTTCTAATAAAAATTAAATTTAAAATTTTTGAATTTACTAAGTAAATTGCGGTTCAATAAATAAACCATTTCTAAAAAAAGTTACAAGTATACAGCTAAAACAAAACTCAAATTACTATTTAAAACCCCTTATTTGATATGTGTAAAACGGGGGAAAAATATAAAAACATTAATAACTGTATCACTATTACAGCATAGTAAGTTTATTTCTTACAAAATAAAAACCAAATTTAACTAGTGCTTACTTTAAAAATAAAATTAAAACAGAAGATATTCATCTTTAAAAGTTATTACAATAAATTAAAAAACAATGAATTAGACCATACAAAAGATTAAAATTAAAAAAAATAAATTAAAAAAAATTGACATTGAAAAAATCATAAAACCCTTGAATTATAAAAACAAATGTTGCTTTTTATATCTTTACTTTAAATTGACCGTTTATGAAAATACATTTGAAGTTTGATTACGCACAACTAACAAAAAAAATCATTCAAGAAAAACTCACTGATTTGGGTTACAAATTCAACATCATAGGTTTTGGAGAATTTAATTTTTTAGAAAAAGTTCCTTCGGCAAAAATAGAAGAACTTAATACCATTTTTAAAGATTACGGTATTGATATTGTAGAAAATCAAAAAAGTGTACTAGTACAAAAGATAAAAGATACTATAGTAGAAATGGTTCATACAGATAAGCCTTTAAATATTAAAAGCTCGGTTTATATTGCTGATAAATTAAATTTGAGTTATGCTTATTTATCGAATGTTTTTTCAGAGGTAACTTATACCTCTATTGAAAACTTTATCATTATTCAAAAGATTGAATTAGCTAAGCAACTAATGATTAATACGCCACTGAACTTAACCGAAATTTCCATACAACTAAACTATTCAAGTGTAGCTCATTTAAGTACACAATTCAAGCATACAACTGGAATGACTCCATCGGCATTTCAAAAAATTATTCAAAAACGAAGAGAAGTAGCCCAAAAGAATAACTAAATAAACGTTAACATGAACACCGATTTTATAAATATTTGCCTTGCTGATGATGATGAGGACGATAGATTATTTTTTACAGATGCTTTTGATGAATTAAAAATTAACACTAAAGTTAACACCTTCAACGATGGGGTTGAGTTGATGAATTTTTTAAACCATCCCGATTCTATATTACCTAATGTTTTGTTTCTTGATTTGAACATGCCCAAAAAAAATGGACAAGAATGTTTGCTAGAAATAAAAAAAGAAGAAAAATTCAACGATATAGCTGTTGCCATATATTCAACGTCATCCTCAGAGGAAGACATTGAGCAAACATTTATTAATGGAGCAAACATTTATATTAAAAAACCGAATGATTTTGAACACCTAAAAAAAATATTATCAGAGGTGGTCACTCTTAACTGGCAGTACCATACTTCGGGTTTAAATAAAGATAATTTTTTAATGAGAATGTAGTATGATGTTTTTACAGTTTCATAAATCGCCTCTTTTCCTCAAAATAATTTTTATTATTTCAATTGCAATCATATTCTTTATAGGAGGAATTACTTTTAAACACATAACCGTTTTAAAAAAATCATCTGACTTTGTGAGTAAAAGCCATGAGGTAAATACTGAACTGGAACGTTTAATTTCATTTGTAAAAGATGCTGAAACAGGACAAAGAGGGTATTTACTTACTAAAGATAAAAATTTCTTAGAGCCATATTTAAAGTCAAAAATATTAGTCAAAAAATCCTTTAATAAAGTATCTCAACTAACCCAAAATAGCAGAACACAACAAGCAAACCTTAAAAAACTTCTTTTCTACATCAATAAAAGGCAGAATTATTTATCTAAATCTATTTATTTGACAGAAGATAAAAATTATAACAAAAATGAGCTAACCAACTATTTAAACATCGGAAAAAAAACAATGGATTCTATTCGCTCCAAAATAGAAGACATGATGATTACTGAAAAAATATTGTTAAGCAACAGACAACAAGAGTATATTTCGACCATGAATTATACCCCTTTGTTAATATATTTAACCCTTATTATAACTCTTGTGTTAATTACAATTGCTTTTTTAAAAATGAATGGGGATCTAGTTCTGTTAAAAAAAACAATCAATACATTAACGGTTGCTAATGAAGCTAGTAATTTAGCTGAAATTGTAGGTGATTTTGGTAGCTGGCAATTTAACCTTGAAACAGAAACGTTTACTTTTTCGGATAATGAATATCGTTTATTGGGCTGCGAACCTCAATCATTTACCGCGAGTGCCGAGGCCTTTTATCAATTCATTCATCCCGATGATTTACAACATGTTAAAGATAACTCAGTCAATGTTCAATCTGAAGTTAATCTACCTCCATTTACGTATAGGATTATTAGAAAAGATGGCCAAATTAGATATTTTAGAGCATTAGGTAGGGTTGTTACTGTATCATCTGGTGAACGAACACAAATAGGAACTACTAGTGATGTTACCAGTGAAGTTCAAGCCAAACAATTGATGGAGCAACGCAACAGAGATTTAGAAAGTAATAACAAAGAACTTATGGCTTTTAATTACATTGCTAGTCATGATTTACAAGAACCGTTACGAAAAATAGAAACCTTTTTATCTCGATTAGTAAGTAAAGATTATCAAAATTTATCCCTGTCAGGGCAACAATATGTAACTAGTATACAGTCGTCTGCAAAGAGAATGCGTGTTCTTATAGATGACTTATTACAGTTTTCTAGAACAAATAAGGCCGAAAAAATATTTGAAAAAACAGATTTAAACACAGTCCTTTCTCATGTTTTACAAGAGCTAGCACCAACTATAGAGGAAAAAAAAGCTAACATAACAAGTGAAGAACTACCTGTATTTGATGCTATTCCTTTTCAAATACAACAATTATTCACTAATCTCATTAGCAATTCTCTAAAATATAGTAAAGAAAATACTGCCCTTGAAATAAAAATAACCGCTACTACTTGTACTGTAGAGAATGAAGAAAATCTTCCTGATACCGTAACGGGAACAGATTGGTATTATAAAATAAAAATTCATGATAACGGAATAGGTTTTGAACAAGAATATGCCAATAAAATTTTCATACTCTTTAACAGGTTACATAATAAAAATGAATATGCTGGAACAGGCATTGGTTTAGCAATCTGTAAAAAAATTATTGAAAATCATCAGGGTTTCATTACCGCAAATGCAACTTTAAATGAAGGAGCTACCTTTACGCTCTATTTTCCTATTTTATCATAACCAAAGTCTAAAAATAATGTAAAATAAGGTCGCTTTTTAGGAAACGACCTTTTTTTATGGTGTAACATTTTTGTTATTTTTTGATTCTAAAATCAAATCCTCTTACCTTTCTTTTATATCTCATATTATATAATTATTCTATTTTTAAGTATTAGACATTAAAATTCTATAACAATTCTATAAAGTAATGTAATACCATTTGAACTAAGAGGTTGCATCTTTGCAAATATTTAGAGCCAACAAATAAGCAATTAATAAAAAAAACGATCATGAAAAGATTTTATCTATAGTTGCACTATTATTTGTGGTACTATGGACTTTAGTTTTTTTTGTATATAATATAGGCAGTATGATTCATTTTTTATTGAGTATTACTGTGATCGCAATATTATTAAAAGTTATTAAAGGATAATATAAATTAAAAAAATACCATCATGAAAAATAGTGACGTAGCATTAGGAATACTAGCTGGATTAGCTGTTGGAACCGTATTAGGTGTATTATTTGCACCTGCAAAAGGAAGCGAAACCAGAAAAAAAATAGCAGAAAAAGGAAATGATCTCAAAAATTTGATTACCGATTCTTCCAGCCAATTGGAGGAAAAATTAACACAAACCATGGAGTCCTTAAAATCCGAAACTCAAAATGTATGGGATGGATTGGTACAAAATAATAATGATGAAAAGCCCAATTTTGATCACTTAGTTGAAATAAACAGAGTCAAATAAATTTAATTTCCAGATGGAGTCACACTATTGTAAAGCAGTGTGATTCTTTTGTTTAAACTACAATGTTATATAAAAGAACTAAAACATTTATACAATAAAAAAAACATTACCTACCCTCTATAAATAATACATGATTTTACACCATGAGGTAACATAAAATTAAGATTTAACAATACCACAATGAGAAATTTTAAAAAACACTTATGCCTATTAGTTATCTTAATAATTAGTATTTCGTGTCAAACTGAAAGTGAAAAAAGAATTGAAATTGCTACTAACGATTTTATCCGTTTTATTGATTCGGTAACTAAATATAAAACGCAAGATGCTCAAAAAAACTGGAGCACTATTGAAAAAGATTTTGAACAAAAATTAAATGCATTGAATCTCAGAATCGATAGCTCCGAAGGGACAGCTGAATTTGAAAGCAAGATTGATTCGGCTTCAGAAAAATTCGAAAGATATAGGAAATCAGTTTTCAAAAATTATTCCTATCCAGAAAAACTAAATTGAGCTTTTAAATCTATACTGGTATATTCCTATTTATTCTTTCAAAAAAAAGACCTTACTTAAAATTAGTAAGGTCTTTTTTGACTTTTATAGATTTTATTTTAAAAAACCTCGCTAGCTTCTTTTAATTTCTCCATATTGTTAACTAATGCAAGTTCATCAACAATTTTTTGAATGTCACCATTCATAATATTTCCAAGATCATAAAGTGTTAATCCTACACGGTGATCTGTAACTCGCCCTTGAGCATAATTATACGTACGGATTTTAGCCGATCTATCTCCAGAACTCACCTGTGACGTACGTTTTGTTGCATCTTCGGCTTGTTTTTTAGCTAATTCTTGTTCGTATAAACGAGATCTTAGTACACCAAAAGCTTTATCTTTATTTTTGTGTTGCGATTTTTGGTCTTGACACTGAGCCACCAATCCTGTAGGGATATGCGTTAATCGCACTGCAGATTTTGTTGTATTTACAGATTGTCCACCTGGTCCTGAGGAACAAAAGAAATCAACGCGTACATCGTTCATATCAATTTGTACATCAAATTCTTCAGCCTCTGGCAATACCATTACTGTAGCAGCAGAGGTATGTACACGTCCTTGAGTTTCCGTTTGTGGAACCCTTTGCACTCGGTGAACACCAGCCTCAAATTTTAAAGTCCCGTAAACATCTTCTCCTGTAACTTCAAAAATCACCTCTTTAAAACCACCAGATGTTCCTTCATTCATATCTACTACAGAAGTACGCCATCCTTGATTTTCACAATATTTTGTGTACATCCTGAATAAATCTCCTGCAAAAATACTAGCCTCATCCCCACCGGTTCCGGCACGAATTTCAACCATAACATTCTTTGCATCTTCTGGATCTTTAGGAATCAACATGAATTTTATTTCCTCTTCAAGTAGTGGCAAACGCTCTTTAGCTTCCTCTAGTTGCATTTTGGCCATTTCGGTCATGTCTGCATCACTATTATCAGCTATAATTTCATTTGCTTCTTCTATGTTTGCCATGATAAGAACGTATTCATCTCGTTTCTCAGCAAGGGCTTTTAAACTTTTGTACTCTTGATTCAATTGCACATAACGTTTTTGATCTGATATTACATCAGGTTGAATAATCAAATCCGAAATCTCATCAAAACGTTGTTTTACTATTTGAAGTCTATCTAACATTTTATAAATCCTTTTATTGGAGTGCAAAAATACGAAAAAAGTATTCAGTTTGCAAGATGAATCACAGAGATTCAAATGGAGTAACTTAGAATAGAATTCACATAAAATTAAACTCCATTTTTCATTTCAATATTCTTAGTTTTAATGAATAAATGCAACATGTGGAAGTTGAAGTTTGATTGAATTTTTTATGTAAAGAAAAAATTCAATTTAAAATCTGCATTCCATGTATTTGAAAGTGATTCTTAAAGATATTCTTTCAGGTACTAAGTCCAAAAAATAGACTAGAAACCTCAACTAATTAGATAAAAGGCCGCCAAAATGGTACCTACCACCGAAGCCAAAGTTATTGCGCAAACCTCAAATAAGATGTCAGGAGGCAAAAATAATGTCTTGAAATAGGATTTGTAAACTACATTCCTAAACCCACTACCAAAGAAAAATTAATTGAAACATTTGGAAATGAATTTCCTCAAAAAAATTAGTTTGCAAAATGAATCACTACTATTATTAAGAGCGTTTATCAAACTATTTTGAAAAACTTTATTTTGAATTTTCATTCATAAAACCAATTATTTCATCAAATCTGGCACTCCAAGGTTTAAAAAATTGCACCACCATAGGAACGTGCTTTTTGTTCAACCGAATCGTTTGCACTTCAGGTTGAAAAGCTTTGATAGCTTTCTCAAAGCGTTGGCTTCCCTCAATAATAGAGGGATAGGTTTTTGTGCCCACATACAATAAAACTGGTGGCGTTTGAGCATTGACATAGTAAATTGGCGAAGCTGCTTTCCATTGTGCAGGATCGGCAGTCCAGGTTGCCAAATAATCGTCTTGATTGGTTGGAGGATATTTTTCGAGATAGTTTTTCATATCGAGTCCAGCCGCGTCGTTTAAAATGATTCCAGCAACACTCGTAGGTTGCACACCATATTTAGGATTCATAACCGCCAATGCCCCAAGATGCCCACCTGCTGAGTGTCCGGTTATAAAAATTTGGTTCGCATTGCCGTTATATTGACCAATATTCTTTTTAGTCCATTCAATAACAGTTGCAATTTGTTGCGCCATAACATCATAATTAACCGCAGGACTCAAGTTATAGTCTGGTATAACGGTGATAATTCCCCTTTTGGCAAAATTGCGACCTAATAAATCATAAGTTCCCTTACGCCCGCTATTCCAGTTTCCTCCATGCACAAAAATCAAAACTTTAGCGCCTGCTTTATTAACTTTTCGAGGAACAAAAATGTTTAGCTTAGGAGCACTGCTTGCATTTTCAACCGTAGTTGGTTGGTAAACAATATTAATAGTCTTTTTGGAGGCACAACTCGTTATCAGAAAAACAGATACTAAAACTGTAGGAATTTTAAATAAACGCATCATGTATTTTTTTTTACGAATATACTATTTAAAAAAATCGTATCCATTACCAAGTCTCTAAAATTAGGGCTTTAAATTCAGAATCATTTTCCCTTTCGGTAGATTAAAATCCAAAAAAAACGGTCCATATCAAAGATACGAACCGTTTTTAAGAAGCTTCTGATGAACCCAATGAGTTTCAAATTAAAAACATTTAAATTAATTGAACTGCGTTGTCACGTACTCAACTAAACTTTGATCTGTCATTTTATTCGAAGTACTTTCTGCAGCTACTACATTCTTATACTGAGGTATTTCACTCAAATAATTTATAAATTGCTCCTGAGCAGTTCCTGTTCCTGTTACGTGCAATTCATCTACGTTTTGCATGTGAGCAGTAATACTTTTAAAAAGTTTTCTCAGCTGATCTCTCTCAGCATTGTTAGCGGCATTTTCACTTGTATTGTAGCCTTGTCCGTCAACGGTTTCATGACCTAGTATTAAAAAATCTCCGGAATCTACATTTTCTCTTCCTACAATGGTAGCGTGATGGGAATCCATCCAAACTCCAAATTGCTTTTTACTGTTCTGTGACATGATTATTTATTTTAGTTATAACACCTTTTATTTCAGCTGTACTTTACTGATTATTAGCATTCTTATAAAGGTAGCCCATCTATTTTTAATAAAGTTGTATTTAACAAAGTCTTATGGTCTCTAAATAGTCTTTGAGCATTTCCTGGTTTTAAACAAGTATATTTTTGAATGCTGTAGAAAAATGCGATGAATTTGCAAAAGTTTAGTCTTATGTTATCAAAAAAATTAGCAACAGAATTAATATCTTTAGTAGTATTTAGAAATTTCAAACGCTACTTTTCTTTCTGAATAAAATGTTACCTATAAAGCTTTATTTTTATTTTTGTGCCAATAAATTTTAGATTCGAAACAAAGATAATCCCAATGGAAATAGCTCAAATTATAAAAGAAAAAAGAGGAACCTTAATTGATGTGCGCTCTTATGCAGAATTTACTGGAGGTCATGTTGCTGGATCTCTCAACATCCCGCTCCAAGAAATACCACATAGAATACAGGAAATCCAAGAACTCAAAGCACCGTTAGTACTATTTTGTGCCTCTGGAAACAGAAGTGGACAAGCACAAGTTTTCCTTACTGCACACGGAATTGAATGTTATAACGGCGGTTCTTGGCTGGATGTAAATTATTTACAAGCACAAGCTGAGTAACAACTAACAAGATCATTACTTTCAATTGAAATTATACAATACAAAAAGCCCGCTATTTGCGGGCTTTCTTGTACTATATTGAAACGTCTCAATCAAATTTTCAATAATAAAAGGACTTACTCATTCAAAGCTGGATAATCGGTATATCCTTTTACTGTATCGGTGTAAAATGTAGTTGGATCAGGTGTGTTCAAAGGCGCATCGGTTTCATAACGAGCTACCAAATCAGGATTGGCAATAAAAGGAACGCCATAAGCTACCAAATCAGCGTCACCATCTTCCAGCACTTTAATACCTGTTTCCTTATTGAAACCTTTGTTAATAATCAAAGTTCCTTTGTAAAACGGTCTGAAATGTTTGGCTACTTCAGTTACTGCAAAAGGTACTTCAGATACATCGGTAAAAGGCTCTGTTAAATGAACATACGCTAATCCGTAATCATTCAGCTTTGTGGTAATGTATTCGTAGGTAGGAATTGTTGCTTCATCAAGCATCATTCCTTGTGCATTGTGCAAGGAAGGATTC
Source organism: Flavobacterium sp. GNP011 (assembly GCF_056428925.1). Lineage (NCBI taxonomy): Bacteria > Pseudomonadati > Bacteroidota > Flavobacteriia > Flavobacteriales > Flavobacteriaceae > Flavobacterium > Flavobacterium sp. GNP011. Next base: position 50,777 of record NZ_JBWJVJ010000021.1, on the reverse strand, counting down.
AAACGCACTCCCACTTTTGAATAGTCGATAACTTCTTTCAAAGCATCTAGAATCTCAAATAAAATTCGGGATTTGTTTTTAATAGAACCTCCATATTCATCGGTACGATGATTCGAATACCCATTAAAAAACTGTTGCAATAAATAACCGTTGGCAGCATGCAATTCAACACCATCAAATCCTGCAGCGATAGCATTTTTAGCTCCGTTTTTGAAATCTAAAACAGTTTGTTTGATGTCTTCAATTGTCATTTCTTTTGGCACTACGGTATCTTGAAAACCATCTTTTGTATATGCTTGCGCAAAAGGATTCAGAGCTGATGGTGCATGCGGCAATTCACCGTTATGTAAATCAGGATGTGATAAGCGACCCGTATGCCACAATTGTGCAAATATCGTCCCTCCTTTTTCATGTACAGCTTTTGTAACCAGCTTCCACCCTTCGGTTTGCGCTTCACTATAAATTCCTGGTACATTAATAAAACCTACTGCTTTGGTACTCACAAAAGTTCCCTCAGATACAATTAAACCTGCTGTTGCTCTTTGTGCATAATATTCTGCCGTAAGTGCTGTAGGAACGTTTCCTTCGTTATTTGAACGGCTTCGTGTCATAGGAGCCATAACCATTCGATTTTTTAAAATACTGTTTCCTAAAGTGTAGGGCTGAAATAAAATTGATTTACTCATTTGATTTTTTTTATTTAGTTTAATTTTTTGTGCACTGGCTTTCAATCCAATGCTTGTGAGTAGAGTAAAAACAGTCTGCACCGCTTCCTGATTGTTTCCGCTTATGTCAAAAGAATCGCCTGGATTAGCTTTTGATTCGCAAATATGTACAACTTTCGAAAATGGAAATAAAGCTTGTACTTTATTAGAAGAATGTCTTTCAACATCAGTGCTAAAAGCGTTTTCAAAAAAAAGGATCAACTTTCCAGTCGCTACATTTCTGATTTTATTGATACTATTACCATCAATAACCGAATCATTTGAAAGTACAATTATATCAGCCTCCCAACTAGCATTAGTGGGACAAATCATCATTTCTACATTGGCATTGGGATGCGCTGTCTGAATTTCAGAAAAAACGCTATTCAACACCTCAATATCACGATCAAACAGCAAAACAGCATTTGTTTTGGCAATTTGCTTCGCCACAAGAACACTATGTATTTCTGATACGCCTAATACTGCAACTATTTTTCTTGGTGACATTGTTTTTTATCTACGATACAAATTTACGGCAGTAAGAAAGTAACATTACTTGATGTAGAGCAAGAAATTCTATTGATGTAGATCAATTATTTATTCCTTTTTGCGCAATTGTTTTCGAATTCTACTAAGGGTTTCAGCAGTAAATCCAAGGTACGAAGCCAGCATGTGTTGGGGTACACGTTGTACAATTCCAGGATAGGCTTCTCCTAATTTAAGATACTTTTCCTCGGCAGTTGCAGTTAGTGTAGAATTGATTCTGGCTTGATTGGCAATGTAGGCGTTTTGCAACAGCAAGCGTTGGTACCGCTCAAACATGGGGATTTGATTCATCAAGGCTTCTCTGGCCTCCGTGGTTAACAACAGTAACTCTGAATCCTCAAGGGCTTCGATGGTGTAAATGGAATGACTGTTGGTGAGAAAACTAGACAAATCTGTAATCCACCAGCCTTCGATTGCAAATTGTACCGTGTGTTCGTTTCCTTTTTCATCCAAAAAATAAGAGCGAAGAATTCCTTTTTCAACAAAAGCATTATAGATACACACGTCTCCTTCCTGAAGCAAGACTTGTTTTTTGCGTAATTTTTTTGGAATAAAAAACGATTTACACAACTCCATTTCAGCGGGAGTTAGTGTTACTTTTTCTTGAAAACTCTTAAACAATTGGTCAAACATAGTGGCAAGATACTAAATACCTCAGTACTACTAAAAAAATTATGGTCAACAAAACTACGATACCATTTATAACTAATGATAAATCTAAAAATGGAACCTGATATTAATCAAAATATCTGATTATATTTGCCGAGTCTAATTTAACACACAAATGAAACCAAACACACAACAATTAAAGGATTTAACAATCCAAGTTAGAAGAGATATTCTTCGAATGGTACACGCAGTCAACTCAGGACACCCAGGTGGTTCTTTAGGTTGTGCTGAATTTCTTGTCGTATTGTATCAAAACATAATGGATCGCAAAGAAGGTTTTGAAATGGACGGAATAGGTGAAGATCTTTTCTTTCTTTCTAATGGTCATATTTCACCTGTATTGTACAGTGTATTGGCACGAAGTGGTTATTTTCCAGTTGCTGAATTAGCTACTTTCCGTTTGATCAATTCTAGATTACAAGGTCACCCAACTACACACGACCATCTTCCTGGTGTTCGTATTGCATCTGGTTCTTTAGGTCAAGGATTATCTGTTGGGATTGGTGCTGCTCAAGCTAAAAAATTGAATGGTGACAACCACATCATCTACACCCTTCACGGTGATGGTGAATTACAAGAAGGTCAAAACTGGGAAGCCATCATGTATGCATCTGCTAAAAAAGTAGATAATTTAATTGCAACGATCGATTTGAACGGAAAACAAATTGATGGAACTACTGACGAGGTTTTAGCTATGGGAAGTATCCGTGCTAAATTTGAAGCTTTTGATTGGGATGTTTTAGAAATTGAAAAAGGAAACGATATCGAAGCGATCATTGCTGGTATGAACGATGCTAAATCAAGAACCGGAAAAGGAAAACCAGTTTGCGTATTGTTACACACAGAAATGGGTAACGGTGTCGATTTTATGATGTACAGTCATGCATGGCATGGTAAAGCGCCTAATAACGATCAATTGGCTACTGCATTGAGTCAAAATCTAGAAACTTTAGGTGATTACTAGAGAGTATTCAGTTGCCAGAAATTAGTATTCAGTGAATACTGCTAAAAATCCATAATAGACAATGAAAAAATACACAAACACAGGAAGTAAAGATACGCGCTCAGGTTTTGGAGCGGGAATGACTGAACTAGGTCAAAAAAACGAAAATGTAGTGGCACTTTGTGCCGATTTAATTGGTTCTTTAAAATTTGATGATTTTAAGAAAAACCATCCAGAACGTTTTTTCCAAATTGGAATTGCAGAGGCTAACATGATCGGTATAGCAGCAGGGTTAACTATAGGAGGAAAAATTCCTTTTACTGGAACGTTTGCTAACTTTTCTACAGGAAGAGTGTACGATCAAATTCGTCAATCAGTAGCATACTCTGAGAAAAATGTAAAAATTTGTGCTTCTCACGCTGGATTAACTTTAGGAGAAGATGGTGCAACACACCAAATCCTAGAAGATATCGGATTAATGAAAATGCTTCCAGGAATGACTGTAATTAACACTTGTGATTACAACCAAACCAAAGCGGCTACTTTAGCTTTAGCAGATCATAACGGACCTGCATATTTGCGTTTTGGTCGTCCAGTTGTGCCTAACTTTATGCCAGCTGACGAACCGTTCGAAATTGGGAAAGCCATTGTTTTAACGGAGGGATCTGATGTTACAATTATAGCTACCGGACATTTAGTTTGGGAAGCTTTACAAGCTGCCGAAACCTTAGAACAACAAGGAATCTCTGCAGAAGTAATCAATATCCACACGATCAAACCATTAGATGAAGAAGCGATATTGAAATCATTGGCAAAAACCAAATGTATTGTTACCGCTGAAGAGCATAACATTTTAGGTGGTCTTGGCGAAAGCATCTCGAGAGTCTTAGCTTTAAACAGTCCTGCTCCACAAGAATTTGTTGCGGTAAATGACAGTTTTGGTGAATCAGGAACTCCTGAGCAATTAATGGAAAAATACAAACTGAACAATCAAGCTATTATCGAAGCAGTAGAAAGAGTAATGAAAAGAAAATAATCTTTTCGATTTATTCCATAAAAAAACCAGACCGCCACGGCGGTCTGGTTTTTTTTATGTCTTTTATTTTCTAGTTACATTTAACTAAATGTCTTTTTATTCTTGCTGGATTGATTGTATTACCATCACAGCTTGGTATGTCTGCAAATGGAATTAGCTTACCGTTAACTGTAATTTCAGTTCGTGTGCTTACTCCATCCCCATCGTCATCTGTGTCTTGAAAATTTGGTATGCCATCTTTATCAGTATCATCTGCATAACGAATAGCATCTGCAGGTGGTGTTGGATACGTTGTAGTATTACTATAATTAGTCATATATCTATTACCATCTAAATCCTCAAGATAATCAGCAATCCCGTCGTTATCAGAATCTATTCTATTAATTTCATACAATTTAATACTAAACACTAACGGAGCATAAGCAGGAATACTATTTTGTCCTTGTGCATAGTAACCTAAACCTGAAGGAATAAAAAGAATTCCAGCTCCAAAATCACTGTATGAAACAGTACCGTCAGGATTTGACGTATAAGTTCCAGTTTTAAACTCTGGAAACGACTGTCCCCAACCTGCAATTGTCGATGATAAGTTAAAGAAAGTTTGTGGATTATTTGATTCCTCAAAGAAAGTCGCCCCAAGTGTATTTACCTCAGCTACTTTAGTTCGAGATAAATACTCTCCTCTATAAGCAGTTAAAACACCATCAGTATTGGTAGGTGAAACCCCAGTTCCTGCTCTTAAAACAACATAATACAACTTATAAGTTACACCATTTCTAAGTACGTCTCTGCTTAGTAATTTTGGGAAAGTGGAACTGTTTAAATAAGACCAAATAGATGGCTGATTGCCTCCAGTAGGAATTTTTGAGATTTTGGTAACCACATCAGGGTTTGTATCCTCTATATAATATGTTTTTAAATACTCTTCAATATCCGCAATATCAGTAGCATACTGAACTGCATATTCTCTTGGCGGTGTAAGAGCGGCAACTTCATCTTTTGAACATGAAAATAAAGACACAGTTGTAATTAATAGAAAAAAATAATACTTAAATTTGTTCATTATTGCTAATTTTTAAGTGCGCAAGATACAATATTGATTGATTTTTGTAAACTATTTAACTCCGATTTTAGAAATTTTATGAGAATAGATAAATATTTATGGTGTGTCCGGTATTATAAAACCAGAAACATGGTTACCGAAGCCTGTAAAAAGAATCACGTAACCGTTAACGGACAAGTAGCCAAACCCTCAAAGGAAGTTTTCCCTACTGATAAAATCACCTTTAGAAAAGATCAAATCACGCAAATCATTACGGTGCTTGATGTGCCCGAAAACCGCGTAGGTGCAAAATTAGTAGATATGTACCGCAGAAACGATACTCCCGCCGAAGTGTACCAACACCTTGAACTTTTGAAATTATCAAAAGAGCATTACCGAAAAAACGGAACCGGAAGACCAACTAAAAAAGACCGCCGTGATATTGATGAATTTGGTAACGAAATTGAAACAGACGACGAAGATTAACGTAATCCTACCAAACAAAACTCAAGCATTGCGTAATCCCTAAAACAATACTTATACATTGTCAACCTTAAGATTTAAAATAATGAGCAAAAATATCATCTTGAACAATCAAGAAATTGAACATAAAATAAAACGAATTGCCTATCAAATCTACGAAACCTTTGTAGATGAACAAGAAATTGTCATTGCTGGAATTGCAAGCAACGGTTTTACTTTTGCCAAAAAAATAGCAGCAGTTTTAGAAACTATATCGCCACTAAAGGTTACGCTTTGCGAGGTACAAATTAACAAACAACATCCGCAGTCCCCTATTCATACCTCAATAACCCAAGAACAATACACCAATAAAGGTTTAGTACTTGTTGATGATGTATTAAATTCAGGCACTACTTTAATATATGCTGTGAAACACTTTATAGACGTACCACTGAAAAAATTTAAAACAGCAGTCTTGGTGGATCGAAATCACAAAAAGTACCCTGTAAAAGCCGATTTCAAAGGTATTTCACTTTCTACGTCACTTTTTGAGCATGTACAAGTTGTGCTTGACGAAAACGGCGACAATTACGCTTACTTAAGCTAACAAAGCAATAATATCAGCAACCGTTTGTTCGATAGATTTTTCATCAACCACTACTTTATATTGTGCTTGATTGTAATAAAAGCTTCTATCGAACAAGTGTTTTGCGATAAACTCTCTCATCTCCTCTTCGTTTTTACTCGCAATAAGCGGTCTTTTGCTTTTATTTTGATGCAATCTTTGAAATAAAGTCTCGATCGAAGCTTTTAAATAGATCGAAAAAACGTTTTCCCCTTTAAAAAATTCATGATTATTGGCATAACAAGGCGTTCCTCCGCCCAAACCGATGATCATTTCCTCTGTTAATTGCATCAAATCGGCAAAAACTTCGTGTTCTATTTTGCGAAAATAGATTTCCCCATGCTTTTCAAAAATAGCATTTATAGATAAATTGAGTTTTTTTTCGATCATTTCATCCAAATCTACGAAAGGGACTTGAATACTTTTGGACAATATATTTGCAATAGTGGACTTCCCGCAGCCCATATAACCTAATAATATGATTTTTTTCATCTTAATAAAACCTTACAAATTAAGGGGTTGAGTTTTTTTCTTTAAAAAAGACAAATTTATAATAAAAATGCTTGCAATTATCCGAAATTAGTTCTTATATTTGCACCCGCATTCAAGGAAAGAATATGACTCGATAGCTCAGTTGGTAGAGCACATCACTTTTAATGATGGGGTCCTGGGTTCGAGCCCCAGTCGGGTCACAATTTTAGTGATCAACACATAATTTTCTTGAAAGCATTGACTCGATAGCTCAGTTGGTAGAGCACATCACTTTTAATGATGGGGTCCTGGGTTCGAGCCCCAGTCGGGTCACAAAAGGTCGAGTAATTTATTACTTGGCCTTTTATTTTTTTAGGCCACGTGGAGAAACGGTAGACTTGCCATCTTGAGGGGGTGGTGCTCGTAAGGGCGTGTGGGTTCAAATCCCACCGTGGTCACAAATAAAACCCAACAACTTCTTGTAATAAGAGATTGTTGGGTTTTTTATTTGATAAATTTATTATCTATTCATTTTGTTTGTAAAAATATAGTAAACTTAGAATTGAATTCTGTTATTATGGCGATTTCGTCTTTGTCTAATATGATATTGTCAATTCCTAAATCAATATCCTGAATGGAGAATCCAAGATCATTATGTTGGAATGATTTGGCTTTTTCAAGTAATTTTTTCTTAATGCTGGCGATGCTATCAGTCAAATCACGAGTGGTTTGCTTTTTAATTTCATCAATTAGTAAAGGTTTAAACAAGGTTGCTATTGCGGGATAAAATTTATTATCTACTGTCATACTAAAGTCTATGTTCTGTAGTTCAAATTTCTTATTATCAGTAATAACGGGTTTGCCTAGCAGATATACCCATCCTGAAACCGGAAATAGGTTGCCTGGTAGTTTGGCTTTTATTTTTACACCTACCACCATTTCGTCTCCGTTTGGATAGCAATTCATTTCAATTAATTTAATTTTTGCTTTCTTTTTTAGAATGATATCTGGTTTTAAAACTACATCATTATCTTTTAAATATTGGTTTGCAGTATGCTCAATATCATCATATTTAATTAGTAATGGGAGAAAGGCCTTAACCTTACTTGTTGTTTCAGTCTGTTCTTCTAATATGGGGAGAGAACTTGTAGTGTTGACAATATTATCATTGAAACTAATATTCCCTTTTATTCCAACATATAAGCCTAAAGTGTCTTTATACACTTTTAGACCAGACAAAGCTGCTTTTGAAGGATTAATATTCAATTGATATTGCTTACCATTGGCTAGCTCTGGCAAACTAATCCCATAATATTTCCATCTTTCTTGGACAATGTCTCTAATCATTTCACATTTGACTTGCTTACTTATAATATTGCTTACATCTTTTTCAATTTCTTTTAAATATTTGTCTGTCAATCCAGTCAAGGAAATATTAATATTATCCATAATCTCAATCTGTGGATTTGATATCCAAGAATGTGTTACAACCAATCCAATCTTTGGACACCATTCTGGCGTGATTGAAAAGCTTGTATTTACTAGAAATTGGATTTCCCCATCAAAATTCTTTTTATTCAAGGATAAGGTCGACGCGGCGTTTCCCGTTAAACCAACAGTTCCTTTGAATGAAATAGGAACAGCTATTCTTAAAGTATTATCATCAACATAGGATAATGTGATTTTTTCTTTTTCTTTCAGCTTCAAATCAACATCATATTTATACCCTACCGCTACTGCTGGACCTTTTGTTTCTATCCACTCGTTTGGATGATATAAAGGATTATTTGTTTCTATCCATTCATTAGGATGGTACAATGGATCTTTGGTTTTAAACCATTCATTTGGGTGATAGAAAGGGCATTTAAATTTAACTCCAAATTTCTTCTGCCATTTGTGTGGGTGATATAAAGGGTCTTTCGTTTTAAACCACTCGTTTGGATGATAAAAAGGATCTTTCGTCTTTATTAACTTATTTGGATTATAGAGTGGATCTTTTGTTTTTATCCAGGATCTATATTGAAATGTGCCTTCATCAGAATTACTATATCCATTTTTTAATGCATCATTTAATTTGTTTTCTAGCGTAGATAAGTCGACTTTTAAAGCAAGTGCAATATCGCTCTCGTATGATGGAAGTTCCACATCATCGGAGAGGCGTTCTGGTTTTTTTGTTATCTCTTCATAACTCTTGCAGCTTGTAAATACAATTGCAACTATAAGTAGTGCGTAAAGTGCTACTGTTGTTTTCATAAAAAATGGATGTTAATGGATGAAAATTGCTGGTGTTGATTTTGAATACTTAAATCACAACAACCTATTTAGCTGTTTTTTATTAGCAAATGATTATTTATTGTATCTAATTCTCTTCGATTCCTTTATCCAGACTTATTTTCTTTACTTTAGATAGATTGTATGTAATTCCAAAAAAATGTCCGAATTTGAATTGACTTTGTGTAGGTATAGTTCCAGCGTCGCCTAAGTTATAAGAACTGCCTACTTGATACCCGTCAGCAATTCTATCGACTTTTCCCATAGCAAGTCCAGCTGAAAAAATGATACGTTCTTGCTTGCCTAGTATGGCTCCAAAACCTACAAGCACTTGCAATTTTTCGTTTTTAGTTAGTACTGCACCAAAATTAAGTGTTGGAACAATCCAGGAATTCATGCGAACATAGGTATTGATTGTAGAACCAAATGCTAAGTCGTAGTCTCCACTATTTTTTAGAGTTATGATTTTATTGTCAGAAATTGCAGGATCGTCTCTTTTGTCATATTCTGCGTCATAAAGCGACGTAAAGAATAGTCCAGCGCTAAGATCAATTTTTAAACCACCTGTTATCCAGATATTGTAAGGAGTTGGTGCAAAATCCAACTCTTCTTCTTTGGTTGCTTTATCAAAACGTCTTAGTTTAAATTCTACAACATCAATATTTTTGCCTTGAACATCTAACGGCGGCGTATAGACTTCCAAATTAATACTGTAGAATTTTTCAATAATGGAATCAATGCTTTTTTCGGCTTTTGCTTTTGTTTCAATTACACTATTTTTAACGGTTTTATATAACTCATTATCACTAAACTGTTCTAAATCATTTATTAATTCATAACTTTTTTTCAACTGTTCTTTTGCGTCTTCTAGGAATTCTTCTCTTGATGCATAATCAGTTTCAACTAGAATGTTTTTTTGTTTTAAAACCTTATATAAACTTTCTATTTCAATGTCTAAATTGTTGATTTTTTGGATTAATTCTACATTCTTATTTATAATGTCTTTCATTGCCTTTTTTGCTGTAGTAGTTCCAGCCTTCAATTTTTCAGCCTTCAATGCATTTGCCTGTGCATCAGTTTTTAGTTTTTCAGCCGTTTCATTTGGATCATTAAAAAAAGAAATACTTTTGGTATCAATTTTATAGTTGTACTTCAATGGATTTCCATTTACTAATTTAATAGAAACCATATCTTTAGATTTTATAGAAAGCCAATTGCTTTTGCAATTGTCATAATTTTCACATTTCAAATTTTCACAAATCTTAATACTATTTTCATGTGGTTTACTCAAATCCACCGTCACAACCTTTGTTTTCACCTGGCTATAGCCAATAAATCCAAAGAATAAAAAATAAAAAATAAATACTGTTGTTTTCATGATTTCTATGTTTTTAGTTAGATTTCAAATGTATTTATTAGACTGTATACCAAACCATTACCCTTTTGGGTGATATTTTATTTTTTGTGTTTCGTACATTTTTTTTTGTAAGTTTATTTAATAATATAATCTGTCTTTGGCGTTAATTTCTAATATCACCCAAAAGGGTAATTGCGCACAATGAGCTTATTGCACAACTTTGTAAAAGAAAATGTAACGCCATGAAAATAAGAGTTGCCATAGTAGAAGATGATAAGAACTATAGTCAGGCGTTGAAAAACATCATCGACTTTCATAACGATATGGAATGTGTAGCTCAGTTTTTTAACGGAAAAAATGCCTTACAAAAATTAGAAGCCATAGAGCCAGACGTGGTTTTGATGGATATTCAGCTACAGGATGTATCAGGAATTGATATTGTTTTTAAACTAACAGAATTAATGCCAGGCACTACTTTCGTGATGTGTACCAGTTTTGAGAATGACGAAAAAATCTTTTCGGCATTGCGCGCTGGTGCGAGTGGTTATCTGGTAAAAGGAGATCCTTTGGACAAAATCATTCAGGCGATTCAGGAAGCTTATAACGGAGGTGCGCCTATGAGTTTTGCGATTGCCAAGCGTGTTTTACAACATTTTCAAGAATCAAAAGTACAAGTGCAAACGCTATCCTTATTAACGGTAACCGAAAAAGAAGTGCTGGAATTACTGGCTCATGGACTTCTATATAAAGAAATTGCCGACAAAAAAAATGTCACTATTGACACCATTAAAAAACACATTGGCAACATTTATAGAAAATTACAGGTAAGCAACAAAATTGAAGCAATTAATAAATTTAACAACAAAAACTAGCAATTATGGAATTTGAAGAATTAGAAAAATTATTTAATTTTTTAGAGAAAATGTATTTTGAAAAACAAATATATAGAAAGGATCAGATTAAATATGATAAAGCGTTTGAAGAACTCAAGAAAAATGTTGAAATCAGAAATAAAATTATTGTAGAAACTGAGAGTTTCAAAAATGTAATATTTGAAGCTTTTAAAAATGGTGCTAAATATTTAAAAGTTCATTTAATTGAGGATGATTTAGGGGTAAATATTGGTTTATCCTTTTGCAAAGATGGAGTCCAAGAAAATGGAACGGTCGACAATGATTTAGAATTCTTTTGGACTATTAATAATAATCAATTAGTAGAAACTAAAAGAAATGCTTTTAAAGATTATAAGACTAGATTTAATACAACTACTTTATTAAATGTAAATGTACACACTAAAAAGATGAATACGGAATATGTAAAATTTGATATTGATAATGTACTTAGATATATAATAAAAAATTTATTATCCAATGTTTTTGTTATAAAAGGGATTATGTTCAATCAATTTGTTTTTAAAGATTATGATCGTATAAATCCCGAAATGAATGACCGAATAGGTATAAGTGTTCATACTCTATTAGAAGAGGTTCAGGATCCTATAGAAGAAGTTTCGAATCATATTGAAAAAAATACAGATACCAGCGATGTCAGCATTGGTTACGACTTCGGTACCGTTTATCCTTAAAGTATGGAAGGATTACTACTTTTGTACTTGAGTTGTTTGACTATAACAACAAGCAAAGCCATCGTTTTGGGTTTTAAGTATTCACTTAAAGCTCAAAACTTTTTGGTGCTTTATTTAGTTATTACACTAGGTTTGGAAATCTTCGGAATCATTAAAACGCATTTGAAGCAATTTGATTTTGCAGTATATTTCAATAGCTACGCCATATTTTGCATCCTCTTTTTTGGAATGTATTTTTCAAGAATTTATGTTGGAGTGTATCGAAGCATTGGAGTTGCGGTTTCTATCTTTTTATTACTCTATATTTTCTTGTTTGTAGATTTTAATAGTCAACAATTTTTACCTCAACTAGGAATTTTAGTTGCGTTGTTTTACATTTTCAGCGCTATCCTCTGGTTTTTGCAAAAATTAAAACTTCCTGTTCAGGGTAAAATTACAAGCGATCCTAATTTCTGGATGGCAACTGCTTTGCTTTTTTGGAGTACGTATATCATTTTTAGATTTACCCCAATGTATTTATTCGAAAAAGAAGATCAGGGTTTCTTAACCATTCTAAGATCCATAAGCTCTGTAGTAAATCTTGTGATGTACGCTTTGTTTTATTATGCTCTCGTACAATATGAAACCATTGCAAAGAAATCGAAAATATGAAAGAGCTACCACATGAAATAAAACTCACTTATACTATCGCCATCATTTTGATGTTGCTTTTGGTGTGTTTTATTATTTTGGTGGTGTTTATTTATAACAAAAAGCAATTGATTCAGCAGCAAGAAGATCAAATACGGGAAAGCGAATTTAAAAATCAATTGTTGAAGAAAGAATTGGAACGCCAAAAAGCCATTCAGTTAGAAAGAGAGCGTATTTCACAAGACATGCATGACGATTTAGGTGCGGGAATTTCGGCTATAAAACTTCAAGCTGAGTTTTTGAAATATAAAATGCCAGACGAAAGGTATACAAAAGACCTTGAAGCGATTATAACTACTTCTCAAGATATGAATCTCGCCATGAGGGAAATTTTATGGAGTTTGAATTCACAAAATGATACGATTGGTAATTTTATAGAACACACCAGTTTGAATGTGAAACGCTTTTTGGATAAAACAGCTATTACGTTGCAACTAGACGCCAATGGAATTGAGCCAGAAACCAATTTATCGGTAAAAACAAGACGTAATCTTTTTTTAGCCGTTAAAGAGGCGGTTCACAATGTCTACAAACACAGCCAGGCCAATAGCCTCCATATTCAATTTGAACAAACTGAAGCTTATTTTAAAATTACAATTACCGATGATGGCATTGGATTACCAGATTCTTTTGAAAAAGGAAATGGTATGACCAATATGTCTTTGCGAATGGAAAGTATTAACGGAATTTTCAAAATTATTCCGGTTCAAAAAGGTATTTGTTTGTTGTTTGCCTATCCATTACAGTATTAATATTCAGATTTTTCCAGTGATATTATCAAAATTAAAATAATCAAACAAGGCTAATAATCAACTTATTTACACCAAAGGATATTTTAAGGTTTCAAAAAGCGCTTTTTTATTGGTACAATGCTTCTCTAATTTCAATCAAAGTCTGAATGGCTTTTGCCTCATCTGGTTTTTCGGGCAAAGTCGATGTTTTATAATGATTTTCGATTGAAGCAATTAAATTATTCTGCCATTTCTAGTATGTCATCATATTCTTTGTTTCCCGCTTTTTATCCAGTAGTTCAGTACGGTTGAAAACTCGTATGTTTCAATCTCCTCCGCAACCTCCACAGCCAGAACAACCGCTACCACAACCTGAACCTCCACCACTACAACCATGTCCCCCACAACTACTGTCAAAACTAGTAGAATAATCATCAAAACTCCAACTACTACAACCTCCTCCAGTGTTACTGTTTTTATCTTGATTGATTAGGTTTCCAAAGTCCTTATCTATTTGACTCAACAATTCACTGTCAACGTTTGTTAATAGAAATATATTAGCTCCAATTTCTTTTATCAGCTCAACCGCTGTATGACCTTCAATAGTAGTCAAATCAGCAAGTTTATTCCCTTGATTTAAAATTTCTTCTTTAACTTCTTTTTTTAATTCCTTGCCATATTCTGTAGTACTATAATGGTAAAATATTTTTTGGAGAAAATTTTGAGAAAAGCATCTTTTCAAAGTTGGTGTTTTTGCTACATCTTCTTTATATTCCTGCACAGTTCTTGACTTTTGATACGCTATTTTTACTAAATTAGCAAACAAAATTTCAGTAGAATGATCTGTAGAAAAAGGAGACAGAAATACTCTTTCATGATTATGAGAGGTATAGGTTTCAAAGTTTTTACCAATATCAACATAGGTATAAACTCTAATTTTATCCTTAGGATGAGGTTGCCGTTCTACTTCAAAGGTTTTTAAAACTTGTTTTAATAGTAAATCAATAAAAGTAAGCTTTAATAATTCTCTATGAGTTACGCCATCCTTAGTGAGTAATAATACTTCTGCTGGAGTTAATTGAGATAGGTATTTCATGAAAAAAGTTTTTTAATTATCCAATTATGTTTCAAATTTACTCTTTGAAATTCAATTTCAGAAAATCTAACTTCACTTGATGGCCAAATATCTGTTGGAGCTACTACCTTAAATGTTTCCTGATACAATTCCTTTGTTTTTTCATACCAATCGGTAAATTTATCCTGTTCACTAGTACCACCTTTAGTAGGACCATGATGAATTTTTCTTTGAAGGATATTCTCGCAAAGATCTTCCCAGTAGGATTGCGTGTACAGCAAATGCAAATGCCATACCTGATCTACTTGGTCCGACGGCGTTAGCGGATGATTGGAAATAGTCAAAAGAAAAATAAATTTTTTATACTCTACTATCGCGCGAAGCGAATATTCTATAGTCCAACCATTTTCTCTTGCTAGTCGATCCGTAAAATTGAGTGAAACCTCAGGTTCATCTAATTCGAATCTTTTAATTGCATTCCAAAGTTCTAGTTGACGGTCTGTCATATATTCGTTTAAGCTTATATCGATTTATTATCTAAAACAACTTCGAAAAGGATGAGGTTTTGAGATTTTAGATCTTGAATGATTATCATTTTTTGGTAGCTGCTATCTTTAATTGACACAAATATAAAGTTTTTCTAGTACCAGAATGTGTCAAAAAAGTTACGATTTCGAATTTTATTTTTAGTAAATAGGCTCTAGTATTTTTTTATTTTTTTTTATTAATAAAAACAAATGAAATTGATTCCATGAGTTACGCTAAAAATATAAAAATGATGCAATAATTGAGTTGCGATAGATTTCTAGTGCAAATCCTAGGTCAAATCCGTAATACATATCGGTATTTATGTAAACAAAGTTAAAATATTACTACATGCTTATATTGTGTGCTCAATACATCTTATTAAATAAGATATTATTAATTGTTAATTTTAAGCCAAAAAATGAAAAATTATAAAATTATTATTTTAATTTTAAACAACTGAATTTAAGTTAATTAACTGAATTTAAACACTAACTTTTAAATATTATGATAAAAAAAATTTTAAACTTGGAAAATGTTCAGATGCTAACAAGAGAAGAACAAAAAAAAATTAAAGGAGGAGACGATGAGCACATCATTTGTCCTTGTCAAGACGGAACGAAAGTTATTGTTTTATCAACTATGTCTTGCGAAGAAGCGGAGCTATTGTATTGCTCTACAGATATGTAATTTAGTTAAAAAGTATTGCAGATAATTTAATATTTAATAGCGTGGATATTTTAGAATCTTGAATTGCTGAACCACTTCTTAACTATTTTAAAAGTCTCCAATTGATAAAATTGGAGACTTTTTTATAAGCTGCATCCATTTTTCACCATCTCTATTTGAAAATTGAAGTGAAATATCCTTAATTCCTTTGTCTTCCTAAAAATAATGTATCAAAATAATTCCCTAACTATCTTGATACAAAAAGTGTGTCTTTTAAAAAAAAACATTTTAGCATAATTTTTTTTAAAAGATTTAATCCAAAATCCGTATTTGAATTTGTTGTTGCAAATTGCTCAATTAAGATTTCTTCTTGTTTTTTGACGTAGATTCCTTTTTCAGCCAAAGTGCCTGTTCTCTCGCCATCTTTAAGGTAACTGGTGACTGCTTGGATATTTGCTCCATGCTTATCTTGGCTCTTTCATGAAATGATATTTTGTAGTTCATGTTGCATGAATTTTATTATGCAAATATAAAGGTTTTAATGTTATAGTTTACTTCCCGAAATGACTTCGAAAAGGATTAGGTTTTTGGATTTTAGGTTTTGGATGTTCATTTTTTTGAATTAACTATTACCAGCCTGGGCCAGATTTCTTGCCACTATATGGAATAGTCAAAATCAAGTGATTTAATAATTCTGGATTTTCTTTTTTATCAATCCGTTTTTTCATATCCATCAAAATGGTTAATAAATCTATATATTCTTCATTTTCGCTATTTTTTATTAGGATACAGTTTCGAAGTGCTATTTGTGTGGCTCTCCAAAAAAAAATCTGATTTTCAAGTGTGAATTCTCTTAAATCAAAATCAATCATAAAACTTTCACCATTTGAAGCTTTAATGTAACCTCCATGACCATTGGGCTCATCATCATTACTAGGAACCATATAACTCAAATATTCATAGAAGTCATTAGCTCCTTTGAGATGCTGTAATTCTTCAACTATACGTTTTAACATTTCAGCCATCCAACTATATCGTCTAGAAAAACCTCTTCCATCTTCTAAAATCCAAAACCCTGATGCCATGAGTAAATAATTGTGCTTAAATTTAAATTGGAATTTATTTTTTGTTAAGATAGTTTTATTCTGATAAACTTAAAATATAAAAAATAGATTTAGGTAAATCATCATAGGTTTTCAAAATTACATAATACCATTTGCTTTCAGGGATATCAACTTTAAAGAGATCGTTCCTTCTATGATTTTTAATGGCATCTTCAAATGTTTTATGCATGACTCCTTCATTAAACCATCCCAAGTCACCTTTGTTACGATTACTATCCATATTGTAACTAGTAGCTAATTCTCCAAAGGATTTACCCTTTTGGTATAACTTGATAATCTCATCCCTTTTTTTATTAATCTCTTGAATGGTTAATTTACTGCCATCTAAATAAATATAACTAACTCTCATTGAAATAATAGATTGCGTTTTTACAATTCTATCTTTATCTATCAAATCTTTCTCTAGAAATCTATTTTGATAATAATCCAGACTATCATTACTAATCTCTAAAGTTGTAATTTTAGCTTTTGGATTCAGTTTAATAAAATTCTCAGCTTCTTCAAGAGAATTAATTTCTTTAAAATTTTGAGCAGAAACTACAGTTAAATAAAAAAAGCTAAGTGCTAATAGTAAGTATTTAAACATAATGTAATGATTATTGAAGATATTGATGTAGCTAACTCAAACGATTTACTTCCCGAAATAACTTCGAAAAGGAGTAGATTTTGAGATTTGAGGTCTTGTATGGTCATTGAATAATTTAAAATTTATTTAAAAAAACATTATTTTTTTGTATCACTTAATTGTCTCCAAAGCCATTCTAAAGGTCCGTAAACATGATTTTTCAACCACCAATAGCTAAATCCGATTTGAAGTACATAAATAGCGATTGCAAACAAAAAGTAAAAATAGAAAGGCATATGATGAAACAATCCTAAACCAACTCCCTGAAATACGAAAAAAGCAATTAGATTTTGGGTTAGGTAATTCGTAAAAGTCATTCTGCCAACCCATGAAAATGCTTTAAATGTTTTTTTTAATTTTTGATTTGTATAAAGCAATATAATTAACAAACTCGTAGAAAGCATGGTTGTTAAAACAATCCAATAATGAAATGAGAAATACTTTAAATAAGGTAATTTATACATCGAAGAAAGTATATAAATTCCCCATAAAACGATAGTCATACTTACTGCTAAAAATAAGGATTTTTTTATTTGACTTTTCCTTTCAAATAAAGTTTCCATAATCTTACTCTTTTGTATCGCCAATCCCAGTATCATACACGTAAACATAATATAATGTACTGTTACAGAATAGGCCAAATTAAGAACTTCAGTATAAAAAGAATTCAAAAGATTATATTTAAAAACCTCTAGCAACTGTGTACTAAATCGTAAAGGTGCAATACTAGTCATCAACGTTGTAACATATGCCGTATCAACTGTATTTATGTATGCTGCTAGAAACGGCGCAAATAAAAACAATACACCAGCTATATACAATAATTTTTTAGCAGAGAAATAAATAAAAAACAACATCAGTAAGCCTAAAAAAGCATAATCCCGCAAAATATCACCATCATAAAACAGACTGTTTACAAAAGCGAATACAAATAAAACCAGCATGCGGCGTACCAGAAAAAAATAAGTTTGTTGCTGCTTTTTAGCATAAATGACTCCAAAACCAAAACCAAAAAGAGTAAAAAGTAAAGTCCATCCTTTAGCTGAAAAAAGTATGGATGCTACTCCATTTATTACTGTTGCTATAATTCCATCTCCATGTATTGTCCATTCTGGGCTGTAAGCATAATATAAATAATTTGAAATAACTACTATTAAAAGTGCCCAACCTCTAAGCATATCAATAATCTCGACTCTTTGTTCTTTTTGCATCATTGTTTTAAATTCTATGTAACTTTTTAATTTGTAAATTGTATTTTGTTTCACCTCTTACTACCTATAATTTTACCCGTAAAACTCAATTCGCGGCAAATAATGCTCGCCTTTTATAGTGATGTTAGAGCTTGGCGTATTTAGCCCAAAGGATTTACTACCTAAGATTAATTCGAAAAGGAGTAGGTTTTTGGTGTGTAGGCCTTAGATGGTGATTTAATAAATGTTTTAAAATTTAATATTTGTATTCAATAACTTCATTAAAAATTTGTAAATCTGAAATATCATTATCGGAATGGAATTTTTTGCGACCATCCCAATCCTTAAAGTTAACTTGCCTTTCTCCCCATATTGCCCAAACTAGTTTATAATTATTTTCGAAAAGAAATTTATCTAATAAATCTTTTCTTAAATAAACAAAATGATGGTTGTTATTGTAATCTTTATGATACCTAATGATTTGTGATGCTAAATTTTCACTTTCATCAAAAAGATTAAATGTTTGTGGTTTATCAATCAATTTTAAATAATTTGCTATTTCTCTTGCAACAATTGTTTCATGTCCAGCATCATTTAACACACTATGGTGTCCTTCCCAATTATATGACATTATTGGTAATAATACTTCGTATTCCTTTGAAGTTATTCTATCAATTTCGACAAACTTAGGAAATGAATGTTTGATTTCATTATCCTCAAAAAATACTTTATGATAATAACCTGGCTCACCTTTTTTAACTTTTACTTTTTTTCTGCTAATCTCAAATCTTAATTCGCATAAGTTTTCTACCGTTGAGTCGTCAACACTATATAATTCACCTGCAAAAGAATAATAATTAGTCCTAACTTCTGGTAAATTCATTCTCCCAAAATCTATCTTTTTAAGATGTTCTACAACTTCTTTGTAATCATCATTTTTTACCAGTAAACCTTTAATAAAATAAAAAACTTCTCTATTAATTTTTTTGTCTTCTTGAACTACAAAACCATCTAAACAAATCCAATTCCCATTGTTTTTTTTCAGATTTTCAATTTGCAAATATTCATTTACATCAGGTTTTCCCCCATCTCTATACCAGTCAATTAATAACAAGTTTCTATCTCCAAGGTAATCTTTCAGAATAAACTTTTTGCTTTTTTGCTTTATTGGAAAAGTTGGATCAATATCTGCATCAGATAGTCGAAATCTTTCCCAGTCATTATCAAGTAAGTTCTTATCACTTTGCAATCCTGCAATCTCAAAATAAGCAATCCAAGAATACTTCTTCCCATATCTTTCGATATTTGGTTGCTCACTACGTGAACTGCGGTAGTTATCTTCTCTAATTCGATTATCCACTTTATCAAATTGTTCTTTATTCCAACCAAGATTAAAAACACGCCAATAAATTTGTCTGCGTACTTTTTTCTTCTGTGGAGGATTTGAATAAGAATGACCATTTTTAACTATTCTACCAATTGTATAATTACTGAAATCCATACTGATAGGTTCGGATGAAATGCCTTCTTCTTTTGAAGAATTGAATTCTTTAGGATTACGAATTCCTCCAAATTTATAAGGTGCTTTTGTGTTTTTAATTTCCTTAAGCGATAATGTTCCTTTTTTGTGTTTAATTCCAATTTCAATACATTTTGAAGCATAATCTCTGGCTAAAATGTGAGTAGTCGAAAATGGAGCATCTTTCTTAAAAATTAAGTCATATAATTTATTTACAATTAACGGAAAAACAATCTCTTGAAAATTAGTATCATTCAAATCATTGTGCTTTGCTAACACAACACCATATAACGATGCAAGAGTTCTTTCCCACACATACGGATCATTTATAGATAATGAATATTCAACTAATTCAAGGAATTGATTTGGGCATTTTCTACCATAATAATATAGCGCTCGTGTTGATAAATCTCTTAACTCTCTATTGGTTGAAGTAAGAAACCACATAATTTTTTTAGCAGCTAAATGAACTTTGTCCGTTTTTAAATCTTTCTTACTCTCACAAGCAATCTTAAAAGCGTCTATGAAATCTTTATAACCTTTATCATAACTTCCATTATTCATTCTATTATATTCCGACCAACTTAAATCTCTATCGGAAACTTTCATATCAAAAAGCAAATCAGATAGTAAATGTATATTTAATGGATGCTGACTATCTAAATCAATATTTCCAAATAAGTTATAAATTAAATTATGTTTTTTGATGTTTTTGAAATTTTCGTAAATGATACTAATAACAAAATCTTTGTTTTTTATAATTGTACTTCTATTAACCTCAAAAACTGAATTTAAAATATATTCGTCAAGTATTTTATTTTCACCTATTTTATAGAAATCCAAGCCAAATCTTTTTATTGCTAAAACACAAAAACATCTTAAAATATCATTAAATAATGGGTGAAATGTATCTCTAAGTAAAAGTTCATTTATAAATTTTTCTGAGAGCAATAACACTTTGATATCATCAACTGTCTTTATTTCATCAATTATCGTTTTAGCTATTAAATATCCACTTAATAAATCGTATGTAAAAGTAATTACCTCAACATTGTTCCAATCTCTAAAAATTAGAAGATCTTCTTTTTCAAAAATCAACAACTGTTCTTGAGTAATGATATTATTAATCGCAAAGTCAAAATCTATTTCTCTACTACTATTATCCCATAAAAATCTAGAAATTTTTTCAAGAATATTTATTGAAAATTTCTTATTAAATTTCAACTCATAATTTAATTTTAGAATAATATTTTGATTGCATTTTATTAGATATTCATCAAAAACATCGAACAAATCTTCATTTTGAAAAGATACTGTTAGTCCTTTTTTTGTTTCGCAAAAAATTTTTAAATAAAGTGGCTCAGAAAAACTACTTAATGCTCCAGAATGATTTTCAAGTTTTATATTGTAATGCTTAAAATATTTATCAATTGCTTCGTTTACATTATAGTGACTAAATCCATGAACTTGTATTTCTTTTGAATCATAGTACTCTGAATAATTAAAATAACCTTTAGAAAATAACTCTCTTTTATAAGATGTTCTAAAAGTTGTTATTATTAGAATGTTTGGGAATTTTGTTCTTATTTCATTAATGAGTTCTTCTAAATTATCACCCCAAACGCTTTTCCAATATATTGCTTCATTTAATCCATCAATCAATAAAATTGCTTTTGTATTATTTACCCTTCCTGAAATATTTAAAACACTTAAAAAGTCACTAAAACTCCAATCTGTTGGTAAATCTAGAATATCTCTTAATTGAACTTTTAATGGCAATTCCGTTTTTAAATTTTTACCAAAAATAAATATTGCTGGTTTTTTTCGTTCTAAATGTTCTTTAACAATATTTACTGAAATATGAGTTTTACCTTTTGAAGCATTACCAGATATATGAATTTCATTATTTTTCAAAGAACGAAGTTCTTCAAAAATCGTCAAATAATAATCATAATTACGGATCGTAAAATATGGACCAAGTAGTGTTTCTCTACATTCTTTGATTTTATTTTTTGCTTCTGTGGTTATTTCTAATTCTTCACTATCCCAGTGAATAGATTTTAGTTTTTCTACATTTTTATAGTCAATATATAATTCATAAAAATCTCTAAATCTATTTTTATAATTGTCAATTTTCAAATCTAGTGCTGCCGATAATTTATGATTGTCTAATAATAAATAATCCTTGATTTCATTAATTAAATTTACGCCGTCTTGAACTATTGTATCATAATTATTTGAAAATAAAAATTCTTTTATTTCATCATAGATTTCATTAAAATCATAATTGTTTTTATTGTTTTTTATGCTTTTTATATTCGCATCATACTCTTTTAGAAAATGTTCAATACCAATATCACTCTCTTGTTTTTCAATTATAATAACTAACTCTTTTCCTCCAATATGTCTTGTAACAAAATCATCAACATCCCCCTTTGTGTGCAGGTTATCTAGATATTTTGTTTTAATAACATTTGAATTATATATCAAATCAAATTTTTCTTGAAACCAATTCTCATCTAAAATTTTATCAGTAAAAAAGAATTTATGAATACTTGGATACTTTCTTGAATAGTGTAATAAAATGCTATCCCCCCAATGATCAATTTTGATGTCTGCATCATCTGGTAATACATTATTTCCTTTATGTACTAAACTTCCAATACCATCTAACCAATTTTTTTCATCATTTGTCATAGAGTTTTTGGAACATAAAACCCATTTCTTTAATCTAGAATTGTGTCTATTATAAGCAGTTTGTAATGATTTTTTAATTTGCTCTTTTCTACCACTTTCATCAAATCTTCCAAAAAATTTACATTGCCAACCCCATATATCACCATTCGGAAACTCTAAATAATATTCTACACCATCACCACCGCCACTATCATCAATCCGGACGAAAGTTCCCATTGATTGATACTCTTCAATACATATTTGAAAGCATAATTCCTCAAAACTTTTATTTTGTGTAGAATTATACGGTCTTAAATTTTCCCAATTAATCAAATCAATCATATAACATAATAAAGTTAATTTTATCTAAAATATTCATAAATAAACCCTATCAACCTAATCCGTCCTCTTCATTCCACTCCCCACAACCACTCACAATCTCACGATCAATTAGGAACAATTCTCTCGTATTTTATTTTCCATAAGGTATTTCTCAAAAATAATAAAAACAAACTACAAAAACAGGGTATAACTACCTGTTTTTGTAATTAAAATAACCCAAACTGTTTTCTCAATTTAAACTACTAAGTCTTACGGGTTGCTTAGGGAGGTTTTGAACCTCCATCGTTTTGGGTTTGCTATTTTCTTCTTCTTTTTTTCCATGGGGCGTTGACTTCCCAATTTCCTGCCATGATGCAACCATAAGGAAGCACTTCATCTATCACGGTTCCAAGGCCAAACTCCTCCATTTGATTCCTGACTGATGCTGCATTTTTATAGGCCGATGGCAGCTCGGTAATGTCAATTTCGTTCGAAAAAAATCGAATATCCAAGCCTTGGGTTTCTTCTTCAAAAACTTCTTGGATTGTTTTTTCTCCCTTGCTTTTTCGGTGTTGGGTTCTACTTATGTTTCTTCCTGCTCCGTGTGGAGCAAATCCTAAATTGGTTTCGGTTGTGGCTCCCTCCACAATTAAAACGGATTCAGCCATATTCAACGGAATCAAACGCGGTCCTGTGCTATCAGGCATGAATTTCGGGTCTAATGGTGTGGCACCTTTGGCATGATAAAAAAGGTCTCCCTCTTTGAAAACAAAATTATGCTCGTTCCAGTACCTATTTTCTTTTTCGATTCCCAATTTCTCTAAAGTAGCATCGTGCAGGCATTCGTGGTTTAATTTTGTCCAAGAACGTATGATTTGCAACGCTTCCCAGTACACCTGTCCTTCCTTTGTATCAAACGGAATCCACGCATTTTGTGGCAAGGTTTCTGGCGATAGTGTTTTTCTAAACTTTTCGGCAAGATGCATTCCTTTTCTATACAAATTAGCACCCACGCCTCTACTCCCGTGATGCGTCACCATCATGGTATTTCCTGTATTTTTTGAAATCCCCACAAACAAGAAATGGTTTCCATCGCCTTGCGTTCCTAAATGTGAACGTGCAGCGCTAATCATTTTTTCATCGTTCAAAAAATAATTGCTTTGAAATGCTTCTAACATTTCAGCAGGAAAACGGAATTGCGTTTCGCGACTTCTTCCGCCTCCACCAAAATGGGTAATGGCATGCGCGGCATCTAAAACTTCTTTTGGATCTGTTTTTCCAAAATCAGTCAGCATCACAGAGCAACAGATATCAGCACTATGCATTCCCGGATGAATTGCATTTTTAGCCACCGCAACTCCACCCACCGGAATGGTTCCGTCAGGACCTGTAGGGCAAGCATCCGGCATGATGACACCATTGACTAAAGTTGGGGTTCGCATCAAGGTTTTCATGGTTTGCACCACATCGGTGACATTTTTTTCTTCTAGTTCGTTTTCTGCCTTTATATTTTGGTGAAAAGTGATCGCTTGAGCGTGTAAAGCAATAGGATCTGGCAATTTGAATTGTGCCAAATAGGTTTCTATTTCCT
This sequence comes from Flavobacterium sp. GNP011, assembly GCF_056428925.1. NCBI lineage: Bacteria > Pseudomonadati > Bacteroidota > Flavobacteriia > Flavobacteriales > Flavobacteriaceae > Flavobacterium > Flavobacterium sp. GNP011. Next base: position 26,330 of record NZ_JBWJVJ010000021.1, on the reverse strand, counting down.
CGGTTTCTAATTGATTGTCATTGATATATGCAAGTGCTTCTTTGAACCAAGCTCCTTGCCTGAATCCTAGTTGAATAATATCAGCTCCTGTAAATTGTAATTTTTGTTCCATTTTATTCTGTTTTTATTTCTTAAACAAATATTCAAAACCTACTACGCAGTTATTTTGCGTAGTGCAAAAAAATTTGTATGTTTGGTGTAAACTCCGCGCAAATGCTTCAAAATAAATATACTGCTTTACTGCTCCAGATTGGTTTTAATGAAAATGCAATCCTTATAAATTGGCTTGATTTAGTAAAAGCCTATACTGCTAAAGGGAGACATTATCATAATTTAAATCATCTGGAAGAAATGATTGTTTTATTTGACCGCGATAAAGAGGCCCTGCAATTTCCTAATGAAGTTTTGTACGCTATTTTTTACCACGATATTATTTATAAAGTGACCAGGAAAGACAACGAGTTAAAAAGTGCTGAACTTGCTTTGTCTATTTTGCCGGAGAATGCCACACTAGATAAACAATTGGTTTTTGAAATGATTTGCGCTACTCAATTGCATCAACAAAACGACATAGAAGACATCAACTGGTTGATTGATTTTGATTTGAAAATACTGGCTAAAGACTGGAACGAGTACACCATTTATTGTGATCAAATTAGGAAAGAGTATAAAATTTATCCCAATCTTTTATACCAACCTGGTAGAAAGAAAGCATTGGGGCATTTTCTTGAAAACAAATTTATTTTTCAAACCGTAGAATTTAGAACTACGTACGAAACGCAAGCGAGAGAAAATATACAACGCGAAATAGAATTATTAAGCTGAAATTGAAAACAGTATTGCTTTGCGTGAGGGCAATTTCATTAAGCTAATGGGAAAAAGAAAAAATAGCACGCAGATTCAGCAGATTTTCACTTATTTTTCTGCATAAATATGCGTGAAAACAAAAAGAGTAATTCCTTAACTTAATGATATTATGCGTGAGGGGTAGTAGCGAAAATCCTTTTAGGGCTGTAGCGCTAGCGGAAGTTCTAAAAGATTGCAGCGCATGACCCGACCCGCAGTTTTTACGGAGGGGCACGCCCAAAAAAATAAAATATGTCACAAAATAAAAATGCACTTATTAGGTATAAAACGATTGATAATTGTTTGCAAAATAAATACCGTACTTGGACGCTAGAGGACTTGATTGCGGCTTGCTCTGAGGCTTTGTTTGAGTACGAAGGAAGAGAAAATGCGGTAAGCAAAAGAACGGTTCAAATGGATATTCAGTTGATGCGTAGCGAAAAACTGGGCTACAATGCGCCCATTGTGGTGTATGACAAAAAGTATTATACGTACGAAGACGAGGAATTTACGATTACGAATATTCCGCTGACGGAAACGGATATTAATGTACTCACAGAAACGGTTTCAATGCTCAAACAATTTAAAGACTTTTCTTTGTTTAATGATGTGTCTGATATTTTGCAACGTTTAGAGGATAAAATTTATGCCGAAAAGTCTCAAACACAACCGGTGATTTACTTAGATAAAAACGAAAAACTGAAAGGGTTACCATTTTTAGAGGAAATTTACCAAGCCATTATTAAAAAAACAGTTTTGGTAATTACCTACAAGTCATTCAAATCGCAGGAGGAAACGGTATTTAATTTTCATGGATTTATATTGAAAGAGTTCAATAATAGATGGTTCTTGATAGGAAGAAGAAAGAAAAACCAGCCCATAACTAATTTGGCACTGGATAGAATTATTGCTATTGATTATGATTTTAATATGCCTCATTTAGAGGAGAATTTTAATGCAGACCTGTATTACAAAAATGTGGTGGGAGTAACTGTAAATACGGGTTTACGTCCCCATAGATTTGAACTCTGGATTGATGCCATTAATGCTCCTTATGTGCTTACTAAACCCTTGCATAATTCACAACGGTTGATCAAACAAAATGAAGATGGAAGCATTATTATTCACATATTTGTGATTCCAAATTATGAATTAGCACGTATTTTTTTAGGTTTTGGCGATGGTCTTGAAGTGATACGACCCGATTATTTCCGGAATCAAATGAAAAGTGTTATCCAAAAGTCTCTGGCGCGTTATGCCGAATAATTGATTGGTTTGAATGGATAATGAACCCTAAACAAAAAATCCTATTTTTTGCAGCATGGTTTTAGCGATTTAGCTTAAAAAAAAACTCATTAAACTTTAGAAACGATGACTTGTAGCACCAAGAAAATATTAACGTTTGTGATTTCGTTAATTTGTCTTGATGCGTTACTTTTGCAGCGTCAAAACAACCACTTTGAAAAAATTCAGTATCTACATACTTTCTTTTATTTTACTCCTGCCCACTTTTGGCAGCTCATTTACGTATTTGAACTTTAAACTTCAGCAAGAAGAAATTGCCAAAACCATTTGTGTGCAACGCAAAATGGTTTTTAATAGTTGTAACGGACGTTGCGAACTGCAAAAAAGTTTAAAACGCTACACCGACAACGAAAAAAGCATGCAAAACACACTCAAAGAAAAAGTTGATGTGGTGTATGTGCAAGAACTGCTTACTACTTCATACGAGTTGGTACAACCCATCGTTATTACAACAAAAACAGAAGCTGTTGTAAACCGTAAACCGATTTCATTTTCGACTTACACCTTCCGCCCTCCCGCTTATTTCATTTCATAAGGACAGCTTTAATTTAGCACTTGCTTTGAATAACTCTGAATTGTTGATTCTGGGTTGTTTGCAATTGTACTTTTAACGTCCTACATTTTTGCAACCTATTTACTAAGCTTTAGCTAAGCCTTCAGGTTTGCATTTCACTGAAATAAGATCCTTTTTTACCATTCAAAAAAAAATGAAAAACATACTTTTTGTAATGCTTTTGGCATTACAAGTTGCAGTTGCGCAACAAAAAATCCAGAAAGATACTACTACGGTCGAAAATCTCAACGAAGTAGTGGTTACCGCTAATCGTGGCAATGCCAAACGCAACCAAGTACCGGTAGCCATAACTAAATTATCTACACGACTGATCACTGAAACCAAAGCGACCTCAGTCTTTGAAATTGTGAACAAAACACCGGGGGTACTGATGATGAATTTGGGGAACGAGCAACACGGGATGTTCATAAGACAACCCATGGGAACAAGTCCTTATTATTTGTACCTTGAGGACGGATTGCCTATTCGGCCGCTGGGAGTTTTCAACCACAATGCCTTACTCGAAATCAATCAATTCAATTTACAAAACATAGAAGTTATCAAAGGCCCTGTTTCCTCCCTTTACGGCCCCGAAGCGGTGGGCGGAACTGTAAATTTTATATCTGTAAAACCCAGTTTGAATCCAGAATTTAAAGTAGGAATCCAAGCAGATCAGTTCGGTTATCGTAACCTGCAAGCTTTTGGTAGTGCTACTTTGGGTAAATTTTCGTTTGCCATTGCGGGTATTACCAGCGAACAAACCAACAGCTGGTTGACGTTTTCTGACTATAACAAGAACAACTTGAACGCCAAATTACAATATGATTTCAGTAAAAACCTTCGTTTAACAAGTACTACTTTTTATGGAAAATATTATTCTGACATGACAGGCAGCGTGAACGAACAGGATTTTAACAACCGAACGTACAAAAGCACTACTGATTTTACCTACCGAAAATCTAATGCATTGCGCACCCGCTTAACGCTCGAAAACGACTGGAATACCCACAGCCACTCTTTTATCACACTGTATCATCGAGACAATAAATTAGGCCAAAACCCAAGTTATGGCATCCGCTGGAACCCTACTCCATCGGCCACCAACGACCCTACAAAAGCAACTGGAGAAATTAATTCGAACGATTTTAAAAGTTACGGAATCGTAGCACAACACACTCAAGAATTTGACTTTCTACAGTCTAAAATTGTTGCTGGCGCTACCTATGATCGTTCACCTACCGAATATTTTTCGCATCAAATTCTGCTGCAAGCCAACCGAAATCCTGATGGAAAGACGGTTAACAACTACCAAATCCTGGAAGTGAGACCTGATATAAAAATATCAAACTACAACGCCAACATTTACAACAACTCTGGCTATATACAGTATAGTTTTCAGCCTGTTCCCAAAGTAATTGTAACAGGTGGCGCTCGCTATGACTATATTAAAATCGATTATATCAACAACATCAACGCTACATCAGGAGCCAAAACTTACGATCAATTTACCTTTAAAGCGGGTATCAACTACAATCCGATTACCAATATGGGCTTTTATGCCAATTACTCTCAAGGATTTTCACCACCATCAGTAACCACTTTATTTAGACCCAGACCTGGCATTATACCTGTGCAATTTTACACCGATTTAGAACCTGCTCATTTTGCTAATTACGAAATAGGTGGTTTTGCAACACTTGTAAAAAACAAATTAGCACTGGATTTTGCGGTTTATTTCCTTGATGGTCGCAACGAATTATTGAGTATTCGTCAACCAGATAGTTCAACCGATACCCAATCTGCTGGTAAAACGAGCCACAAAGGAATTGAATTAGGCTTGCAATTCAAACCCTCGTCAACAGTTGCTTTTCGCCTTGGTGGAACCTTTTCAAAGCACGAATTTATTGATTTTACAATATCGAAACGAGCCACAGATCCTGTTCAAAAATTAGATGGTTTCGAGATGCCCGCAGCCCCGCGATGGATTGCTAATGCTGAAATTAATTATTACCCAAAATGGCTTCCTAATTTCCGTTCAGCCCTTGAATGCCAGTACGTATCAAGCTGGTTTCAAAACCAAATCAACACTGTTTCCTACGCTGGTTACACTCTTTTAAACGCTCGATTAGGCTACCGCTACAAGCAAGTTGAAATTTTTACTAATATCATGAACTTGACCGATAAATTGTATGCTACCAATGTTTCTCGGGGCAATACAGCAATTGATCAGGCTACGTATACCGCCGCCGCACCTCGCATTTTCATGATGGGATTGCAGTACAATTTATCATTAAAAAAATAATTATCAGGAGCTTATCCGGCTATCCGCTTTATCTTTTTTGAGGCCAAAAAAAGGCCTCAAAAAAGGATATCGCTCCTATCCGGGCTAAAAAACACACAAAATGAAAAAAGAAAATCAAAAGGCATCTACACGAAAAAAAAATTCCAAATGGATCAAAAAAATCAAGCAACACATGTACAAGTGGCATCGAAGCTTGGGCATTATTACCCTTATACCAGTACTATTCTGGACACTTTCAGGATTGATGCATCCGTTTATGGCGCATTTCTTTAAACCAGAAATCGCCAATCAAGAACTTCCACAAACCGCCATCAAGCCGGGTCAATTGCCAATGACGTTGAAAGAGGTCTTACAAAAAAACCAGCTCAAAACGTTCAAAAACTTTCGCCTTGTAAGCTTGAACGATAAATGCTATTATCAAGTAAAAACCGAATCAGGAGCCCTACTCTATTTTGACGCAGCCACTGCTCAAAAACTTGAAAATGGAGATCAAAAATACGCCGAAGTTCTAGCACGTTACTTTTTACAAGACAGCACTAGCAGCATTTCAAACAGCAAAGTCCTCACTGAATTCACCAGTCAATACAAATACGTAAACCGCTACTTGCCCGTATACCAGCTGAGTTTTGATCGTGACGATGAAATGCAAGTTTATGTAGAAACCGCCTCAAGCAAACTAGCGACTTTCAACCCAAGATCCCGACAAATATTCATTTGGTTCTTCGATACCTTTCACAATTGGTCGTTTATTGATGCGATTTCTAATAACAGTTTGCGCATCATAATAATGATTTTACTTTTATCTGTCATCTCTTTTTCAGCAATAAGTGGACTCTTGATTTATGGTCTTTTCTGGAAACAATTCAAAAAAAGTGATGCGCTTGCCCCCAAAAAAGGCATCCGCCGATACCACCGACAAATTGGGATTTGGATTTCATTATTTACCTTAACCTTTGCTTTTAGCGGTGCGTACCACGCCACTACCAAATGGGATCCTTACACGCTATCGCAAATGGTTTACAAACCTAGCTTTAAAACCGAAGCACTTAATACTTCACTTACTGATTTAAAACTAGATTGGACTCGATTTGAAAATGCCAGTATAGTTGCTTTTCAAGACAGTATGTACTACCGTTGTCAACTACTTCCTAAGCAAGCAGCAAAGACCGATACAGCCATAAGCGCACCCGAATCAAAATGGGCGAAGAAAGACAAACAACCACTAGAAATAGTTTACATCAACGCACAAACCAATCGCATCACGCCTAATCTGGATGTTAAATATGCTGAATTTTTAGCGCATTATTTTACAGATGGTGCGCCAAAAGCCGCTTGTTGCGAAATGATCCGTGAAACTGATGAACCCGAAACTTCTTTACAAAACGCTAAATTGGTTGAAACTAAAACCATTTACGAATTTGAAAGTCGCGAGTATGGCTTTGTGAACAAGCGACTTCCCGTTGTAAAACTTGCTTATGACACCCCTGAAAAAACTACTTATTTTATAGAAACAGCCACCTCAAGATTAGCCGCAAAAGTAGAAAACACAGACAAAAGAGAAGGTTATTCTTTTGCTATTCTACACAAATTTTTGTTTTTAGATTGGGCAGGTAAAAATGTGCGTGATGCTGCAATGGTTTTGGCCGCACTTGCAATTTTAATAGTGAGTGTTTTAGGATTGATTTTGTTTCTTAAGAAAAAGTAAAAGCAAAAAAAAGCGTCATCAACAAGAGTTCATGACGCTTTACTTTTTTGCAGCAATAATTATTTCATCAATTGTTGTAAAGGTTTTAATTGAGCCACATCAATATTTGATTGTTGTAACACACTCATCATGGTCATAACTGCCGTAGGATTCATGTCGTCACCGGTCACACGTACAACGGCAAAACCATTTTCATTTTTATTGGCAAAAAAAATAAATTCTTCAATATGCTCATCAGTACCCACAAAACTTACGGAAGCTCCTTCTTTTCCGGAGCCAAATTTCATCAATTGCTGGTACTTTTTGTCCTTTAAAATTAGATTTACTTTTGCGCGTTCCGCTTCAAATTCGGCTTTATTAGTCGCATTAGCATTAAAAGCTAAGATGTTCATTTTATCAAAAGATTGTAAGGCCTCGGTTTGCGCTATAGATAACTTAGCCTTGTCTACATTCAATATTTCAGGAGAAACATCTAAAGCTATAAAGTTTTTATCTTCTGAATGTTCTACAAAATATTTTTGCAATGACGGCTCGTTGTTGCAACTTACCAAAAATAACACCAGTAGTGCGGGAATTCCGAATCGTAGTTTCATATTACTTTTTACCTTTACTTGCTTTTTTCAAATCATCGCCGCCTGGGATACGCATTTTGTCTGTCAAAACTGAAATTTCATTTAAATCAAAGTTCCCTGTCAATGACATTAAAACAGTATCTTCATTTTTTGCTCCTTCAATAAACATCAACAACTCGCGTATTTGTGTATCGCCAGCTCCTGATTTTACAAGGATTTTCACATTTCTACCATTATCGTTTACCCGCATTAACTCTTCTAAACCTCCTGTTTTAATGTATTTATCAGCAGCAAGTTTCATTTCGACTTCTACGCGAGTACTTTTGGTTGTAAAGACCTTCAAGTTGTCTAACTTTTTAATTAAAGTCAAATATTGCTGCATTTCTTTATCGGACGCATCCATTTTAACTTTGCTCATTAAGTCAAACATTTTTTTATTGACAATAAATGACTTTACATCATCTTGACCATCAAATTTGTCAAATGCTGTTTGTGCAAAAAGTGAACTTGTAGCCAAAAAAAGCGCCAATGTTACCACAATTTTTGTAAAAGACTTAGAAATAATTGTTGAAGTTCTCGTGTTCGTTGTGCTCAACAGCACCTTTTGATTGATTGATTTCATGATATAAATGGTAATTAGTGATTAAATATGAACTGAAAAAGGCTAGCGTTTTTTAACTGCCCTGTTTTCTTACTGTTTTTTTAAATACTTTATTTTTTGCAATTTGATACTCCTCTATATACAGTACACTTTCTATGCCAACATTAATATTATTCGATAATAAAGACAAGGCTTTTTGTGTGGCTTCAAACGCAACTTTGGGATCCTCATAGGTTCCTAAATCTGACTGCGGTGGCGCAGTATCAGTATTTAAAAAAACATAGCTTCCTACTCCTAAAGCCACAACTGCAGAAGCTGCAATGGAAAGCCATAATACAGGCCTTTTTTGTTCATAAAAAGGGACAATACGGGTAAACTGCTCTTTTTTTGACTGATCAAGACCTTTAAAAAAATGTTGGTATTGTATTAAATGTTGTGCAACATCGCCTGAAGAAAAATAAGTACGCAATGCATTCTCTTCGGTAATACTTGTTACTCCTTCAAAGTATTTCTCTAAAAGTGTCTCAATTTTATTGATTTCCATGGGTATGAGTTTTAATAATGTATTCCTTAATTATTTTTCGCGCTCTAGAAAGTGACACTCTAACTGCGCTTTCTTTCATTTGTAACAATGCTGCAATTTCTTCAAAATCGTATTGCTCTACATCGCGTAATTGAACAATCATGCGTTGCTGTTCTGGCAATTGAGCTAAACAAGTATCAACCCATTTGAGACTATCTTGATCTTCTAATTTTTTTTCAAGACTTGGTGCTCCATCTATATAATTAGAATGAACTAATGATTCATTATTAGCACGTTTTGATTTAAGCTGATCCAAACAAAAATTTTTAGTCATAGTCATTGCAAATGCCTCGACGCTGCCATACTTATTTAAAGAATCATTTTTTGACCACAACTTAGTCAAAACCTCTTGCGTTGCATCCTCTGCCTCCTCTGTACTAATTAATAAGCGCTTGGCTAGCCTAAAGACTTTATCCTTAAATGGAGAGATCAAGACCACAAATTCGCTTTGGTTCATAACTAGATTTAGATGAGTGCTTATAAATACAAGACGATTGAAAAGTAATTTTGTAACATAAATTATTAAATTAAAACTAAAGTTCGTATTTTTACGTTTATATGTGTATAAAACTAATTTATGAGAACCTACTTTAAACTACCCCTATTACTACTGCTCTCCCTTTTTGTTTTCCAAGGGTGTCAAGATAATGATGATGTAGCTCCACCAGCTAGCCTTGAAATTCAAGATTTTGTATGGAAAGGCATGAATCAATACTACCTATGGACAGATGAAGTTGCTAATCTTGATGAGAAAAGATTTGTCGATCAGGCCAATTTAAATAATTTTTTACAAGCTTTTAATACTCCAGAAAGTTTATTTGAAGCGCTTCGGGTAGACGCAAACAAAGACAAATTCAGTTGGATTGTTGATGATTATTTGGAACTAGAAGGACAATTTCAAGGAACCACTAATAATAATGGTGTTGAGTTTGGTTTAAGCAGAAAATCAACTGGCTCATCAGAAATTTTCGGATTTGTACGCTATATTATTCCAGGTTCTAACGCATCTACTAAAGATATTAAGAGAGGGGATGTTTTTACAGCAGTGAATGGAACTCCACTTACGATAAGTAATTATCAGTCTTTACTTTTTGGATCTAATAATGATTATACCCTTAACATGGCTGATATATCGGGTGGCGCATTTGTAACCAATGGCAAAAACATAGCCCTTACAAAAACAGTCTTAACAGAAAATCCTATTTTGGTAAACAAAGTAATTACTTCAGGTACTCACAAAATAGGGTATTTAATGTACAACGCTTTTACAGCAAATTTTGACACCAAATTAAACGAAGCTTTTGCTTTATTAAAGTCACAAGGAGTTACTGCTTTGGTCCTTGATTTGCGTTACAATGGCGGAGGTTCTGTGCAAACAGCAACACGTTTAGCTAGTATGATTACAGGACAGTTTACGGGTAAGGTTTTTGCAAAACAACAATGGAATAAGGAAATCAATGATTATTTTGAATCAGAGAATCCTGATGCTTTATATAATTATTTTACTGATAAAATAGATAATGCAGCTATCAATAGTTTAAACTTAACCAAAGTTTATATTCTTACAAGTTCTAGTTCAGCATCTGCAAGTGAACTAGTAATTAACGGTTTAGAACCACACATCAACGTGATTCAAATAGGTGATGTTACGGTGGGTAAAAATGTAGGTTCTGTAACATTATATGACTCTCCTGGTTTTGGGCCCGACAATAGAAATCCTAAACACAGATATGCCATGCAACCTATTGTATTAAAAATTGTTAATTCGGTTGGTTTTGGTGATTATCAAAATGGTTTACAACCTGATTTTTTACAAAAAGAAACTATAAGTACCATGGGCGTTTTAGGAGATGTTAATGAGCCCTTATTGAAAACTGCTATTGCAAAAATTACGGGAACAGGTCGTTTCATATCTCAAAAACAAATTGCCGATTTTGAGACATTTAGCAGTTCACAAGCTATCAATGGCTTGAACCAAATGTATATTGAAAAAGCTCCTGAAGGATTGTTAAAAGCATTAGAATAAAAAATTTAGAACCTAATTTTTGCCGCAAATTAAGAGGATAAAACCTTTGAATTTGCGGCATTTTTTTTGCATCTACTTTACAGATGATTGCTAAAAATTCTTTTATGTAAAATAATTTAAAAGCAGGCAATAATTAGTGGTTTTTGTAAGTTTATATAGATTAACTTTTAAAACAGAAAACCAATGAAAAAAGCTATTCCTTTCTTTTTAGCCTGCGCTACTTTAGTATCGCTAGCATTTGTAAAACCAAGTGTAGACAACAATAAGCAAATTCACGTAGTTATTGATGCTGGTCATGGCGGCTCTGATTTTGGTGCCAGATCAATTACTAGTTCTGAAAAGCAAATTGTAGAAAAAATAACCCAGAAAATTAAGTTCTTAAATAAAAATGAAAATGTAATTATTCATTTTACTCGAAATGATGATCAATTTGTATCCCTCTCCGACCGTGCAGATTTCATCAATAAAATTAAACCAAACTTAGTTATATCCTTACACGTAAACCAAAGTCGAAATGAATCAAAGTCAGGAATGGAGTTTTATGTGGCTAATGAGTCATTAGTTAACGATCAATCAATTGAAATCGCAAATGAATTGCGCACTAAATTTTTAAAAAGTAATGCAGTAGCTCCATCTGAAATTAAAAAAGCTCCTTTTTTAATTTTAAAAAAATCAGTGGCACCAGCAGTACTAATTGAACTAGGCTACCTTTCAAATTCATTTGACAGAGCCTACCTTACTGATGATAAGCAACAAGATCAAATTGCCACTACAATTATCTCATTTGTTTCTGATTTAAAATAAAACAAATAGTCACAAAAAAGCGAGACGTTCATTGCTGAGTCTCGCTTTTTTATCCAATGTAACAACCAAACTTGCCTTTTAAAATAAGAAATTCAATCCTATTTTAAATTTTACTCCTTGATTATCATAACATTACCTTTTTTTTGAGGAAGCAAATTGAATTCTATTTAATTTTGAAACAACTTAACTTACATGTAAAATACTGGCCGAAGAGATGCTATACCTTATAGCATATTTACAAATGAGTTGCATTCGATTTTAATAAAAACCTTTGCACTTAATAAATATATATTATTTGTTAAAGTAAAAGCCATTTGGCCCTACTCCTACTGTTAATTCCTTTTGTAAATTGCCCGTTAATGAATACACATACGCTTTACTGTTTGATGCGAAATCTCCTCCATCAGCAATGAAAATTTTATCATTCTCTACTGCAAAACCATACATTACCCCATATTGAGAAGTTGAAGTATAGGTAAACAACGCCGTTTCACTTGCCTGATTTGCTGCTATATCCATTGCAAAAACACTACTCCCTTTAGTAAAGAAAACCTTAGAGCCATAAATATCTAAATTTTTAGCTCCTTTTAAAGTCGCTGGTAAGACTACTTCTGATACTGATTTATCAGAAAGTTTAACTTTTACAATTTTACTTGATCCTGAAAAAGGAGAAGCCAAAACATATAATATTCCGTTAGTAATCTCCATACTGTTAGCACTAGCTCCTACTGTAACTGAAGATTCTAATGCCTTAGTACTTGTATTCACCACTAACACTTTGTCATTATTATAAGGCTCAATGATGTATAATTTATCACCATCAAGTACTATGCGATCAGCTGTAGCGTTCAAATTAATTTTTGACTCCACTTTATTGGTGGCTAAATCAATTATAGCAACATAATCATCTATATTACCTTGTGCTCCTCCATAATTATTGGCGTTTGTAACATAAGCTTTGCCATTTTTCACAACACCATACCTTGGACTAGCTAAGCCAGAATCTATTTTTGCAAGTAACTTAAATGAATATCGATTTACTACATTTATCACATTAGATCCACCAGCAATAATATATGCTTTGTCTCCATCAAAGAAAATATTTTGTACATATTTACCAATAAAATCACCAGCATTTTCAGCACCATAAACATCTTGTTTAAAAATAGTCATGTCATCACCCAAAAATGATACCGAACCACCAGAGGAATTACCTTCGTTCAAAATAAAAACACCATCATCATAACTACCTTTTGAAACGTTTTCATTTTCATCAGTACTACATGATGTTAAAAATGCAAAAGAAAAAACCACTACTAAAATTCTAGTTACCTTCATTATATTAAAATTTAAAAATTATGTACATATTAAAATTACGCCCTGGCATTATTCTTTGTTCCAAACTCACATATTTATGACCCCAAATATTAAGAACTTGAACCCCAATTTTAATATTGTTTAAAATTGGTAAATCATAATCAACGCTAGTATTGCTCACAGTATAAGCTGGAATCACAGCAGCAGGATTATTATCTGCTTGCGTATACACAAAACCATTATAAAGTACTTGGTAATTGACATTCCATTTTTTATAGAAATATTTTAATGCGGCAGTAGCTTTATGGAAAGGCACAAAAAAAAGTTGCTTTTGTGTTTCCTCGTTTTGTGAGATGGTGTAGGCGTAAGTACTATTCAATTGCAAATGGCTTTGTCCAATTTTTTTATTCCAATTTAGCAAAACCTCAACACCATAAGCTTTTACTCGATCTGTATTTTGGGGTGCCCATACTCCGTTATTTCCAGGGACCCATCGCAATAAATCTTTTATCTTATTGAAGTAAACCGTTTGTGTAAGCGATACATTATGATATTTAAAAATATTTGCGAGTTCGCCTTGATACGCACTTTCTGGTTTTAAATTAGGATTACCGCCGCTTTCCCAGTACAAATCATTATAGGTTGGAATTCTAAAATTATGAGAAACATTTGCTTTGAGTTGATACCAAGAAATACCGTGCCAACTACTCCCCAGAGAAAACAATACTGGTGATTGGTAATTGTTTGTAACTTCTTTACGAATGCCAAACTCATTTAGCCAATTTTTAGTTGCTTCGTATTTTGCCAAAACCGCAAAACTGCTGATTTCACGATCATGATTACCAAATCCTGATCCTTCACCCTTCGTTAAATTATATTCTAACAGCGCATTTATTAAAAGTTTGCTATTAAATTGGTGGTTGACATCGGCTTTAACAATCCATGTATTTGTATTACCAAAACTATAATCTGGCTTTGTATTATCTTCAAAATATTGATAACCTTCTGTTACATATGCCGTTCTCAAATAGGTTGTCCATTTATCAAAACTAGCTTGGTACTCTAATAAATTTCTACTAAAATCATTTTTGTATTTTGTACGTGACTCAGATGATGATAACAAGGATATATTTCTATCTGTATTTGAGGATTGACTATACAGTTTTAAATAGTGTTTTTCATTAATTTTATAACCAACTGTAGCATTTAGTGTATTTACTTCATAATCTCCATTTTCATTAAATCTTTGGTTTCCCCTCCAATCATAACTATCCTGAAACTTATAATTATTAGCCGAACTATTTCTAGAAAAACCAAACTGTGTTGACCATTTCTCATTTGAAAAAATGCCTTTATACAATAGGTTTTGAGTGTTAAAGCTACCGTAGTCGTATCTAATTTCGTTTGAAATTACATCTGCAAAACTTAAATTAGTTCCTAAATGTAACGTTCCACCAATAGCACCACTGCCATAAATTACACTTCCGCCACCTCCTTTTACTTGTACAGAATTATAATCATTACTCGTTAAAGTATTAAAATCAGTACTGCCGTTCATTTGAGAATTAATATTTATCCCATTCCAAATCACTGCAGTTTGAGAGGCAGTTGTACCCCTAAAAGCAACTGTAGACAACATCCCACGACCATATTCTTTAAAATACAAAACAGTATTGTAGTTGAGTGAATTTGTGAGTAGTCCAGTGTTTTTTGACAAAATAGAGTCATTCAAACTAATTATAGTTTGGGTGCTGGAGAATTTGCGCAGTTTAACATCAGAAACAATGACCTCACGTAAACGCGTGATGGAATCGTTTTGAGCCAAAATAACCTGACTTGCAAAAAAGCAAAAAAAGAAGAATACTTTAAAATGTGTCATAATTTCCTGAACCTTTATTCCCGAAAGTTCGCTATTGATTATGAAATAAGGCAGGTCTCCTGGCTTGCGTCTTGTTGTTGACCTTCCCACTCGCCAAGGCGAGCAGTGGTTTTGTAGATAACAACAAGCTTTATAGCTTACAGTTGCGGGTACAGCTTAGGTTTTGAACCTAATTCCCTTTTAATGCGTTCTTGAATGTACTGAACGCAACCAAATTTCAATTGCAAAGATAAAATTATAATGAGAAAACCACTAAAAAAAATGATAATTTTATAAAGTAAGGTGTACAACAGCGCCAAAATCTACTTTATTCTGAAAAGCATCTTGTAAGGGTAAGTCAGAAACTGCACACAAAAAGCTCCTAATAATCCCTCCATGGGCAACAATAATAATGGGCTTTGTAGCATGAGAATCCAGTGCATTTTCCATGAAATCCAATACTCTGTTGTGGAGGTTTAAAAACGACTCGCCGTTTGGTACAGGGACATTGACAAAATCAGTCATCCATGGGGTGAAAACTTCGGGTGGAATGATGTCCCAATTTTTTAACTCCCAATCGCCAAAATTCATTTCCATCAAGCGTTCATCCAGCGTCACATTTGCAATAGCGAAATTATTTTGAATGTGCGTAGCCAGAATGGTACAACGCTGTAAAGGACTTGAAAAAAGTAGAGCATCCTGTGGCAATTGTTTTAAAATAGCATCAAAAACAGCTTCATAAGGCGTTGCAATTTCAACATCAGCTTGGCCGTAGCAAATTCCTTTTTCGCAAACGGTCTCGGTATGTCTAACTAAATAAATTTCCATAATGCACTAATTGAAAGATAAAAAATAACTTCACAAACTTGTTGTGTGGCTCCTAGACAATCTCCTGTGTAGCCATCAATCCATTTCTGAAAATAACGGGCTAGAAAAAACCGAGTAAGAAATATTGGTATTAGAACCAAAAGAAATGCTATTTGATAAAAAGACATCACAACCAGTGGAAACAATCCAAAAAATGCTGCTCCTACAACCTCTTTTCTTGAAAAACTTTGAGCAATAGGCTTGCTTTTACTAGAAGCATCCTCACGGGAATACTCATGCGTAAAAACAATTGATATAGCAGCAAGTCTACTAAGAGCATGTCCTGTTATAAAAACTAATAAAAAAGTGAAAAATGCATGGTAGTTTGTAAATAGCGATTCACTTTTGACTAAAGTTACTAGGCTCATAAACTTTAGCAAAAAAAGCAACACCAAACCAATAGCGCCATAAGCACCAATAGCACTATCTTTCATAATGGTCAAAATCTTAGTTTTGGTCCAACCACCGCCAAATCCGTCACACACATCTGCAAAACCATCTTCATGAAAAGCACCTGTAATCAATATACTTGCAATCATCGAAATGAGAATACCAATCTCAGCATTCCATAACCAAGAGGCTGCAGCATAGACTCCAAAAGCCACAGCACCCACAATCCAACCAATTAAAGGAAAATATCGGGATGCTTTGTTTAAATAATCAGGGTTATGATCGATATTTTTAGGACACGGAATACGGGTATAAAACATCAATGCTGTAAAAAATATATGAACTTCTTTTTTCATTTTTATGCTTTGGCTAAGCCAAACTTATAATGTTAATTAATGTTTTTGGAGTTTACTTGAGCCGATTCAAAACTGGCCATGTCATTTAAAAAAGCAATTGCCGATTCCAAAATGGGAAAAGCCAGAGCACAACCCGTACCCTCTCCCAAACGTAAATCAAGTTGCAAGACTGAACGAACATTTAAAAAATCAAGAATTTTTTGGTGTGCTTGCTCTGCTGAGGAGTGGCAAAAAATAGCATTTTCTAAAACCAATTTGTTTTTAGTGTAAGCCACTAAAAAAGCTACTGAACTTATGAATCCATCTACAAGAATGAGTATGTTTTCTATTTTTGCTTGTAACATTCCGCCTGCCATTTGCATGATTTCGAACCCTCCAAAATAAGCAAGTAAACTATCTACATCTTGTAGCCCATTATAATTTTCTCTACATTTTTCTAGAATTGAAATTTTATGTTGCAGTTGGGTATCATTTATCCCTGTGCCTTTACCCACACATTCTGAAACCGGCAGATTCATCAAAACACTCATTAAAAGAGAAGCAGTAGCGGTGTTCCCAATTCCCATTTCGCCAAAACCAATGCAATTAGACCCATTTTTAGCAATCGCAGCCACAACATCACTCCCTTTTTCAAAACACAACGCTAATTCCGAAGCACTCATTGCAGGTCCTTGTAAAAAAGAATGAGTCCCCATTGCTATTTTGTTTGAAATCAGTTTTGTGTTAGTAGGAAAATCATAATTTACACCAGCATCTACAATAGACAGTTCAATGTTGTGCTGCTTGCAAAACACATTAATTGCTGCTCCACCCGATAAAAAATTAGTCACCATTTGTCTAGTAACATCTTGAGGATACGCGCTAACTCCATGATTTGCAATGCCATGATCAGCAGCAAAAACTACTATATTGGGGTTTAGTATCTGGGGTTCAAGAGATTGAAAAACAATCCCTATTTGCAAAGCCAGTTTTTCTAAGATACCTAATGAACCCGTAGGCTTAGTTTTAGTATCTATTTTTTCTTGAAGTTGTTTTGCTAGTATTTCATTTTCAAAATTTGTGGATTGCCATGAATATGTTTCTGATTTAAAATGATGTAAAACTGAAATTTCTTCAACCAAAGGAGTTTTTGACTTTTGTTTCCAATTGAGTAGTTGCAGCATGGGCTGGTTTTCATAATTTGTAGCTGGTTTTCCAATACAAAAATATCCCAAAGGCTCCATGTGTTCTGGTAATCCTAGAATGGTTTTGAATTGGTGGTAGTTTAATATCGACACCCATCCCATGGAAAATCCTTGTTCTGTTAGCGAAAGCCAAATGTTTTGAGCCGCACAAACCGCACTAAACTTTATAGATTCATTACTTCCTACTGTACCTATTGTAAAATTATTGAGTACAGATCTGTCATAAGCTATTACTAATCCCACGGGAGCCTCCTCAATGGCTTCTAGTTTTAAGGCTTTGTATGTTTCTTTTTGGGATTCATCATCGGTTAGGTTTATTGCTTTTTTATCGTATTCTAAAAACAATTCTTTAATTGCATGCTTGATTTGGGGAGACTTAATCAAGAAATATTTTGTGGCATCAGTGAGCCCTACAGATGGTGCGTAATGCCCCGCCTGCAAGGCTTTTACAAGAACTTCGTCTGGAACTTCATCGTTGGTAAAATGACGTGTATCTCTGCGAGATTGTATAATTTCGTCTAAATGAGTCATTGTGCTTTTTTAATTTCTACAGGTATTCCGGACACCATCAATACTACGGTATCAGCAGTTTTAGCAATATATTGGTTCATCCATCCTTGTAACTCCGTGAATTTTCTACCTACAGCAGTATCTGCATGCAGTCCCATTCCTATTTCATTTGTAACTATAATAATGGTAGTATTATGTTGTTTTGCAAGAGCATCAATTTCAGCTTTTGCTTGTTCCAGACACTGAGAAACATCATTTTTAGTATCCACAAAAAAATTAGTTAACCAGAGCGTGACACAGTCAATTACGGCTACTTTACCTGTAAAATCAATTTCACTTAAGAACTTTTCTTTTTCAATATTGATCCAGCGTTCGTCTCTATCTTTTTGATGCCTATCAATTCGTTCTTGAAAATTAGCATCCCATTTTCTAGCAGTTGCTACATATATAGGATTGCTGGAAAGTTCTTTGGCTAAACTTTCTGCATAACTGCTCTTTCCTGAACGTTCACCACCAGTTATTAAATATATCATTCTTTGTTTCTTTCTTTATAAAATTCTTTTTTCTACTTTTTAATGGAAAATCAGTACTGTATCCCAGACCATTTTTACTTCAATCTAACTTTTTGTTTGTCACTATTTTTTTTGATGCTTTTTCAGTACTAATATCTTTTTGAAATTGTAAAACACTTACTAGGCAAGAAGGACTCATACAATCTTTTTTAACATCTGATACCTATACCACAGGAAAATCATAACATCAGCAGGTGACACAATTGTTTTGCAACTGACATAAAAAAGGCACTCCACAATTTGAACAACTTTTATTTGTTGGCTTATTCATGATGTAAATATAGTATTTGTTCAATTTTTTACTGCTAAAAATAAACAAGAAATTTTATAATTTTAATTTACCTTTGCGACAATCGAAAAATTAAGCCATGAGAATTTCCATACAGCGCACCCTTTTTATTGTGATGATTTCAATTTTTATTGGATGTAATAAAAAAGAAACTACCACTGCAATTGATTCCACCACTGCTGCAAACAGCATTGAATACGCCTCAGGACTGTCAATACATAAATACAAAGGATTCTCTATAGTTACGGTGTCAAATCCTTGGCCCGAAGCAAAAAAAAAATTCACCTACATCTTACAAGAAAAAAATAGCATTGTACCCGATAGTTTAAAAAAACATCCCGTTATACAAGTACCCTTACAATCTATTGTTGTGACCTCAACAACAATAATTCCGTTCTTAGAAATGCTCAAAGTAGAACAAAAACTCACTGGTTTTCCTCATACCAATTATATCTCATCTGTTAAAACTAGAAAACGTATTGATGCTGGATTAGTTAAAAACTTAGGTCAAAACGAAAAATTAAACGTAGAACAACTCATTGAGCTAGAACCAAACTTAATTGTAAGCTTTGGCATAGACAACAATAATCCTACTCTTGATAATTTACAAAAAAGCGGCCTTAAAGTATTTATTCAAGCCGACTGGATGGAGCAAACACCACTAGGGAAAGCAGAATGGTTGAAATTATACGGCGCCTTATTTGGAAAAGAAAAAGAAGCCAAAATCATCTTTGATACCATAGTAAAAAACTACAAAGAAGCACAACAATTGGTAGCTCAAAAAAAATCAACATCAACAGTATTGTATGGTTCTATGTACCAAGAACAATGGTATATAGCAAGAGGAAACAGCTGGGTAGCGCAGTTTATGATGGATGCAAAAGCAAATTATTTATGGGCCGACATTAAAGGTACAGGAAGTTTAAGTCTACCATTTGAAAAAATTTTAGAAAAAGCAAGAACTGCTAAATACTGGATTGCTACAGGCTCTTTTAACACCAACAAAGAGTTTGAAAACAGCAACCCGCATTACATACAATTTGATGCCTTAAAGGCAAAAAATGTATATACTTTTGAGAGTAAAGTGGGACCAACAGGAGGAACTGTTTATTATGAGTTAGCAACAAGCCGTCCTGATTTAGTTTTAAAAGATTATATTAAAATATTTCATCCTGAATTATTACCTAATTATACTTTTACTTTTGCCGAAAAATTAAAGTAATTAAGAATTATATCGATACTTGAGATTTTACATTATGAACTAAGGGTTTTTACTCTAAAAAATAAGCATTGGATACACACAAACGAAATACCATTTTATTCTTTCTTTTTACTATTGTACTCGTGCTACTGTTTTTTATGAACATTAGTTTTGGATCCATTTCCATTCCGTTTAAAGAGGTGGCAACGAGTCTAACGGGAGGTCAAGCTAGCAAAACAACATGGGAATATATCATCATGAATTACCGCTTGCCAAAGGCAATAACTGCTATTCTTGCAGGTATGGGCTTGTCTATAAGTGGCTTATTAATGCAAACCTTGTTTAGAAATCCTCTAGCAGGACCTTATGTATTGGGTTTAAGCTCAGGTGCCAGTTTGGGGGTAGCGTTTATAATTCTTGGCACAGGAATACTTCCAGCTTTCTTAACTCCTTTTTTACTTTCGGCGTACGGCGTAGTTATTGCTTCTACAATAGGAAGTTCATTAGTCTTACTTGCCGTTTTATTTGTTTCACAAAAACTAAGAGATACCATGGCCATACTCATTGTAGGGCTTATGTTTGGGAGTTTTACCAGTGCCATTGTTGGAGTATTATCTTATATGAGTACCGCGGAGCAATTACAAAAATTCACGTTTTGGTCTATGGGCAGTTTGGGTAATTTATCATGGACATCCGTATTTGTGCTGGCTGTTTGTGTAGTTATAGGACTTTTTTTAAGTGTGGTAAGCATAAAACCATTGAATGCTTTATTACTTGGCGAAAATTATGCCCGCAGTTTAGGTTTAAATTATCAAAAATCAAGATTGATCATCATAGTTGCCACTAGCGTTTTGGCTGGTAGTATTACCGCATTTGCTGGACCAATAGCGTTTGTAGGACTTGCTGTGCCACATTTAGCCAAGTTGATTTTTCAAACTAGCAATCATACCATACTTTTTTGGAGCACTTTAATTTTTGGAGGTAGCATCATGCTTATCTGTGATTTACTTTCAGAAATCCCAAGCTTGAATCTTAGCTTACCCATAAATGCCATTACGTCAATTATAGGTGCGCCCATGGTGATTTGGCTCTTGGTTCGAAAACAAAAAATGATAGGCTAATGGAACACGCAATACTACTTGAAGCATCAAAAATTAGCATTGGTTATTCCCATAAAAAAGAGTCGGTTGTTGTTGCCGCTGATGTTTCAATTGCATTAAAAACAGGCAAGCTCATTGCACTTATTGGTTCAAATGGGATTGGAAAATCAACCTTATTAAAAACCATTACAGGCATACAAAAACCGCTATCTGGAGAAGTTTTATTGCTTCATAAAAATGTTTCTTCCTACAATTCTTTGGCTTTGGCCAAAAATTTAAGCATTGTACTAACAGAAAAACTTCCGCCAAGCAATTTAACTGTCTATGAGCTAATTGCCTTAGGACGTCAACCTTACACCAACTGGATAGGTAAATTATCTGCAGAGGATAGTGACAAAATCAATCAAGCCATGCAATTAACGCAAATTTCTCATTTGGCTGATAAAAAGCATTATGAAATAAGTGACGGACAATTGCAAAAAGTATTAATTGCAAGAGCATTAGCACAAGATACCCCACTAATCATTCTGGATGAACCCACCACTCACTTGGATTTACTGCATAAAGTAGCACTATTAAAATTGCTAAAAAAACTAACGCATGAAACCGGTAAATGCATCTTGTTCTCTACTCATGACATTGATATGGCCATACAAATGAGCGACGAAATGATTATTATGACTCCTGGAAATGTAGTACAAGATGAACCCTGTAACTTGATCAAAAAAGGAAGTTTCAATACCCTTTTTAAAGACGAACATATTGTTTTTGATCCTGAAAAAGGGAAGTTTGTGATTACAGGTTAAACGTATAACTTGAAATAAAAAATAAATTTCAATGTAGTTTTAGGTGTATTAGAATGTTTATTTTGAACCATATAAGTCATTTAAGTTTTTTTTAAGTGCGTGTAAAAGTTCACACTAATGAGATAAAATCAACTTAAAAAATTCGTTGCTTCTTCGTGCTAATTAGTGATTTTTTTGAAACATATAAGTTTTGTTTTAATATGTTACAGAAAAAATTAAATCACAAAGATTCTCAAAGAAAACACTAAGCATGCAAACAATTAACCCACCGCAATCTGCCTTTTAGCCTCTCCTACTACAAAAGCAACAGAATTAGCAATATTAAAACTACGTATTAAGGGGGACATCGGAATTTTAAGTTGATTTTCTTTGGCAAATAAATTCAATACTTCTTGGCTCAAGCCAACGCTTTCTTTGCCAAAAACCAACCAATCACCATCTTGAAATTCAATATTCAAATAAGAATGAGCTGCATGTGAACTCATTAGAAATACTCTTGAAGTATCTGGAATTACTTTCATCCACTCTCCTACATTTTCATATTCCGTTACATCAAGATGCACCCAATAATCCAATCCAGAACGTTTGAGGTTTTTATCATTGATAACAAACCCAAAAGGATGAACGAGGTGTAAACGACTTTCTGTACCCACACACAATCGGCCAATATTTCCAGTATTATTTGGAATTTCAGGTTCTACTAAAACGATGTTTAACATTTTATACTTTATTAAAAGATTTAAAAATTAAAAGATTAAAAAAACTAGTACTACCTTTTAAGTTTCTATTTGAAAATTTTCTACTTCTATAACTCCTCCAGCTTGTAAATCGTTGAGATGTACATTGCCAACTCGAACACGAACCAAGCGTAAGGTGGGGAATCCAACGGCTGCAGTCATTTTTCGCACTTGACGAAATTTACCCTCATTTACAATAATTGAAGCCCATGTTGTAGGTCCGTGTCTTTCATCCCTAATTTTTTTTCCGCGTGGGCCAAAATTAGGAATTTCATTCAAAATAAAAGCTTGACAAGGCTTGGTTTTATATTTAGTTCCATTGAAACCAATTTCAACTCCCTCTTTTATTTCATCAATAGCTAGCTGCGTAATAACACCATCTACTTGTACATAGTATTCTTTATCGACTTTCTTACTTCTAATTGCTTCACTTTCTTTACCGTCGGTTGTCAATAGCAATAACCCTTCTGAATCTTCATCTAATCGACCAATAGCCATAGTGCCATCTGGAAAATTGTAGAGTTCACCCAACAAGCGTTTTTTTCGTTTGAGTTCATAGATAAACTGACTTAAATAACCATAAGGCTTGTGAATGATGAAATGGCGGTGCATGAATTAAAATCTTTTTTGGCAAATATAGTGGGTTATTCCATTTTTATGAAAGAGATTTCTTTTTTTAAAACTACCTAATCCAAATTTTATATTATTCTCATTAACACAAAAAAATAAAAAAATTTACTCCCTAATCAATAAACAATTAATCTACTAATATTAATACTATCAAAATTTATAATGGTAACTAAAAAAAAACTATTCACAACTAAACGGAAAAACTATAGAAGTTGTTTTAATAAAAACTGTAGGGTTATAGTTAAAAAAAATAAGATAAATAATATATTTTACTTGTTTTTTATAAAAAACAAGTAAAAAAAAAACAAAGTATCACATTATACCCAATCACTAAAAAATTTAAGCTTAGTAATTAATTAAGAATAATAGTGCTTCCAAAAATTATTTTCATCCTATTTCAAAACACGTAAATATACGTGGTTTTGCACCATATATTTCAATTAGTTTTGCTACAAAAAAATACATTTTAAATATATTTATTAAAAATAAAATTACAAAAACACTCAAACAACTAATCTTAACATTTAAATCTTAAAATCATGGAAGACGAATTAATGGGAACAATCAAACTTTTTGCGGGTAATTTTGCTCCTAGGGGCTATTTTACTTGTGAAGGACAACTATTATCAATCGCAAATTATAATGCATTGTATTCGCTATTGGGAACAACTTATGGTGGAGATGGTGTTTCTAATTTTAAATTACCTGACTTACGTGGTGCTTTTCCAACACAATGTACAAACATCGCAGGAGGCACACCCCCTGGAGGTACTTATATACGTGGACAAAAAGGTGGTACTCAAGCTGCGGCAATTACAGCTGCAAATATGCCACCTCACACACACACGATAGTTAAAGGAGCAGGATCCAATATAACTGGAAATATAGCTGTAACGACAACATTACAAGCTAATACTAGTGCTGGAAAAGATTCGACTCCCTCTGCAACTAATAATGTTTTAGGAAAAACAGTAGATGCTAATGGCAATTTAGACCCAAAATTGTATACTAATGCCACACCAAATCAAAATTTAGCAGGAATTAGTTCAACAGTAAACAATACTTTAAACTTTGACCCTGCAGGTTTACAACTGACACCGTGGGGATCTTCTGTTCCAATTCCCTTGCCAACTTTACCGCCATTTGTTGCTATGCAATATATAATATGTTATCAGGGTATTTTCCCTTCTAGACCATAATAAACTAAAAGATGGACTGTTATGCAACAGTCTGTTTTTTTTTATATATTTGACAATAAAAACATTAAACTAATTATGATAAAAAAACTACTTCTACTTGGGTGTTTTCTAAGTTTGTTTACATCCTTAAACGCTCAAACCACTTTATCAGCAGGAGATATTGCTATTATAGGTACTAATTACGATGTTATCCCTTATGAAATGACTATCGTAAATCTTGTTCCTATTTCAGCAGGTACTGTTATTAGAATAACAGATTATGGATATGATGAAGCTACTGGTACTTTCGGAACCACTTCTGTAACGAATACAGCAGAAGGCTCCATTGCTTGGACGTTAACTTCGGCTATGCCAGCTGGAACCGTTACTAAATTTTCAATTACAGGAGGAGCAACTCCTAGTGTGTCTGGCCTACCAGGCGTTGTTAGTGTTACAGGCTGGACATTTACAACTCCAGCAGCCTGTCCTGTTCCTGCTGGAGGAGATAACTGGTTTATTTTTCAGGGAAGTACCCCTACATCTGTAGATCAGTTTGTATTTGGCTTTGTAAATACATTTGGCGTCACTTTCAATGGTGTAAATCAACCTGCAGGGCAATTTCTTGTACCTGGAACCGGACTACAGCCAAACAATGGCAATTCGTATTTACCTCCATCTCTTATTCTTGGATCAAGTGCTATTGCTCTTAATAGAGATCCTGCTAGCGGAGGATATCATGGCGATAATAATGTTTATACCGGTACAAGATCGGGTTCAAAAGCAGCTATTCTTGCTGCAATTTGCTTATATACCAGTAATATTAATACTGATAATTGGCTTTCTGATGAATTGACATCAAATGACATCAATCCAGGAGGAACAAACTTCCCTGGTACTAATCCAATTTTTACTGTTACAGCACCTTGTGCTTTGAGTCTTACTGCTGCATCGCAAACCAATGTTTCTTGCTTTGGAGGGACTACTGGAGCAGCTACAGTAAATGCTGCTACAGGCGGAAGCGGAGATTATTCATACAACTGGACCCCAGGAACCCCTACAGGTGACGGAACTGCTTCAGTAACTGGATTAAGTGCAGGACCTTGGACTTGTACTGTGACAGATAATATTAGCGGATGTTCAACCTTTACAGATTTTACAATTACTCAACCGACGGCACTTTCGCTTACTCCAGCATCTCAAACCAATGTTGCTTGCAACGGCGGTTCTAACGGAGCTGCAACAGTAAATGTTGCTACCGGAGGAACAGGATCATATACCTACAACTGGACACCAGGAAACCCAACAGGTGATGGAACAACTTCAGTAACCGGATTATCACCCGGAACTTGGACGTGTACCGTAACTGATGCAAACAGTTGTACTACTGCTGTTAACTTTATAATTACACAACCAACTGCTCTTGTAGCGACTGCTGCTGCACAAACAAATGTGTCTTGTTTCGGCGGTTCTAACGGAGCGGCTTCAATTAATACCCCTACTGGTGGAGCTGGTGGTTATACCTACAACTGGACGCCAGGCAACCCAACAGGTGATGGAACAAGATCAGTAACAGGATTATCATCCGGAACTTGGACTTGTACCATTACCGACGCTAACTCATGCATCGCTACGCAAAGTTTTACGATTACGCAACCAACCTCAATTGCCGTTACACCTGCATCACAAACTAATGTTTCTTGTTTTGGAGGCTCAAATGGTGCAGCTGCTATCAACACTCCTACTGGAGGAGCAGGCGGATACACATACAACTGGACGCCAGGAAATCCAACGGGTGACGGAACTACTTCTGTTACTGGCTTGACAGCAGGAATCTGGACATGTACTGTTACCGATGCTAACGGTTGTACCAGAGCGCAAAACTTTACGGTAACACAACCAACTGCTATTGCAGCAACTGCAGCTTCTCAAACGAATATCGCTTGTAATGGAGGTTCAACTGGTGCAGCTGCTATTAATACTCCAACAGGTGGAGCGGGTGGATATACCTACAACTGGACTCCAGGCACCCCAACAGGTG
>NZ_JBWJVJ010000020.1:0-76658 GCF_056428925.1 Flavobacterium sp. GNP011 | reverse complement strand
GCGCGAGGATATGGCCTATGAACATACTAAAAATAGAAGACCGGATTTGTTGGAGTATGGGTTATAGTAGTTGTATTTTTAGTTTCTGTTTCAGTAGAATCCATAAAAAAATTGAACTTCTCTAGTGTCAAAAAAGTTCCTGTAATGGCAAGTATTAGAATCGGAATCAAAGACCATCTTCCTAAAACAATATGGTAGTATTGCGCAAAGTTTTCTTTAACAATTCTAGAAAATAAGCCACGAAAAATTTTCTGCCTTTTTATTAGCAGTGCTAATCCTGAAATACTGATTAAAACGAGCATCAAAGAGATAAAACCAACGATGAATCTTCCTGTTTCTTTTAAAAATAAAGACCTATGAAGTGCAGTTGTCCATAGGATAAATTCATTTTTTTTCTCAGGTTTCCCAAGGATTTTCCCAGTATTAGGATTTATGTATGCGTTGATATCTTGATCTTGACCGTCTATTCCCTCTAAAATTACAAACTGATTGTGATCTACACGTACCGAAGTTATTTCTGGGTAAACGTTTCTAACTGCTGTAATAGTTTTGTCTAATGTGAGGGTATCAAAATTAACAACTTTGTAGGGTGGAGTTTTTTCCTGAATAGCATCAACAGCAAGAATCACTCCTGTAACTGATGCTAATATTAAAAACAACGCCGAGAATAAAGCTAGAGCTAAATGTGATAATCGCCAAAAAGAGAGAGTCATAATATGAAAATAATTACTTATCCGTTCTAATTATAAAATTGAGAGTGGATCAAAGTATGTGATTTATTTAAAAATGACCCTTGCATTCATTTAAAAAGCAAGGGTCAATTTGTTTTAATTCAAGTACTATGTGTTTTTAAATTTTATTTAAACGCACGTATCTGATGTAATTGTTACCTTCAGTTTTAGCCGCAATTCCTTCAGTAGTAAGTGGAATTTCAATATCGGTGGTGTGGTATTTGTGATCTTCTACAGCGGTTTCAAAACGCAATTTAAATCCTTTATTGATTTTAGCATCTTCAATTTCAATAGTAGTTATGCTACGGTCGCCTCCTGTTACAGATGCGCCTGTTTTAGCACTTAAATTTTCAGGTTTTTTAGCATAAAATTTGTGCCATTCCTTTAATGTTTTGTACCATTTTTTATC
Source organism: Flavobacterium sp. GNP011 (assembly GCF_056428925.1). NCBI lineage: Bacteria > Pseudomonadati > Bacteroidota > Flavobacteriia > Flavobacteriales > Flavobacteriaceae > Flavobacterium > Flavobacterium sp. GNP011. Next base: position 75,518 of record NZ_JBWJVJ010000020.1, on the reverse strand, counting down.
ATCGCCCATTACATAAAGCGTTTTTACGTATTCTCCTTTTGCATTCACTAGTGAAACTACAATGTAAGCTCCTTCGCCCATATAGTTTGACATTTGTAACATGCATTTGTATTTACTACTTTGAGCAGTTGCTTGATTTGTTGTAAAACACAATAATAATAGGATTAACGATATTTTAAGTATGGATTTCATATTTTTATTTTAAATATTCTAGATCAATTTTGTTTGTGGTAAGCGTCTCGTTTTCTTTAGCCAAAGAGTATGCCGTTTCATCAAATTCAGTAGTAATATCTTTTTTTACTCCTATACTTAATAAAAATTTTAACATAACATCATCCTTTGCAATCATGGCGGCTTTGTGAAGTGCTGTTAATCCGTCTTTGTTTTTGGAATTTAAGTCTATTGGCAATGAAGACAATTTTTTGACTAAACCCAAATCATTTTTTGCAACTGCAAAATGAATTAAAGTACTGCCGTCTTTTTGAGTCGCAACTAAATCAAGTCCTTTTTCTTGTAAAAATGTCATTTTCAGATCAAATGGATCTTGAATGGAACCGTTTGAATTTTCTGGTTTACCGGTCATTGGTCTGTAGGATTGAATTAAATAGTACCCTAGATTGTATTGATCTTTGTCTAGCACTTTTGGATTTGCACCTTTATTTAGTAATGCTGTAACTGCTTCGGGAGTTCCTGATTTCACAGCAATAGTCAATGCCGATTCTCCTTTTTCATTTTGAGCATTGATATTTGAAACAAGTGGTAACAATAATTCTAATGCAGCTATGTCTCGGGCTGCTGCCGCCACCATGAGCGGAGTATTTCCCTCAGTATTACTTGTGTTTACAGGAACACCTTTTGCCAGAAAATAATTGATTATTTCAATTTGGTTTGGCTTTCCAGCTAAAAAATGCAAAACCGTTTCTCCGTTTTTATTGGCAGTAGTAGGTTTAAGTTTTAAATCTTCTACTAAATATTTATAGGTTTCTAGTGAAGTCACCTCTCTTCTTGATCCTTGAGCAGCAAAAAGTAATGCGTTGTTGGTATATTTTACTCCTTTTTCAATAAGTGATTTCAGCAAGGCTATATTTCCTGATCTTGCAGCATAATCAAAAGCGGTGTTTCCATCAGCATCGGTATCTTTTAAAGACATTCCTTTTGAGGTAAAATAATTGGTCAGTGCCAAACTTTTATCAGCCGCAATAGCCATGTGCAATAGGTTTACTCCATCTCTATATTTTTTCTTAGGATCTGTCCCTGCTTTAAAAAATGCTTCGTAAAGTGCCGTGTTGCTTTGGGCTCCAATTGCGGCAAAAGTAAGTGGGGTTTCGCCTTTACTGTCTTCTAGATTAATATCAGACCCTTTAGCAATTAAATGTTCTACAATTGCCGTATTCCCTCTGTTTGCTGCCCAATGTAAGTAAATACGATTGTCATGTGTCAATTTACTCACTTCATTGCCGGGTTGTTCTAAAAGGTATTTTATAGTCGCTTCTGGCGCATCATTATTAATTGCCATTACGGTAACATCAAAAGCATTTGCTGTTTGTCCTGCAGGGTCATTCCCTTTTTCTATTTCAGCTTTTACAGTATTCACATCTGGTTTTGTTTTCCAAAAGGATTGGTCAAGTAAGCTGTTTTTTTGTTGAGCGCTCATCCATGCGGTAGCACACAAGGCAAGTGAAAGTATTAGATTTTTTTTCATAATTAGTAATATGCTTTGTATACGATAAAGTGTGTTTTACTTTCAGTTATTTAGATTAAATAAAAATAATGCAAATGTAAAAATTAAAATAATATCTTTAGCAATAATTGTAGCAATTATCACAAAATTTTATGACTTGTAATTGAATTTTATCTGCACTTGTGAGCATCCTTTTTATTGCTTATTTGGATGTTAAAAACACGAAAAGGTTTAATATTGTTGTAGTAAACATTTTTGGTTTTAGGGTATGTTTTAATTTATGATGATGCTTGTGTTTTGTTCTTTTTTCGTCGTCCCCACCAAATGTAGCACCCTGTAATGGGTAAAGTAGCAATCAATAAACTGCTAACAAAAGCAAATATTTTTCCTCCTAAGCCCAATATGGCGCCTGTGTGAATGTCATAATTCATTTTCAGGAGATTATCAGCAACTTTATCTGTTGATTTTCTACCAAAAATGTGGGGCACAGCAAGTTCTTTTAAACTGTATTGATCGAAGTAACGGTAATCAATTTGCCAGTAGGTTCCTTTTTCGCTATTGGCATTGGCAGCAAAGGGAGAGGAATTTGTTTCAGGTGGATGAATTTCAATTGCAACTGCATTGGGATATTCTTGTTGCATTTGCATCCAAACGGCATCAATAGATGGCATTTTGACATCAAGTAACGCTTTTGGTTTGATTTCAGATTTTGGGTCTTCATACACCAATGATTTTTCGCCACCAACTATTTTATAGTAGGAGTAAGCAAACCATTGAAACCCCCAGACCAAGCCTGTAATAGCAAAGATAATTCCAATGACTAACACATAAAAACCAGTTACATTGTGCAAATCGTAATTTTTGCGTTTCCATTGCGTTGTTTTTTTCCATCGAAACCAAAAACGTTGTTTGGCAGCGCTTTTGTTTTTTGGATACCAAAGTAAAAAACCTGAAATCAACATAATTAGAAATACGATTGTAGCCGATGCAACCACCGTTTGACCAATTTTATGCGGCAACCACAAATAAAAGTGTCCATCAAGAATAAAAGCAAAAAAACCTTCTTCATGATTGACCGTTTTTAGAACTTCGCCTGTGTACGGATTAAGATAAGTGGTGTAATGATAGCTGGGTTCAAAATGAAAAAATATGGCCTCTGCAGCATTGTTTTTTTCATTGTATTTAATGGCATGCAATGCTTTATTGGGTAGTTCTTGACGGGCAATTTCCTCTAATTTTGATGGAGGTAAAAAAGCTTTTTTTTGCGGTTTAACAAAGCGATAGGTCTCAGTGATGTTTTGTATTTCTTCTTGAAAAGCATACAAACAGCCCGTTATAGCAATAATAAAAACAAGGAGTCCAGAAGACAACCCAAGCCAAAGATGTACGGTGCGAATGGCTTTTTTTAACGAACTATTCTTCATTTTAAATGGTTATAACTCCTCACTGGCGCAAGGAGTTTATTGAAAATATTGGAATGTGATTAAAACGTATAAGCCAAACTTGCGGTTACGTTACGCAAACGTTGCGGTGTTACAGTCGACCAACCAGAATAATATTTTTCGTTAAAAACATTATTCAGTTTAAATGCAAGGTTGAATTTATCGTTTGAATACGACACTGCCGAATTAACGATAGTATAACTTGGTAACGAAAATGTACCAATGTTGGCACGGTTTAATGTTTTGTATTCACTTGCATAATTTCCTCCAAGTCCAAGTCCAAAACCTTTTAATTTTCCAGATTTCACTTTGTAATTTGCCCAAAAGTTAACTAAAGTTTCAGGACCCGCTTCTTCAGGTCTTAATCCCAAATAGCCATCACCAGGATTGTCTTTTGTTACTTCACTTTTGTTATTGCTAAATCCTGCAATGATGTTAAGTCCTTCCATAGGGTTAGCTGTAAAGCTCACTTCGACACCTTTACTATTTACTTCGCCCCCTTGTATAGAATTATTAATATTGGTAGGATCAGTCATCAGTCGATTTTTTACGTCAATATTGTAGTAGCTGATCGTTGCAGAGATAATTTCTTTGTACAGATTTGTTTTTAAACCAAATTCATATTGATTGGCTTTTTCTGGGTCAAAAGATTGCATACGTATGTTAGATCCATCTGCATCCGATACACTTTGAGGTGCTACATTTACAAAGCCATTCATGTAATTCGAAAATACCGATACTTTGTCTTCTAAAAATTGGTATACTAATCCAAATTTAGGAGAAACGGCCGATTGGCTTGCTGTTTCATCAGCGGTAGTCGACTTGAAATGATCTACTCGTAAACTGATCATTGCCGATAATTTTGGTGTAATATTCAGAATATTTGAAGCATAAGCACTGATTACTTCAGTTGCAGCCGTTGAATTGCCCTCGAACGATCCTGCCAAAAGATTGTCTACTCCTGCTTGAGTCAAATTACCAGTATCGGCGCCGTTTTCCAGAGATACTATTCCGTTACCGATCCATCCACTGCTGCCGTTGTTGATGTCAGATTGGTAATAATCGATTCCGGCAACCAAACGGTTACGCAGTGTTCCGATTTTGAAATCTCCAATGAAATTTTGTTGAATGTCGGTGGTGAGAGTAGCTCCGTTTCTTTTGGAAATAAATCTTGTAAAATCATTACCATTCGAATTGTCAAACAAGTAGGCATAATAGCCATTGCTAGTGCTATTGCCGCGCGATAGAACTGTTTGAGAGCTCCATGTATCAGACATTTTATAGAGCATTTGAGCTTGTAAACTATAGGTAGGATTGCTAATGGACAATTGGTTAGAAGTAAATGACTTATCATAGTTTTTTTCGAAAAGTGTCATTGAGTTGAAAGAAAGAGCAGTGTTTCTATTTAAAAACAACATGGGTGCATTTGCGGAATTGCGATTGGTAAACTCAGTGTTGATCAAAAAAGAAAGTTTGTTGTTTACTTTATAACTAAGCGAAGGTGCAAAGAAAAAAGCTTTGTTAAAACCTGCATCTTGAAACGAATTCTCATTGGTATACGCTGTATTCAAGCGTACGGATACATCTGAGTTTAGAGGTACATTAACATCAGCTGTAAGTCGGTCCATTCCATACGATCCTGCATTATAACTGATTTCGCCACCAAATTTAGAGTAAGGTTTTTTAGTTACAGTGTTAATAAGGCCACCATATGAAATCAAACTACTGCCAAATAAGGTTCCGGATGGACCTTTAATAACTTCGATGGTTTCTATATTGGCGGGATCTATACTACCGTTATTAATACCAGGCAAACCGTTGATCATAGTTGGTTGTACCGAAAAGCCTCGCATCGAAAAATATTCGGCCCCATCGCCACCTCGACCTGAAGATTCCCACAAGCGCGTTATTCCCGTAGCATTTTTCAGGGCATCATTGAAGTTGGTTACTACTTGTTCTTTCATCAGCTCTGATGTTACGGTATTGTAAACTTGTGGGTTTTCGATATTGTTTAAAGACATTTTTGAAACCGTGGTGCTTTTTTCTCTTTTGTACTTATATTTATTGGTGTTCACAATTACTTCTTTTAATACTTTAAGGGAATCTTGGGCTGTTTCTTTTTTTTCCTGTGCTAGCAAACTAGTACCAAGTAGTAATAAACTAATGTGAAATAGTAATATATTTTTCATTTATTTAGATTTAATTAAAATAACAATGCAAATATAAAGAGTTGATTCTTTTTTGCAAAGCTTATTTAGAATAAATAAAAATAAAATTTTAAAAGGTTAAAGAAGCTATCTAATAATGATGTTGAGATTTTGGCATAAAAAAACCCGCTGAATACAGCGAGTTTTATCTTTAGAAATTGTGAAAAGTTTACTTAATTTTATTTAGTCCAAACTGTTCGGTGCTTGGTTTGCCTTGTAGTTTTCCTGAAATCTTGGCTACGATATTATTTGAATCAATTTGAGTGTATGTAATTTTTTGAGGATAATCGTTTTTCAGGTTTTCAAAAACCATTGTTTTTTCTGTTGCATTACTTAATGTAAAAGCAACGGGTTGGTCATTATTTTGTCCTTTTATTGTTGCTGTGTAAGTGAGATTATCACCGTTTTGTTGTAGTACAATTGTTTCATGATGTATGGTATCCTTGTCTTGTATGTAAAATGAGGTGCCAAGTAAAGTACTGTCATTGCTTTTTGTCCAGTTCTCAGTAAGGGTTCCGGTTGCTGTTTTGTATTTCCAGTTTCCTATGATCCATTGTGCTGCTTTTATTTTTTCCTTTTCACTAGTTTTATTTTTGTTACAACTAAAAATACATATTACGGACAAGATAATTAGGGCTGATTTTTTCATGGAATGTATTTAAGGATGAATATTTTGTGCCTTACAAATTTATAAAAAAGATGTGATTTCTGTTGAAATATTTAATTGCCAATTATAGTTTACTTGTCATTCTTAGCCCAGATAGAAGCGGCATCCTTTTTATGATTTTTTTTAATCATAAAAAGATATAGCGGATAGCTGGATAAGCTCTAGAAAACTAACTATTACTGATAAGAATTTGGTGTACAAGATCTTTTGTAGCAACGACTCCATTTAACTGCTCCCGAACCTTAATAAAACTAACGTTAAAGGTACAGCCTACTTTATACTGGCTGCATCCATAGGCTAATTTTCCTTTTAATACGGTTCCTTTTTTGCATTTTGGGCAGGTTAATTCGTCGGGTACGGCTTTCGCCAAAGTCTTCTTCTGTTCAAGTACAAGCTGGAAATTATCGTCAAAACGCAATAATCCTTCTACTGTACCGGCTTGTGTTTTAAAATCTTTCAAGTTTACGGTGGATCCTTTTTGCAATAAGCGCAAGTATTGATTTTCTGAAATCTTTTTTTCGGCATAAACATAAGGTAATAAAAACGTACATCCAGATTGATAGGCACTACAACCGTAGGCTGTTTTTCCTTTTATTAGCGATCCTTGTTTGCATTTTGGGCATTTTTGTTGTGCAATTCCGGCAGGTGATTTTTTTATGGGTTTTGCAATTTTCTTTTCCTCATGCAGTGGTGTTGCATGTATGGCACGACGGGTTTCCAGACGAACTTCATCAACAAGTGCTCCTACCATTTGTTTCATATTATTAATGAATGAAGCGGCAGAATAGGTTCCTTTTTCTATATCCCGAAGTTGTTTTTCCCAAGAACCCGTGAGTTCTGCTGATTTTACCATGTCATTTTGAATGGTGTCAATCAGTTGAATGCCGGTTGCAGTGGGTAATACCTGTTTCTTATTACGAATAATATATTGCCTCTTGAATAAGGTTTCAATAATGTTAGCTCGGGTTGATGGTCTGCCAATACCATTTTCTTTCATGAGTTCACGAAGGTCATCATCTTCAACTTGTTTTCCGGCAGTTTCCATGGCTCTTAATAGCGTAGCCTCGGTAAACTGGTTGGGCGCTTTCGTTTCTTTTTCTAAGAAAGAAGGTTCATGAGGGCCGCTTTCGCCAATGTTGAACAAGGGTAAAAGATCGGTTTCTTTTTCCTTGGCAGTTGGATCTTCAAAAACAACTCTCCATCCTTTTTTTAAAATTATTTTACCAGTTGTTTTAAAAACTACATCGGCAGCTTTACCCAGCACCGTAGTATTTGCCACAAGACAATCGTCATAAAAAACAGCGATAAATCGTTTGGTTATTATATCGTAAACTTGCTGGTGGTTGTAGGACAAGTTATTTTGTACACCCGTGGGAATAATTGCATGGTGATCTGTTACCTTACTGTCATTAAAAATCTTACTTGATTTTTTAATTTTCTTATTCAATAAGGGAGCGGTCAATTGTGCGTAAGCCGTTAATTTTTGTAAAATACCAGGCACTTTTGGATACACATCACTGGGCAAAAAAGTGGTGTCTACTCTAGGGTAAGTAATTACTTTTTGTTCGTATAACAGCTGTGCAATTTTCAAAGTTTCATCTGCTGAGAAACCAAATTTAGTATTGCAATACACCTGTAATCCCGTTAGGTCAAATAATTTTGGAGCATACTCATTGCCGTTTTTCTTGTCAACAGCAATAATTTCAAACGGGCTTTCTTTTACTTTTTGAGCCAGAATTTCACCTTCTTCTTTCTTTAAAAACCTACCTTCTTCATAATTAAAAAGAGTTTCACGGTACATGGTTTGTAATTCCCAGTAGGGTTGTGGTTTGAAATTCATAATTTCTTTATACCGTTCTACAACCATAGCAAGAGTAGGAGTTTGTACCCTGCCTATAGATAAGACTTGCTTGTATCCACCATGTTTTACGGTGTACAGTCGAGTGGCATTCATACCCAGCAACCAGTCACCAATAGCCCTAGAAAAACCAGCATAGAACAAGTTGTCGTATTGGCTGGAGGGTTTTAAGTTTTGAAAACCTTCTCTAATAGCTTCGGTTGTCAAAGAGGAAATCCAAAGTCGCATCACCACTCCTTTATAGTGTGCCTGGTTCATAACCCAGCGCTGAATGAGTTCTCCTTCTTGGCCAGCATCACCACAATTAATAACCATTTCTGCTTGGTCAAACAATTGTTTTACAATTTTAAACTGTTTTTGGATTCCTGAATTTTCCACCACTTTGGTTTCAAATTTCTCAGGAAGCATGGGTAAGTTATTCAAATCCCAACTTTTCCAGTGTGGTTTGTAATCATTAGGCTCTTTAAGCGTGCACAAATGTCCAAAAGTGTAGGTAACTGCATAACCATTCCCTTCATAATATCCATCTCGTTTAGTGTTGGCACCCAGTACAGTTGCAATTTCTCTTGCCACACTAGGTTTTTCGGCAATACATACCTTCATCTTCATATACATTTAAGGGCGCAAATTAGCAATTTAGAAAGGATATCAAAAAACAAATCACACTGAGTTTTCAAAAGCTTTTTTGGGAGCAGTACTTCTTTCTTAATAAGTAAAACTCCTCCTGCTATCCGCTATATCTTTCATCCCGAAAAAAAATCGGGATAAAAGGATGCCGCTGCTATCAGGGCTCAATAGATTATATTCTTTTTCAAAAGGAGTAGAGTGCAACACAAGAGTCCTAAACGTAAATATTTAGTGAAATTCTAGCACGAATCTATTCCTGTACCAGCTTCAAATTGTTCTCATGAAAATGGCCAAGTAGTCTTATTTATGGGATTTGTCAAGCATTAGATCCAAAAATAAAATGGAACTCTGAACTTTTTGACTAACCAAGTATATTAATATTTTCTTCGCTATCCGGGAATTAACCAGATAGCGAAGAAAAATTTAAAAACAACTCAAGGAAGGTTTTGAGTTGTTTTTAAATAGATACGGCTACTTACTAAAATAAGAATACGTATCGTTGTTTTTTAATTGAAGTAAGGTTTTGTAAATAAGCTGTATCACATTTTCTACATCAGACCGATCAACCATTTCTACTGTAGTGTGCATGTAACGTAGCGGTAAAGAGATCAAAGCCGATGCTACACCTCCGTTACTATAGGCAAATGCATCAGTATCTGTACCTGTTACTCTTGACGAAGCTAATCTTTGAAACGGAATCTCATTTGCAATAGCTGTATCAAGAATTATTTCGCGCAGTGTATTGTGTACAGCTGGGGCATAGGTAATCACTGGTCCTTTACCTATTTTAGTGTCGCCTTCTATTTTTTTATCAATCATCGGCGTGGTTGAGTCATGACATACATCGGTTACAATAGCAACATTTGGTCGTATGGTTTTGGTAATCATTTCTGCGCCACGCAAGCCCACTTCCTCTTGCACAGAATTGGTAATATAAAGACCAAACGGTAGTGTGATTTTATTTTCGTGTAACATTCTAGCTACTTCGGCAATCATAAAACCACCCATACGATTGTCAATGGCTCTGCAAACAAATTTGTTTTCATTTAAAATCATGAATTCGTCTGGATACGTAATTACACAGCCTACATGAACACCCATAGCTTCTACTTGATCTTTTGTCTCACAACCTATATCAATAAAAATATTCTCAACTTTGGCAGTTTCCTCTTTGGCTCTACTTCTTGTATGGATAGCTGGCCAGCCAAATACCCCTTTTACAATACCTTTTTTAGTATGAATATCCACTCTCTTTGATGGAGCAATTTGATGGTCAGATCCGCCGTTGCGTATCACATAAAGTAATCCATCTTCAGTAATGTAATTTACATACCATGAAATTTCATCGGCATGTCCTTCAATAACTACTTTATATGGAGCATCTGGGTTTATAACTCCTACAGCAGTTCCATAGGTATCCGTAATAAAGGTATCTACATATGGGCGTAAATAATCCATCCATATTTTTTGACCTTCGCTCTCGTAGCCAGTCGGGGAGGCGTTGTTTAAGTATTTTTCTAAAAAGGCTAAGGAAGTTGTATTTAATAATGTTGTTGTACTCATAAAATATTTTTTTTGCTAAATTAAAAATTTGGCATCACACTTGTACATATATTGTATAATTTTGATTTTAAAAATTCGAAACATGAAACCATTGCTTATAGCTTTATTAATTATTTTTTGTGTTCACTTCTCAAATGCACAGACAACACCTCAAGACACTACAAAAATAGGTTACGAACTTGGTGAAGATGAATATGAAATAAATGACACCATACAACTGCCAGAGATTTTAATTTCAAAAGAGAAACTAGATCCAGAAGCTAGAAAACAATTCTTATTGCTACAAAGTAGAGTATATAAAGTGTATCCTTATGCAAAAATAGCATCGGAGCGATTGACAAATCTTAACAAAGGCATGGCGAATTTAAAAACGAATAAAGAAAAGAAAAAATATTTTAAAATCGTTGAGGGTTATTTGAGTAATGAATTTGAAGCCAAACTCAAAAAACTATCCCGCAAGCAAGGCCAAATATTAGTAAAGCTTATTCACAGGCAAACAGGCACTACTACTTATGAGCTTGTAAAAACCCTCAAGAGCGGTTGGAAAGCATTTTGGTCAAATACCGCAGCAAGTTTATTTGATATCAATCTTAAAACAAAATATGCTCCATATACCGTAAACGAAGATTATTTAATAGAAACCATATTATTTAGAGCATTTGAAGCTGGAAGGCTTCAAAACCAAAAACCAGCAATTGTTATAGATTATGATACTTTAAACGATTCCTGGGTGAAACGAGCTGAGAATTTAAAAAAATGATGATATATTTACTTTCTATTAAATAAGAGTTTCAATAAGTTTAGTTCTACTTGATTTCTTTTAGAATAGATCTCCGCGCCAATTTACTATATATTTAAAAAAAAGCACAATTAAAGGATTGATGTTTTTCCTTATAATGTATGTGTTTCTTCAATAGAGAGGAGTCAATAGCGAGAATGTAATAAGAGTTGATTTGAGTTATACCTTATATATAGTATAGAAAGTCTATCTACCTATATATAGTAATAAAACATTGAAATACCCTCCAAGGTCATGATTTCACTGAATATTTATCAAAATTCAAAATAACTTAAAAAAAGTTTAAGTTTTAAGATTCGATTAATCAGTGCTTTAGTTTAAAAGTTAATAAAACTTTAAAAAAAGGTTTAAAAAAAGCTTGTAAAAGCGAATAAAGGTTGTAGTTTTGCACCCGCAATAGCGCAGACGTTCTTTAAATGATTGGCAAGAAAAACAAAGTGAATAGAGATTTACTCTTTAAAAAAACTTTAAAAAAAGCTTGTGAGATTTAAAAATGAAAGTTATCTTTGCACCCCGCAAAACAACGGAAGTTCCTTGAAAGATTGATAAGAAATAGAGAAGTAAACGAGGTAAAAATTATCTCAAAAAAACTTCAATTTTTTCTTGCCAGTTAAAAAAAGAATAGCTACTTTTGCACCCGCTTTGAGAAACAAACGAAAGGCGAAAAAATAGTAAGAATACGTTCCTAGACATATTGAATTGACAGCCGTTTTGTTCGCAAGAACAGAACATAAAGAATAAGAGTAATAGAATCGGAAGATTTGAAAAAACCACTAGAACTGAGTCGAATAACAATAGTTCGCCACGGCGAACAAACAATATACGATGAAGAGTTTGATCCTGGCTCAGGATGAACGCTAGCGGCAGGCTTAACACATGCAAGTCGAGGGGTATAGGTTTTCGGACCTAGAGACCGGCGCACGGGTGCGTAACGCGTATGCAATCTACCTTTCACAGAGGGATAGCCCAGAGAAATTTGGATTAATACCTCATAGTATAGCAGTTTCGCATGAAACCACTATTAAAGTCACAACGGTGAAAGATGAGCATGCGTCCCATTAGCTAGTTGGTAAGGTAACGGCTTACCAAGGCAACGATGGGTAGGGGTCCTGAGAGGGAGATCCCCCACACTGGTACTGAGACACGGACCAGACTCCTACGGGAGGCAGCAGTGAGGAATATTGGACAATGGGCGCAAGCCTGATCCAGCCATGCCGCGTGCAGGATGACGGTCCTATGGATTGTAAACTGCTTTTGTACAGGAAGAAACACCTCTACGTGTAGAGACTTGACGGTACTGTAAGAATAAGGATCGGCTAACTCCGTGCCAGCAGCCGCGGTAATACGGAGGATCCAAGCGTTATCCGGAATCATTGGGTTTAAAGGGTCCGTAGGCGGTCAGATAAGTCAGTGGTGAAAGCCCATCGCTCAACGGTGGAACGGCCATTGATACTGTCTGACTTGAATTATTAGGAAGTAACTAGAATATGTAGTGTAGCGGTGAAATGCTTAGAGATTACATGGAATACCAATTGCGAAGGCAGGTTACTACTAATGGATTGACGCTGATGGACGAAAGCGTGGGTAGCGAACAGGATTAGATACCCTGGTAGTCCACGCCGTAAACGATGGATACTAGCTGTTGGGCGCAAGTTCAGTGGCTAAGCGAAAGTGATAAGTATCCCACCTGGGGAGTACGTTCGCAAGAATGAAACTCAAAGGAATTGACGGGGGCCCGCACAAGCGGTGGAGCATGTGGTTTAATTCGATGATACGCGAGGAACCTTACCAAGGCTTAAATGTAGATTGACCGGTTTGGAAACAGACTTTTCGCAAGACAATTTACAAGGTGCTGCATGGTTGTCGTCAGCTCGTGCCGTGAGGTGTCAGGTTAAGTCCTATAACGAGCGCAACCCCTGTTGTTAGTTGCCAGCGAGTCAAGTCGGGAACTCTAACAAGACTGCCAGTGCAAACTGTGAGGAAGGTGGGGATGACGTCAAATCATCACGGCCCTTACGCCTTGGGCTACACACGTGCTACAATGGCCGGTACAGAGAGCAGCCACTGGGCGACCAGGAGCGAATCTATAAAACCGGTCACAGTTCGGATCGGAGTCTGCAACTCGACTCCGTGAAGCTGGAATCGCTAGTAATCGGATATCAGCCATGATCCGGTGAATACGTTCCCGGGCCTTGTACACACCGCCCGTCAAGCCATGGAAGCTGGGGGTGCCTGAAGTCGGTGACCGCAAGGAGCTGCCTAGGGTAAAACTGGTAACTAGGGCTAAGTCGTAACAAGGTAGCCGTACCGGAAGGTGCGGCTGGAACACCTCCTTTCTAGAGCCTTAGTGTTAGTAGTAATACACGCTAGGGAAAGAAGACGAAAGTTCAAGTTGGAAACAGATACCAACATTTTATTACTCTTGCTGTTAATTTAAAAAAAAAGAATAAAAATTTAAGAATAAGAGTGTCTCGTAGCTCAGCTGGTTAGAGTACTACACTGATAATGTAGGGGTCGACAGTTCGAGTCTGTCCGAGACAACTATTTAGACTTAAATAAGGAAATTTTAGAAGAAGAGTGAAATCACGTTAAAGTGAGCACGTTATCCAACTGCGAACTGCGACTGATAACTGCCAACTAAAAACGGGGGATTAGCTCAGCTGGCTAGAGCGCCTGCCTTGCACGCAGGAGGTCAACGGTTCGACTCCGTTATTCTCCACAAATTTAGTCGAAAGACTAAAGTCTGAAAGTCAAAAGTATGACTTTATGACCTTAGACTTTATAACTTTCGACCTAAATAAAGTTCATTGACATATTGAGATAAGAAATAATAAAAAGTAGAAAGCGTTTTTTACTATTTATAGTAAAAGACAAAGAAAACGGTCTTAATTAAATTTAAGATTGGTACAATAAGCAAAATAAGGGCGTATGGGGGATGCCTTGGCTCTCAGAGGCGATGAAAGGCGTGATAAGCTGCGAAAAGTTACGGGGAGCAGCACACATGCGTTGATCCGTAAATACCTGAATGGGGCAACCCACTATCTTGAAGAGATAGTACACCGATAGGTGGGCAAACCCGCTGAACTGAAACATCTAAGTAGGCGGAGGAGAAGAAAACAAAAGTGATTCCGTAAGTAGTGGCGAGCGAACGCGGATTAGCCCAAACCAATGTTGTTACGGCAATGTTGGGGTTGTAGGACCACGATATTTTATGTACAAGGAACCGGAAGTTACTGGAAAGTGACACTATAGAGGGTGATAGTCCCGTATGGGTAACGAGTATAATGAATAGTGGTATCCTGAGTAGGGCGGGGCACGTGAAACCCTGTCTGAATTTGGCGGGACCATCCGCTAAGGCTAAATACTCCTGAGAGACCGATAGTGAACCAGTACCGTGAGGGAAAGGTGAAAAGAACCGTGAATAACGGAGTGAAATAGATCCTGAAACCATACGCTTACAAGCGGTCGGAGCCCTTTCGTGGGGTGACGGCGTGCCTTTTGCATAATGAGCCTACGAGTTAACGTTGCTGGCAAGGATAAGTGGTTAAGCCACGGATCCGTAGCGAAAGCGAGTCTGAATAGGGCGCTTTAGTCAGTAGTGTTAGACGCGAAACCGTGTGATCTACCCATGGGCAGGATGAAGCGCTGGTAACACAGTGTGGAGGTCCGAACCGGTTGACGTTGAAAAGTCTTCGGATGACCTGTGGGTAGGGGTGAAAGGCCAATCAAACTCGGAAATAGCTCGTACTCCCCGAAATGCATTTAGGTGCAGCGCACGGCATAAAGTTATATAGAGGTAGAGCTACTGATTGGATGCGGGGGCTTCACCGCCTACCAATTCCTGACAAACTCCGAATGCTATATAATGTTTCCGTGCAGTGAGGGCTTGGGTGCTAAGGTCCAAGTCCGAGAGGGAAAGAACCCAGACCATCAGCTAAGGTCCCCAAATATACGCTAAGTTGAAAGAACGAGGTTTGTCTGCCCAGACAGCTAGGATGTTGGCTTGGAAGCAGCCATTCATTTAAAGAGTGCGTAACAGCTCACTAGTCGAGCGGACGAGCATGGATAATAATCGGGCATAAGCGTATTACCGAAGCTATGGATTTCATATTAAATTATGGAGTGGTAGGGGAGCATTCTAACAGGGTTGAAGGTGTGTCGTAAGGCATGCTGGACTGGTTAGAAAAGAAAATGTAGGCATAAGTAACGATAATGCGGGCGAGAAACCCGCACACCGAAAGACTAAGGTTTCCACAGCTATGCTAATCAGCTGTGGGTTAGTCGGGACCTAAGGCGAACCCGAAAGGGACAGTCGATGGACAACGGGTTAATATTCCCGTACTAGTTATTACTGTGATGGGGTGACGGAGTGATGAAAGCGCCGCGAACTGACGGAATAGTTCGTTGAAGTACCTACCTATAAGACCCGCAGGCAAATCCACGGGTTTTGGGGAAATACGATAGTACTCGGATACTTCGGTAGAAGAGATAGTGCGCCTAAGGGCTTCCAAGAAAAACCTCTAAACTTCAGGTAATAAGTACCCGTACCGCAAACCGACACAGGTAGTCGAGGAGAGAATCCTAAGGTGCTCGAGAGATTCATGGCTAAGGAATTAGGCAAAATAGACCCGTAACTTCGGGAGAAGGGTCGCCAGCAGCAATGCTGGCCGCAGTGAAGAGGTCCAGGCGACTGTTTATCAAAAACACAGGGCTCTGCAAAATCGTAAGATGAAGTATAGGGCCTGACACCTGCCCGGTGCTGGAAGGTTAAGAGGAGATGTTATCTTCGGAGAAGCATTGAATTGAAGCCCCAGTAAACGGCGGCCGTAACTATAACGGTCCTAAGGTAGCGAAATTCCTTGTCGGGTAAGTTCCGACCTGCACGAATGGTGTAACGATCTGGACACTGTCTCAGCCATGAGCTCGGTGAAATTGTAGTAGCGGTGAAGATGCCGCTTACCCGCAGTGGGACGAAAAGACCCTGTGCACCTTTACTATAGCTTAGTATTGACCTTGGATAAATGATGTGTAGGATAGGTTGGAGACTGTGAAGTGGCGTCGCTAGGCGTTGTGGAGTCATTGTTGAAATACAACCCTTTGTTTATCTGAGGCCTAACCCCATAATGTGGGGGACATTGCTTGGTGGGTAGTTTGACTGGGGTGGTCGCCTCCAAAAGAGTAACGGAGGCTTCTAAAGGTTCCCTCAGTACGCTTGGTAACCGTGCGTAGAGTGCAATGGCATAAGGGAGCTTGACTGAGAGACATACAGGTCGATCAGGTACGAAAGTAGAGCATAGTGATCCGGTGGTTCCGCATGGAAGGGCCATCGCTCAAAGGATAAAAGGTACGCCGGGGATAACAGGCTGATCTCCCCCAAGAGCTCATATCGACGGGGGGGTTTGGCACCTCGATGTCGGCTCGTCACATCCTGGGGCTGGAGAAGGTCCCAAGGGTTGGGCTGTTCGCCCATTAAAGTGGCACGCGAGCTGGGTTCAGAACGTCGTGAGACAGTTCGGTCTCTATCTACTGTGGGCGCAAGAAATTTGAGTGGATCTGATTCTAGTACGAGAGGACCGAATTGGACAAACCTCTAGTGTATCTGTTGTCACGCCAGTGGCACCGCAGAGTAGCTACGTTTGGAAGGGATAAGCGCTGAAAGCATATAAGCGCGAAACCCACCACAAGATGAGATTTCTTTTAAGGGTCGTGGGAGATGACCACGTTGATAGGCTATAGATGTAAAGGCAGTAATGTCATAGTCGAGTAGTACTAATAACCCGTAAGCTTATGTACACCCTTTTCCTCCCGAGTAATCGGGAGGGAGAAACTTTCTAATACACTTTTTATATTCTTTATCTCAGTATGTTAAGATATTGCAGCAAAGCTGCGTTTAAAGTTTGATGTTTAATGTTACAGGTTGAAAAACCTGAAACTATAAAAACTTGAAACTCCTTAAACAATAATCTTAAGGTGGTTATTGCGGCGGGGCTCACCTCTTCCCATCCCGAACAGAGTAGTTAAGCCCGCCTGCGCAGATGGTACTGCAGTTATGTGGGAGAGTATGTCGTCGCCTTTCTTTGAAAGCCCATTCTAATCGGATGGGCTTTTTTTTATCATTTACTTTTTACAAGTAAGGTACCTTAGCTCAGATGGTAGAGCAATGGACTGAAAATCCATGTGTCCCTGGTTCGATCCCTGGAGGTACCACAACCAGCTCGGATGGTGAAATTGGTAGACACGCTGGACTTAAAATCCAGTGAACAGCAATGTTCGTGCGGGTTCAAGTCCCGCTCTGAGTACTAAATCCCGTAAAACTCCCTATTTTTTTAGGGAGTTTTTTGCGTTTATATTGCACGATATTAGAATTTTGATACTTTGAAAAAAGATAATTGTTTCTAAATATGAATAATCTATTTTTTCTCGTATTATTTATAAACGATTTTATTTTCCTTTTTCCGTTTATATTTTTTTTATTTAAACTCAATATTTTAATTTTTGTTAGGGTTAACAATTTATTAATTTAGTATCATGAGGTAGTTGTGAAGAGTGGGTTTGAACTTTATGTTGTATTTTTGTCTAAAATATAAATATATAATATGAAGAGAATTATTTTGTTTTTGACAGTTATTTTGTCTTTAAACTCACAAGCTCAGCAACGCCCTAAATTGGTAGTGGGTATAGTAGTAGATCAAATGAAAATGGAGTACTTATATCGTTTTTCAGATGATTTTTCTACAAATGGATTTAAAAGATTAATGAATAATGGATATACTTTTCATAATATGCATTATAATTATGTGCCAACTTATACTGCGCCTGGTCATGCCAGTATTTATACTGGAGCAACTCCATCAACGCATGGTATTGTTGGAAATGATTGGTTCAATAAAGCGACTGGAAAAAATATGTATTGTACCGATGACGCATCCGTTAAGATGGTGGGAGAAGGTACTGAAAAAGAGGGTGCGATGTCACCAAGAAATCTTTTAAGTACCACAATTACTGATGAGTTGCGCATGGCTACAAATTTTAAAGGTAAAGTTATTGGATTGAGTATAAAAGACCGTGGTGCTATTTTGCCAGCTGGACATTTTGCTAATTGGGCTTTTTGGTACAGTTCAACAGGTTCCTTTATTTCTAGTACGTTTTATGGTGCAAATTTGCCAAGTTGGGTTACTGAATTCAACCAAGAAAAACGATACATGAACTATATAAATAGAGGTTGGAATTTATTAAAGCCATTATCTACTTACAATGAAAGTTTAGCGGATGATAATCCATACGAGGGGAAATTGGATAAAGCAAATGGTCCTGTTTTTCCTTATGATTTGGCTAAAATCTACAAAGAAAAAGGTGCTGATGTTTTACGAACTACACCTTTTGGTAATGATATCTTGGCAGATTTAGCTATGAAAGCTATTGAAAAAGAGGAGTTAGGGAAAGACGATATAACTGATTTTCTAACAGTTAGTTTTTCTTCTACAGATTATGTTGGTCATACTTTTGGACCTCGTTCTATAGAACTTCAAGATACCTATTTACGTCTTGATCAAAATTTAGAACAGTTTTTAAATTACTTAGACAAAACAGTTGGAAAGGATAATTATTTAGTTTTTTTGACTGCTGATCATGCTGGGGCAGAAAATCCAAATTATTTAAAGGATAATAAATACAATGTAAAAAATGTTCCTACTAAAGGTTTTGTGGAATCCTTAAAGAAATTTTCAAATGAAACTTTTGGAGCAGATCTTATTTTGGACTATTCTAATTTCAATGTGTTTTTCAATTTGGACTTGGTAAAGCAAAAAGGTTTAGAATTGACAAAAGTAAAAGAGAGCTTTAGAGGATTTTTGATGACACAAGAGCATATCAAAAGAGTGTATACTGAGGAAGAAATTTTAGCTTCTTCAGGTGATGATTACTTCTTAAGTTTTATAGCTAAAGGTTATGATCCTAAACAGAATGGTGAGTTAGTGATTTTAGATAAGACTGGCTATATGGAATATCAAGCTACAGGAACAACACATGGATCTCCAAATAGTTATGATACTCATGTGCCGCTTCTTTTTTATGGATGGCATGTCCCTAAAGGAGAATTGCACGCAAAAAAATACATTACTCAAATTGCACCTACGTTGTCTCAAATGTTAAAAATTCCGTTTACGAATGGCACTGAGTCAAAAGTTTTAGAAACTTTACTTGATAAGTAATAATATCTAGAATTGAAAAATCCCATTTACAACTGATTGATAGTGTAAATGGGATTTTCTATTTTAAACCGCTGCTATTGCTTGTGGTAACGGAATTTGATTTTTTAATAAATCTTCAAAGGTTTCGTGGGCTCTGATTAAATGCCCTTCGCCATTCATCCATAAAACTTCGGCTGGTTTGTACCGTGAATTATAGTTTGATGCCATAGAAAAACAATAGGCTCCTGCATTTCTAAATGAGAGTATATCGCCTTCTTTGATTTCGGCAATTCGTCTGTTGTTTGCAAATGTGTCTGTTTCACAAATATATCCTACTACGGAATAAAAACGCTCTTTCCCTTTTGGATTTGAGATGTTTTCTATATGGTGTTGTGAGCCGTAGAACATAGGACGAATTAAGTGGTTGAAACCACTATCGATTCCTGCAAAAACAGTAGATGTTGTTTGTTTAACGACATTAACTTTTGCTAAGAAATATCCAGCTTCACTTACAAGGAATTTTCCTGGTTCGAAAATCAATGTTAATTCTTTTCCGTACTCATCACAGAAGGCGTTGAATCGTTTCGATAATTTTTTACCCAACTCTTCAATGTCTGTTTCGATATCGTCTTTTTTGTAAGGTACTTTAAATCCACTTCCGAAATCTAAGAATTCTAAGTTTTTGAAATTTCTAGCTGCATCAAATAATATTTCAGCTGCATATAAAAATACTTCAATATCTAAAATATCGGAACCAGTGTGCATGTGGATTCCCACAATGTTCATTTTTGTGTTTTCAACAATACGAACTAAATGTGGTAATTGGTGAACTGAAATTCCAAATTTACTATCAATATGACCTACAGATATATTGGCGTTTCCACCTGCCATAACGTGAGGATTGATTCGGATGCAAACTGGTACGTTTGGATATTTTGTTCCAAATTGTTCTAAAATTGATAAATTATCAATATTTACTTGAACTCCCATAGCGGCAACTTCTTCGATTTCTTCAAGCGAAACACCGTTTGGAGTATAAAATATTTTTTCAGGTTCGTAGCCCGCGTGCAAACCTAATTGTACTTCTTGGATAGAAACTGTATCCAAACCTGAACCCATTTCTCGTAACAATTGAAGTATCGCCACGTTTGATAAGGCTTTCATAGCATAATTGATGCGCAACTGTTTTACCTTAGAAAAAGCTTTGGATAATCTGTTGTATTGAGATTGTATTTTTTCGGCATCATATACGTATAATGGACTACCAAATTGTTCTGCTAATTGTACTAAGTCTTTTGATTGCATAATTATTAATTTTGAGCAAATTTATTACTCTTTATTTAGTCCCACAAGGGAAGATATGAATTCTAACAAATTGTAACAAAAAGTTATATTTCAAACAAATCGAGTTTTAAAAAGCGAATTTTTAATTTGGGTGAGGGATGGTAGCGGATAGCCCACAGACGCTGTAGTTTTTACGAAAGCGGCGAGGACTTGAAGCGAACAGCCCGACGCTACCGAAACGATAGTGGAGGTAGGGGCACCTCCTAAAAAATCAAATGACTGCCCATAAAGGAATTGGCAGTCATTATTTGATTGTTTAAAACTATTTATAGGCTAGGCAAATCGCCATTTCCTTTGGTTGGTAAATTGGTATAACCCATCAAGTATTTATCTACTTCTCTGGCGGCTTCGCGACCTTCTGAAATGGCCCAAACAATTAAGGATTGCCCTCTACGCATGTCGCCTGCGGTAAATATATGGGGAATATTGGTTTGGTAATTGTTTGCTTGATAGTTGTTACGGGTGTCAATTTTGATGCCCAACTGCTCGCTCAATGTTTTTTCAGGGCCTGTAAAACCGAGTGCTAACAAAGCCAAGTCACAAGGCCAGATTTTTTCGGAACCTTCTTTTTCAATTAATTCAGGTCGTTGACCAGGTGTCATTTTCCAAGCTACTTCAACGGTTTTCAAGCCGACCAGTTCTCCAGCTTCATTGGCTATAAATTCCTTCGTATTGATGAGCCAGTTTCTATCGCAACCCTCTTCGTGAGAGCTTGAAGTTTTTAATTGCAAAGGCCAAAAAGGCCATGGAGTGGACTCGCTTCGGCTTACCGGAGGTTTTGGTAAAATTTCAAAATTTGTGACTGATTTGGCACCATGACGGTTTGAAGTTCCTACGCAGTCTGAGCCGGTATCTCCACCACCAATAACGATAACATTTTTATCAGTTGCTTTGATTTGATCAGGAATTGATTCACCGTATAATGCTTTGGTTTGCTGTGTTAAAAAGTCCATTGCCTGCACAACGCCTTTGCTTTCTATTCCTTTTGTTGGTAAACTGCGACGCTCTGTAGCGCCACCACATAAAACAACTGAATCGAAGTTGTTGAGTTCTGCAATTGAGTAATTAACCCCCACGTTGACATTGGTTTTAAAAGTAATTCCCTCCGCTTCTAAAACTTTTACACGTCTGTCGATGATTGCTTTTTCAAGTTTAAAATTTGGAATCCCATAACGTAATAATCCACCAATGGCATTGTCTCTTTCGAATACTGTAACGGTGTGTCCGGCGCGGTTCAATTGTTGTGCTGCTGCCAGACCAGCAGGTCCAGAGCCAATTACGGCAACTGTTTTTCCGGTTCTAACCTCTGGAGGTTGTGGTTTGATCCAACCTTCGGCAAAGCCTCTTTCGATAATATTTTTTTCAATATTTTCGATAGCAACTGGCTCGCTAATGATTCCTAGAACACATGATTTTTCGCAAGGAGCTGGGCAAAGTCTTCCTGTAAATTCAGGAAAATTATTGGTAGATTGTAATATTTTCAGTGCACTTTCCCATTCCTCCTGATGCACCATATCGTTAAAATCAGGAATTAAGTTTCCTAACGGACAAGAGCTGTGGCAAAATGGAATGCCGCAATCCATGCATCTGGAACCTTGTTCTTTGATTTTATCTTTGGTTAACGGAATTGTAAATTCATTATAATTTGAAACTCTTTCTGGAACTGCAACATTACTTTCGTCGGTTCTAGAATATTCTTTAAATCCTCCTATTTTTCCCATGACTATGATGCTATAAGTTCTTTAATTTGTTTTTCCTCGGCCAAGCGTTGCAACGCTTTTTTGTAGTCCGTAGGCATTACTTTTACAAAATGCTGCTGTTGATTTTCCCAATCTTCTAGGATTCTTTTTGCTAAAGGACTACTTGTATACAGCGAGTGATTTTTAATCAAACGACGTAGTTTAGTGAAGTCGTCCTCTTCTAAAGATTCTAAGCCAACCATTTCCATATTGCAAACTCGTGCATCAAATTTTTTGTTGGGATCAAAAACATACGCAATTCCACCGCTCATACCAGCTGCAAAATTCCTTCCTGTTTTTCCTAAAACCACTACAGTTCCGCCAGTCATATATTCGCAGCCATGATCTCCAATTCCTTCAACAACGGCAGTTGCTCCGGAATTTCGAACACAAAAACGTTCTCCCGCCATACCATTAATGTAGGCTTCGCCAGTGATAGCTCCGTATAGCGCCACATTACCAATAATGATATTTTCTTCGGGTTTGAAAGTTGCAGTAGGAGGAACTTTAATGATTAGTTTTCCGCCAGAAAGCCCTTTGCCTAGATAGTCATTGCAGTTACCATGAATTTTAAATGATAAACCATTTGTTGCAAAAGCACCAAAACTTTGCCCAGCGGATCCTGTAAAATCAACTAAAATAGTATCTTCGGGTAATCCTTGTGCGCCATAAATTTTTGAGATTTCGTTACTCAATATGGCTCCTACAGAACGATCGGTATTTTTGATATCGAAGGTAACTCTTGTTTTTTCTTTTCTGTAAATTGATGGAATCGCAGCTTTGATAATATCAAAATCCAAAACGTGCTCTAAAGCATGATCTTGAGTAGTTGTATTGTGATTGGGAACTTCTTTTGCTTTTTCAGGCTTGTATAAAATGGAAGACAAATCTAGTCCACTTGCTTTGTAATGCTTGATGGCTTTATTTACATTCAGTTTTTGTGATTGTCCAACCATTTCTTTCAAGGTTCTAAAGCCTAATTGAGCCATGATTTCTCGCAATTCTTCGGCAATAAAATACATGAAGTTGATAATGTGCTCTGGCGTTCCTTTGAAATTTTTTCTCAATTCAGGATCTTGTGTTGCAATACCCACAGGACATGTATTCAAGTGACACGCTCGCATCATGATACAACCTGAAGCTACTAATGGCGCTGTTGCAAAACCAAATTCCTCCGCTCCAAGTAAGGCTGCAATAGCCACATCGCGACCCGTTTTTAATTGGCCATCACATTCTAAAACGATTCGGCTTCTCAAATCGTTCAAAATCAATGTCTGTTGTGCTTCCGCAAGTCCAAGTTCCCAAGGAATTCCGGTATGAGTCAATGAGGTTAATGGAGCGGCTCCAGTTCCTCCGTCGTATCCTGAAATTAAAATCACGTCTGCTTTTGCCTTTGCAACTCCAGCTGCTATTGTACCTACACCGACTTCGGAAACTAATTTAACATTAATTCTAGCTTCGCGATTTGCATTTTTTAAGTCAAAAATTAACTGCGATAAATCTTCAATTGAATAAATATCATGGTGAGGTGGTGGCGAAATTAAGCCTACATACGGTGTTGAATTTCTGGTTTCGGCAATCCAAGGCACTACTTTTTCACCAGGTAATTGACCACCTTCACCAGGTTTTGCTCCTTGTGCCATTTTGATTTGTATCTCACGAGCGTTGGTCAAATAGTTAATTGAAACCCCAAAACGTCCTGAAGCAACTTGTTTGATGGCGCTATTTCTTGAGTCTCCATTTAAGTCTTTTTGAAAACGTTTTGGGTCTTCTCCTCCTTCTCCAGAATTGCTTTTACCACCAATTCTGTTCATGGCAATCGCCAGGTTTTCGTGTGCTTCTTGGCTGATAGATCCATAAGACATGGCACCTGTTTTGAATTTTTTTACAATTTCTGTCCAAGGCTCCACTTCATCCAAAGGGATAGGATCTAAGTTGTTGAATTCAAATAAACCTCTTATGGTCATCAAATTTTCACTTTGATCATTGACCATCTTAGAGTACTCCTTATAACTTTCAGGACTGTTTAAGCGAACAGCTTGTTGTAATTTAGAGATTGTTGTTGGATTAAACATGTGCTTTTCGCCTGATCTTCTCCATCTGTAAACACCACCAATTTCGAGTGGAAGTAAATTACTGACTTTGGAATTTGGAAAGGCTTTTTGGTATCTTTTTTTGACTTCTTTTTCAATTTCCATCAATCCAATTCCTTCAATTCGAGAGGGCGTGTAAGGGAAATACTTAGATGTGAATGTTTTGTTCAGTCCTAAGATTTCGAAAATTTGTGCCGCTCTGTACGAATGCAAAGTAGAAATTCCGATTTTATTCATGATTTTCAGAATCCCTTTTGCGATGGCTTTATTGTAATTTTTGATGGCATAATCCGCTTTTACACCAGTGATAAATCCTGCATTTACTTGGTTGTGAATAATTTCATTAACCATGTACGGGTTTATTGCACTTGCTCCGTAACCAAATAATAGCGCAAAATGATGTGGTTCACGTGGTTCTGCCGATTCAATAAGAATACCAAATTTTGATCGAACTTTTAAAATGTTTAGCGAATGATGAATGTATGAACACGCCAATAACATTGGAATAGGTGCCATTTTTTCGCTAACACCTCTGTCTGACAAAATCACAATATTACAACCTTCTGCAACTGCTTTGTAGGTAGCTTGTACTGCTTTTTCAAGTGCGCGCTCTAAGCCGTTTACTCCTTTTTTGATTTCGTATAACATTGAAATAGTGACTGACTTGAAATCGGCATGATCGATGTTTCTTATTTTGTCCAAATCTTCGTTGGAGATAACAGGATTTTGGATTTTTAGTTTTTTACAATGTTTGGGAACAATGTCAAAAATATTATAATCGCCACCAATTGCCAAGCTAATATCAGTTATGATTTCTTCACGAATACCGTCCAGCGGTGGATTGGTTACTTGTGCAAATAGTTGTTTGAAATAATTATACAACAATTGAGGCTGATCAGATAAAACAGCAAGCGGTGTATCATTCCCCATTGAACTTAGCGCTTCGGCTCCTTCGGCACCCATCGGGTTGATGATGGTTTTTAAATCTTCAATCGTATATCCAAATAAGCGCTGTCTGGTTTCAAAATCAATATTTTCAACTGGAATGAGATTATCAGTGTACGGAATTTGAGCTAGCGAAAGTAAATTTTCGTCAAGCCATTGTTTATAAGGTCGCTTGGTGACAATTGCATTTTTGATTTCGTCATCCTCTATTATGCGACCTTCATTCATGTCAACCAAAAACATTTTCCCCGGTTCTAATCTACCGTGTTGAATCACATCTTCTGGTTTGATATCCAATACTCCAATTTCAGAGGACATAATTACGAAACCACTTTTGGTTAAAGTGTATCGAGAAGGACGCAATCCATTTCTATCCAATAAAGCACCAATAACGTTACCATCTGTAAAAGGAATAGAGGCTGGACCATCCCAAGGTTCCATAATACAAGCGTTGTATTCGTAAAAGGCTTTCTTATCTTCTGACATCGTTTGATGTTTCTCCCAAGCTTCCGGAACCACCATCATCATAGCTTCGGGCAAGGAACGTCCTGTCATCAGTAACAATTCAATAACCATGTCCATCGAGGCAGAATCTGATTTTCCTTCCAGAATAATTGGGAAAAGCTTTTTGATGTCTTCGCCAAAAACATCACTTTTCATCAATTCCTCACGTGCACGCATACGGCTTATGTTGCCACGTAACGTATTGATTTCTCCATTGTGACACATGTAACGAAAGGGTTGGGCTAGTTCCCAAGATGGAAAAGTATTGGTTGAAAATCGTTGGTGTACCAATGCCAATCGGGTTACCAAGTCATCGTCTAGCAAATCGGTGTAATACCTGCTGATGTCCTCTGGCATCAATAAACCTTTATATATTATTGTAGTGGTAGAAAAACTTGAGAAATAAAACATGTGACTTTCGGAAATTCTTGAGTTCCGAATTGTGTGCTCTGCTATTTTTCTGGCGGCAAACATTTTAGCATTAAATTGTTGCTCTGTCAAATCCAAACTTTTTTTACCTACAAAGACTTGCTTTACGGTAGGTTCTTTTTCTCCAGCAATTCGCCCTAAATTTGATGCGTCAACAGGAACGTCTCTCCATCCTAAAATTTCTAGATTTTGATCATGAATAGCATTTTCAAACGCAGTTTTACAAAAAACAACTTGATTGTTGCTCTTTGGCATAAAAACCATTCCAACAGCATATTCTTTAGCATTTGGAAGTTCAAAATCACATACTTTTTTAAAAAAAGCATGTGGGATATCAAATAGGATACCAGCTCCATCTCCAGTTCTACCATCAGAACTTACAGCACCTCGATGCTCTAGTTTTATGAGAATATCTAATGCTTTGTGTATAATATCATTTGACTTAATTCCATTGAGATTACAAATAAATCCTGCTCCGCAATTATCGTGTTCAAATTCGGGCAAATACAGACCTTGTTCTTTAACTTTCATGCTTAATTTTTTTTCTTCAAAATTAAATATTTAGTATGTAATATTAGTCAAATTGGTTAAATATGGGTATTTTTTATAGTAATAATAGAAAAACGTTGTGAAAAATACAAAAACGTGATTTAAAGGGAGGTGATTTGTTTTTTCGATAAAAAGTAAAAGGATTTGTTTTCAAAATAGGGTGGAAAAGAGCCTAAATACGTTTGTTTTTAATATTGAAATGAAATTCTAACAAAATTGTTTGAAAAATTGATATTTTTTAGAATCGTACCAATGTGAAATGGGCTTAAATACCTGCTGAAAAATTGAACAATAATTTATTTAAAAAAAATAACAGTTACATTAAATTTTGCTATTTTTGTGGCACTTTATTTCTGGAAGAAATTCAGAAGCCAGTCAAATTCTATATTATGAACATACACGAATATCAAGGGAAAGAAATTCTAGCAAGTTACGGAGTACGCATTCAACGCGGAATTGTAGCAAATAGTCCAGCTGAAGCTGTTGAAGCTGCGAAACAATTAACTGCCGAAACGGGTACAGGATGGCATGTTATTAAAGCACAAGTTCATGCAGGTGGACGTGGAAAAGGTGGAGGAGTAAAACTTGCTAAAAATTTACAACAAGTAGAAGAAATTGCAGGTCAAATCATAGGGATGCAATTGATTACACCTCAAACATCAGCTGAAGGAAAAAAAGTAAGTACTATATTAGTTGCTGAGGATGTGTACTATCCTGGAGAAAGTGAAACATCAGAGTTCTATGTATCTGTTTTATTAAATAGAGCTACTGGTCGTAATATGATTATGTATTCTACCGAAGGTGGAATGGATATTGAAGAAGTTGCTGAGCACACACCACATTTAATCTTTACTGAAGAAATTGATCCTTCTGTAGGTTTGCAAGGTTTTCAAGCAAGAAGAATTGCTTTTAACTTAGGACTTTCAGGAAATGCGTTCAAAGAAATGGTTAAATTCATCGATTCTTTATATAATGCGTATATCGGATCTGATGCTTCAATGTTTGAAATCAACCCGGTATTAAAAACATCTGATGATAAAATTATGGCGGTTGATGCAAAAGTTAACATTGATGACAATGCATTATACAGACAAAAAGCATATGCTGACATGCGTGACGTTCGTGAGGAAAATCCAATTGAAGTTGAAGCTAAAGAAGTAGGCTTGAACTATGTAGATCTTGACGGAACTGTTGGATGTATGGTAAACGGAGCAGGTCTTGCAATGGCAACTATGGATTTAATTAAGTATGCTGGTTTTGAACCTGCAAACTTCCTTGACGTAGGTGGAACTGCTGATGCAAAACGTGTTGAAACTGCTTTCCGTATTATCTTAAAAGATCAAAACGTAAAAGCTTATTTTGATTAATATTTTTGGTGGAATTGTTCGTTGTGACCGTGTGGCACAAGGAGTTGTTGACGCTTACAAAAATATGGGAGATGCTATTAAAGTGCCGATTATTGTTCGTTTACAAGGTACCAATGCAGCTATTGCAAAAGAATTAATTGATAATTCAGGAATGCCAATTTTATCTGCTGTTGAATTTCAAGAAGCAGCTGATCAAGTACAAGCGGCACTTTCTTAATTAGAAAATTGTTATATATTAAAAACCTGTTTGCTTTAGTAAACAGGTTTTTTTGTGCCAAATAATTAGTGGAAAGTAAACAATTCATAATATTATTGGAAAGTGCAAAACAGTATAGCACGGATCAATTACCTTTGTTTTTTTAAATTTGATATCATGAAACTTCATATAAAAAATAACTTTATCACAGAATTACCGGCTGATCTTGACCTTGAAAATACTCCAAGACAAGTTGAAAAAGCATGCTTCTCCTATGTAACGCCAGTAAAACCGATTAATCCTGAATTAATTCATGCTTCAGTTGAAGTGGCCAATACTATCGGTCTTAGCGAAGAAGATATTGCATCAACAGCATTTTTAAATACGTTTTCAGGAACTACGATTTATCCTGAAACCAAATCTTATGCCTTGTGTTACGCAGGTCATCAGTTTGGGAATTGGGCTGGACAACTAGGAGATGGTCGTGCCATTAATCTAACAGAAGTTCAGCATAACAATGAATCGTATACGTTGCAACTGAAAGGTGCTGGGCCTACACCATATTCTAGAAATGCAGATGGATTTGCGGTTTTGCGCTCTTCCATTAGAGAATACTTATGTGCCGAGGCCATGCATTATTTAGGAGTTCCCACAACTCGTTCGCTTTCGTTAATTTTATCTGGAGATCCCGTTTTACGCGATGTTTTGTACAATGGAAATCCTGCTTATGAGAAAGGCGCTATTGTAGCAAGAGTGGCTCCATCTTTTATTCGTTTTGGAAGTTTTGAAATTTTTGCCGCGCGTGAAGATCACGAAAATTTAAAATTACTGGCCGATTATACTATTAAACACCATTTTTCACATATCCAAAAGGAAGGAATCGAAAAATACTTAGCCTTTTTTCAAGAAGTTACTCAAACCACGCTCAATATGATTGTTAACTGGCAGCGCGTTGGTTTTGTGCATGGTGTAATGAATACGGATAATATGTCTATTCACGGGATTACAATTGATTATGGTCCTTACGGTTGGTTAGAAGATTTTGATTCTGGATGGACTCCAAATACCACTGATAGGCAGCATAAAAGGTACCGTTATGGCAATCAACCTGAAATGGCATTGTGGAATTTATACCAATTAGCGAATGCATTGTATCCTTTAATTCAAGATGCCAAGCCGCTGGAAGCTATTCTTGAGGCATTCAGTACCAATTACGAAAAGGAATATTTGAGAATGATGCAAAATAAGATGGGCCTCCAAATCAAAAAAGAAGAGGATGTAGTCTTGATTCATGGTTTGGTTGAATTACTACAACGAGTAGAAACCGATATGACTATTTTCTTTAGGACTCTAAGCAATGTTACCAAAGCAGCTACTTCGAAAGTTGCTTTCAATACAGTTAAAGCTGCTTTTTACAATCAAAAGGATTTAGATGAAACCGTCTTGAGTGAATGGTACGATTGGTTTGAAAAGTACAGCATTCGAATTAATGAAGAGGTTATTTCTGATTTGGAAAGAAAACAACAAATGGATAAAGTAAATCCCAAGTATGTATTGCGAAATTACATGGCGCAATTGTGTATTGATGATGCTGATAAAGGAGATTACGGTTTGCTTAATGAATTATATGTAATGCTCAAAAAACCTTATGAGGAGCAACCGAATTTCCAAAAATGGTTTGCCAAAAGACCGGATTGGGCTAGAGATAAAGTTGGATGCAGTATGTTAAGCTGTAGTTCTTAAAAGTGAATTTAGAATTTTTTAATAGCAATAATATCCTCTCCTTAAATTAAGATTTTTTTTTAGGAAAATTAAAAACACCTAACTAAATCCCGAACTCTCATTCAGGATTTAGTTATGTATTAGTTTCCTAATTCTTGAATCACATCCGATTCGTAGATATGAAAACCTTCTGTATTTTTTTGTGCCAATTTGTACATGGCTTTCGCAACTTTTACACCTTCTATTGGTTGGTATTTTTTTAAATTTCCTTGAAAAATAAATGAAAACATTTTCATGACAAATGCACCAGCTTTTTCTGCAAATCTAAATTCATTTCGATCACCCAATAGGAGGGAAGGTTGTAGAATAGAAACGCTTTCAAAATTACAAGTTTTAAGAAAATCTTGAATTTCACCTTTTGTCTTTAAATAAAAATTTGAAGACGTGGCATTGGCATCCAGTGAAGAGATCAATAAATAATTTTTCACTTTATTCTCTTGCGCAAAAAGGGCGAATTGTTTAGGATATTCAAAATCTACTTTTTGGAATGCTTTTTGGCTACCAGCTTTTTTTATGGTAGTGCCAATGGTACAAAAGAAATCATCGCCTATAACCCATTCCTTATAACTTTCGGGCTTGTCAAAGTCAATGATGTGTTGGGTTAATTTTGGGTTTTGTATTCCCGTATCTCTTTTTACAAAGGTTACAACGCTTGTATATTCAGGATTGTCTAAAAGTATTTGGAGTAATTCAGATCCAATAAGACCTGTGCTGCCAATAATCAAGGCTGTTTTCACAATTATGATTTTTTATTTTTCCCGAAATTATATTTCACTTTTTCCACCACTTGCACTTTTGGTGTTCCTTTTGCAAATGTTTTTTTGAAAGGCTTTTTAGCGGCAGGTTTTGTTTTTGATGGAGCTTCGTCACCTCTTGCTCTTTCAGAATCTTTTGCTTTTGCTTTGAATTCTGTTCTTTCTCCTGCACCTTCTTTTACTGGAATTTGTGCTTTGTGTTTGGCCAAAACATCATTTGGATTTTTTGGATTTTCCTTAGTTCCACGCAAGTGAATCACGAGTCCGTTCAAGAAATTACGCAATACTTGGTCACCACATTCCATGTAATTTTCATGTTTTTCATCACGAAAAAAAGCACCCAACTCCGATTTTGTGATTCTAAAATCTACTAATTCTAATATTTCAACTATTTGGTCGTCACGAAGCATAAGTGCCACGCGAAGTTTTTTAAAGATATCGTTATTTGTCATCATATTCTAATTTTATACAAAGGTACGTTTTAAAAGCATTTAGAATACAATTTTCAATTTAGAATTGGTTTGCGATCGCATTTCTAATTGATAATTTAAAATAAAATAATATTTTAGCACAAAATATAGATTATGAACGAATTTGAGGAAAGACGCAGTTTGTTGCTTGAAATGATAGCTTTTTCAACTGTTGATGGAAAATTACATAAACGCGAATATGAATTTCTGGCAATAGTAGCACAAGCTTTAGGAATAGAAAAAGATGTTTTTAAAGATTTATTTCATCAAGAAGTTCCTCAATTGTCTATAAAAACAGAGTTTCTGAGAATTCAACAATTTTATAGATTGGCTTTGTTAATGTATTGTGATGGTGTGATACATGAAAAAGAATTAGCCTCTATCCAGCAAATAGCTATTGACATGGGATTGAATCCTAATGCTACCAAACGTATATTAAAATTAATGAGTGAATCACCTAATGCTATAATTGACGGGGCGGTTTTATTGAATGTTTTTCAGGAACAGCATAATTAAGGCAATTGACCTTGCAATGCTTTGATCTCATCTCTAAGTTTTGCGGCTTGCATAAAATCTAATTCTTTTGCCGCTTTTTCCATTGATTTTCTTTTCTCTCGAATGAGTTTCTCCAGTTCAGGTTTAGACAGATAAAGGTTTTCAGGCTCTGCTGCAGTGTTTAAAGTAGCACCTAATTCATAATCTACAAGAGGATTTTTGGTAAAGGCGCTTTCTATTTTTTTGTTCAACGCCATTGGAACCTCATTATGTTGGGTATTGTAATTGATTTGTTTAGTTCTTCGGTATGAAGTTTCGTCGATGGTTTTTTGCATGCTAGCCGTAATTTTATCGGCGTACATAATCGCTTTTCCATTTAGGTTTCTCGCTGCACGACCAATTGTTTGCGTAAGTGATCGATGACTTCTTAAAAAACCTTCTTTGTCAGCATCTAAGATTGCTACCAGGGAAACTTCGGGTAAATCTAATCCTTCACGAAGTAAGTTGACACCTATTAAAACATCAAAAATTCCTTTTCTAAGGTCTTGCATGATTTCAATTCGTTCCAAAGTATCCACTTCAGAATGGATATAACGACAACGGATATGAACTTTGGTTAAATATTTAGCCAGTTCTTCGGCCATTCTTTTGGTCAAAGTAGTGACTAAAACACGCTCGTCAATTTCGGCTCGAACTTGAATTTCTTCGATTAAATCATCAATTTGGTTCAAGCTTGGTCTTATTTCAATAATAGGATCGAGTAATCCCGTTGGACGAATCACTTGCTCTACCACAACACCATCTGTTTTTTGTAATTCATAATCAGCAGGTGTTGCCGAAACGTAAATAACTTGATTTTGCATTGCTTCGAATTCCTCAAATTTCAAAGGACGGTTGTCCATTGCCGCAGGAAGTCTAAATCCGTATTCAACCAAGTTCTCTTTACGGCTGCGATCACCGCCATACATAGCGCTTACTTGTGAGAGTGTTACATGGCTTTCATCTACGACCATCAAGTAATCTTTAGGGAAATAGTCTAGCAAGCAAAAAGGTCTTGTACCTGGCAAACGCCCATCTAAGTAACGAGAGTAATTTTCGATACCGGAACAATATCCTAATTCCCGAATCATTTCTAAGTCGAAATTGGTTCGTTCTTCCAGCCTTTTAGCTTCAAGATGTTTACCTATTTCTTTAAAATAATCAACTTGTTTTACCAAGTCTTGTTGAATTTCCCAAATGGCATTTTGCAATACATCCGGCGAAGTCACAAACATATTTGCGGGATAAATGGTTAGCCTGTCAAATTTTTCAAGAACTTGAGAATTTTTAGTGTCAAAGCTTTCTATTTCTTCAATTTCATCCCCAAAGAAATGAATTCTATAGGCTTCATCGGCATAACTAGGGTATACATCAACGGTATCACCTTTTATCCTGAAACTTCCAGGATTAAAATCAGCTTCGGTTCTAGAATACAAACTTTGAACAAGTTGGTGTAATAATTTGGTCCGAGAAATAACTTGCCCTTTCTCTATTGGGATTAGGTTTTTTTGAAATTCAATTGGGTTTCCAATACCATACAAACAAGAAACGGATGCTACAACCAGAATATCTCTACGTCCTGAAAGCAACGAAGCAGTGGTTGACATTCGCATTTTTTCCAGCTCTTCATTGATAGATAAATCCTTCTCAATGAAAACGCCAGTAACAGGCATAAACGCTTCAGGCTGATAATAATCGTAGTACGAAACAAAATATTCTACGGCATTATTCGGGAAAAATTGTTTGAATTCAGAGTACAGTTGTGCCGCTAATGTTTTGTTGTGTGCCAAAACTAGCGTAGGACGTTGCACTTCTTGAATAACATTGGCCACAGTAAACGTTTTACCAGAACCGGTAACTCCTAAAAGCGTTTGGAATTGATCTCCATCTACAATGCCTTGCGCTAATTTTGCAATGGCTTGGGGTTGGTCACCTTTGGGCTGGTAATCGGATACTACTTGAAAATTCATGTCTTGGAATTACTTCATACAAAGATACGACTGAATTCAAGAAAAAATGTTTTTAAAAACTTAAAACTTCCATGCTTTTTGTTGTGCTGAACTCAAGAAAGTCCAAGCTAAGATGCGGCTTGTTTTTTGGCCTTGAGCCATATCAATAGTTTTGATTTCGACAGCGCTTACTTTGTTTAGTGTTTTGTATAAACTGGAAAGATTTTCTTTTTTGGACACTAAAGTCGTGAACCAAAGACACTGCATCGGATATTTTGCACTTTCGTAAATCATTTGTGTGACAAACCCTAGTTCACCGCCTTCGCAAAATAATTCGGCATTGTGACCTCCAAAGTTTAAAACAGGCTTCGTAGTTTTACTTGTACCGCTATTAGATTGTAAATTGTTTATTTTTCTTAAGGTACTTTTAGTGGCCTCATCTTGTGATGCGTGAAAAGGAGGATTGCAAATTGTAAAGGTGAATTTATCCTCAGGCGTTATAATATTTTTAAATATGAAACGTGATTCCGTTTGTTGTTGCAAGCTAATTAAATCAATGAGTTTCGGGTTATTTTCAATGATAGTACTGCAGTTTTGAATTGCTTTTGTATCAATATCAGTTCCTACAAAACTCCAGCCATAAACAGAACAACCAATAAGCGGATAGATGCAATTGGCACCCACACCAATATCTAACCCTTGAACAGTTTCACCCTCAGGTATAATTCCGTTGTTGCTAGAGGCTAATAAATCTGCTAAATAATGAATATAATCAGCTCTACCAGGAATAGGTGGGCACAAATAATTGTTAGGAATATCCCAATTTTGAATGTCAAAGTGCTGCATCAAAAGCGCTTTATTCAAAGCTTTTACCGCTTCAGGATCGCTGAAATCGATGGTTTCAGTTCCGTGTTCATTGGTTTTAACAAATTCACTTAGGGATGGATATGTAGTAATTAATTCTTTAAAATCATACCCTGTCCTGTCCAGATTCCTTGGGTGTAAATTTGTTTTTTCAGTACTCATTTTAAATCGTTCGTTCTTATTTTGGGTGCAAAGATAACCATAAGTAGTTTGCTAATGTAAAGTTAATGTGATTAAACAGCTGGAAAAGAAATCATAAAATTTAATTGAGACTTTTTTTGAAGCTTAAAAACGGCTACTTTTATGAAAAAAATGAATTTTATAGCAGCTCGATTCGTTTTCAAGAAGCGTTATTTAGTAATAGTACTCTACTTGTTGTTGTGTCAAGCTTGTATGACTATGCGGTTTACTCCTAAAGAAACGACTTCGTTTTTTTCAAAATCTTATACGACGTATCAAGACACGACCTTTCAAAGCGGTGGTTTTAAGTTGCATTATGTAGCCACTGGATCAGATTTAAACCCAGTATTATTTTTTGTTCATGGTTCGCCAGGAAGTTGGAATGCTTTCAAAGATTATTTAGTAGATCCAGATTTACTAAAAAAATACCGAATGATTGCTATTGATCGTCCTGGATTTGGGTACAGTGATTTTGGCGATGCTCAAAATTTAGCAACACAATCACAGTTTATATCCACATTTATCAAATCTCAAAACTTTAAAAAGCCAGTTACGTTGGTAGGGCATTCATTTGGCGGTCCGCTTGTTGCACAACTTGCGGTTGATCATCCCGAGTGGTATCACAGGCTGGTATTTTTAGCGGGATCTCTTGATCCAAAAGCTGAAAAACCAGAGAAATGGCGCACGGTAATTAAGACAATTCCGTTACGGTATTTAATTCCAGGAGCATTGAGACCCTCAAACGATGAATTGTGGTGGTTGAAAAAAGACTTGGTAACCTTAGAAAACCAACTTTATAAAATTGATTGCGAAGTTACCATTGTACATGGCACTAAGGATGTTTTAGTACCTTACAGCAATGTAGATTTCATGAAAAAGAAGTTTGTAAACGCTAAAAATTTGACTGTAAAAACCATTCCCGAAGCCAATCATTTTATTCCATGGAGTCATTACGATATTATTAAAAACGTAATTTTAGACGAAGAAACTAAGAATTAATCCATACATTCCATGAGTAGCAAATCACCTTCTTCATGAAGTATGGTAACTAAGCCGTCTTGAGTCACGTGATTACTACTACCAGTTCGATATCCTATAGTTAAAGTATCGTTTTGAAGCGGATAAAATAAATTATCAGAGTGTATTCCTGTTACTTGTCCTATTGGGATTAAGGAAATAGGAGTTTGTGCTGTATACCATTTTTCGAATTTTCTAGGCAACAAAAATACTTTAGAGTGATCGTCTAGAATCACAATTTTCAATAGATTTCGGTATTTTGGGATGTTGGTTAGGTTCGTAATCGTATGGTCGGCTCTTTTTCCTGTTGCCCAAACCACATTTACAGCAGGTATTTTTCTATTAATTAAATAATCAAAAGCTTTCTCAAGGTCTGTTTTGTTTTGGTCCGGTGTATGAACTATTTCCAGGGGATATTGGGAAGTTTTATAGATTTCAGGATCAAAACTACGGTCAAAATCACCCAAGAGTACATCTACTTTTATATCTAGTTCCATAACTCGCACCATAGCAGAGTCTAGTACAATTACAAGAGGAGACCACTCCAGCAATTGACCTAAAAGTTCAGGATTACAGGATGCGCCATTAGCAATTATTAAGGCAGGCTCTTGATCGTCCCGAACGATATGATGTGAAGACATGTTTATTGATTTTGGTTTGGAGTACAAATATACTTATTCAACTGTATAATTTCTTACCTCCGTCTCGCTTAATGAAAAATACCCAAGCGGATAGTTTTCTGGTGTGGTCGAGTTGATGATATTTCCTCTTACAGTTGCTGGCGGTGCTTGAAATGGCCCACCTCCATTGTTACCAGCAATACTTACTAGAACACTCATATAATTGTAATAGGCTTTTGAAATTCCGATATGCGTTACCTCAATGAGATCCCCTTTCTTAAGTTCGTCGTTTTGGGAAATACTAAAAAATTCATTGCCATTGAAAAACTCATCTTGATCCACATAATAATCTGCTTTTACTTGATTAGAATAGCTGTATTTGTATAGGTAATAATTGGCAATTCCTGAAGGATCTTGGTAAAAAGTTTTTATTTCTTTATTGTTTCCGGTAAAGCCACCTTTCTCATTTTGAATAATTTTGGTAATAGAAGCAACAGGTTTTAATGTTTCTGTGGCTGTATAGGTGGCGCCTTTGTTAATGATATTTAGCGTGTATGTCTCATTAAGAACTGGATTGAAATTGGTGCAAACATATTCCCCAGGTGTTCCTGTTTCAGTAAAAACAAAAATTGTGTTGGCACTATTTTTTATAGTCACAGTAGCTCCTGAAACTTTTGGAATTTTAGTGTCATAAAAACCAGTAGTTGTTGATAGTTTAATGGTTTGTACTGTACCACTTGTTCCTTTTTTCCAGTTTATTGCCGCTTCAATTACTAGTTTTGGCGCAGCATTATTCAAGTCAACATTTATTACATCCTCACAACTAGTGGTAATGCAAGTGCTAATTAGGATTAAGAGAAGGATTATTTTTTTCATCATCTGAAATTTTAAAAATATTTTAAGTACTAAAATTTAAAGTTGTAACTCACTGCTGGAACCATTCCAAAAATAGAGGTTCTTACGGCTTCATTATTGCCTGTGTCTGCGTTTTGTCTAAAATTGATTGACGCAGCATTACGACGGTTGTATACATTGTAAATACTAAAAACCCATTCGCCTTTCCATTGTCTATTTTTATTTTTTGTAGGTGTTAAGGTCGCTGCTAGATCTAAGTGGTGGTAGGCTGGTAATCTATTTTCATTGCGCAATCCATAGCTAGGAACAACTATTCCTAAATACTCGTATTGCCCCGTAGGATAAGTTACTGGCTGCCCTGTTTGAAGTGCAAAGTTAGCGCCAAAAGACCATTTGTCATTTAAATTATACGAGGAGGTAACAGCAATATTATGTAACTTGTCATATACAGAGTTGTACCACTGACCATTGTTTATCCCTGTTTCTAGCGGAGTTCTTCCCGGTGTTTGTTGCTCGGATTTTGATAGTGTATACGAAATCCACCCGTTTAGTTTGCCTTCATTTTTACGGAAAAGTATTTCCAAACCGTAGGAACGTAATTGACCATTTAAAATAATTTGTTCAATAGCTTTATTTGCAATTAAATCGGCACCATCAATATAGTCCAATCGGTTTTGAACCTCTTTGTAATAGGTTTCTACCTCAAGAGAATACATATCATCTTTAAAATTTTTAAAATAGCCCAACGCAACTTGATCTGCAATTTGAGGTTTTATAAAATTGTCACTCGGTGTCCACACGTCTAGTGGAGTAGGAGATGAGGTGTTTGATATTAATTGTAAATACTGTACCATCCTGTTGTAACTGGCTTTTACAGATTGTTCGTCATTAATTTGATACGCAATGGACAAGCGTGGCTCAAGATAATTATAGTTCTTAATGACCTTGTTTTTACCATAAAATTGAGAACTTATGGGTGTAGCTTTTTCATAAATTTGCAACTCAGGATCAAAAAGTACGGGGTTGTTGTTCTCGTAAATATTTACTGTAGATTGCCCTAATCTATAAAACATACTGTAACGAAGTCCGTATGAAAGCGCTATTTTATTAGATATTTCATGATCTGCATTTAAGTAAAGTGCTGGTTCAAAAGCGTATTTTTTATCTAGCTGGTCAAAGTTAATTCCAGAATTTTCATTGCTAGGTTTTATGGTGCCGGGATTGAATTCATAGTAAATAGCGTTTAGTCCATAATTTAATTTGAACTTATTCGAAATGTAATTTTTAAAGTCGTATTTGACATTGTAGTTTTTAATACCAGAATCCCATTTGAAACCTACAAAATCCAAATCCAAACCATAGTAATAGTCACTGTAGATTAGTGATAAATTAGAAAATAGTTTTTCTGAAAATAAGTGATTCCATCTAAGGTTTAAAGTAGCATTCCCATAGATATTGGTAAAACTGTCGCTAAGACTGAAAACATCGCGGCCAAAATACCCCGACAAATATAAACTGTTATTTGGGTTTAATTTATAGCTCAATTTTGTGTTTAAATCATAAAAATAAGCAGAATTGTCTTTTTGCTCTTCAGAAAGTTTCAAGAACAAATGTGCATAAGAGCTGCGACCGCCTATTAAGAAAGAGCCCTTGTCTTTTACTAATGGTCCTTCGGCCAAAATTCTACTGGAGATTAACCCAATTCCACCGTTTACATGAAATTCTTTGCTGTTACCATCTTTTTGATAAATATCCAGAACAGATGAAGCTCTTCCGCCATATCGTGCTGGAATTCCACCTTTATACAACTTTAAATCTTTGATAGCATCAGGATTAAAAACAGAGAAAAATCCAAAAACGTGTGAAGAATTGAAAATCGTTGCTTCATCTAATAAAATTAAGTTTTGATCAGCTCCACCACCTCTCACATTGAATCCAGATGCACCTTCACCAGCATTGGTAACACCAGGTAATAATAAAATAGACTTTAAAACATCAACTTCTCCCAGTACAACGGGCATTTTTTTGATTGCAGAAATGGAGAGTTTATTTACGCTCATCTCTGGTTTTTTGATGTCAATTTTGGTTTTATTATCGGTGATAATTACTTCCTTTAAAATGGTTTCATTACCCACTAGTTTGAAATTCCGAATCGTATTCTGGTTCAAATCAATAGATTCTTCAAGCGTTTGAAAACCCAAGTAACTCACTTGTACGGTGTAAATTCCCTTAGGAACTGTGATTGAAAAAAATCCATATTCATTAGTTGTAACACCTGTTTTTAAACTTGGTAAAACAACATTTACACCTATTAAAGACTCGTTACTGCTTGCATCGATTATAGTTCCACTAAGGGTGAATTTTTCCTGAGCAAAAGAGCAAAATGACGAGAGTACAACTATGAAGTACAGAATGTATTTTTTTGAGTTCATTGTTTTATTTTTATCAGAATGAAAGTACAAATTACCTCAAATAGTTTGGTAATTGGCATATAACACATGTTAAGGTATTGCTAAGATAAAAAAAGACAACTTGTTACAGTTGTCTTGATTTTTTTGTTTCACTATTGTTATTCTACTTATGCAATTTTTGCTAAAATGGCATTGAATGTTGCACTAGGACGCATGGCTTTGCTTGTCAACTCTGGATTAGGTTGATAATGTCCATTAATATGTTGAGGTTGGCCTTGAGCTGCAATAAGTTCAGTATTAATGCTTGCTTCATTAGCTAACAACTCAGTTGCGATAGGTGCAAAAATCGCTTTTAATGACGGTTCTTTATCTTGAGCTGCAAGAGCTTCTGCCCAGTACATAGCCAAGTAAAACTGTGACCCACGATTGTCAATTCCACCTATTTTACGTGCAGGCGATTTGTCATTTGCTAAGAATTTTTCGGTAGCTACATCTAGTGTTTCAGCAAGAACAATTGCTTTGTTGTTGTTTAATGTTTGTCCTAAATGTTCTAAAGAAGCTCCAAGTGCTAGGAATTCTCCAAGAGAGTCCCAACGCAAGTATCCTTCTGCTGTAAATTGCTCAACGTGTTTAGGAGCTGATCCACCTGCGCCAGTTTCAAACAATCCACCACCATTCATCAATGGAACGATAGAAAGCATTTTTGCTGATGTTCCTACTTCTAAAATTGGGAATAAATCAGTTAAGTAATCACGCAATACATTTCCTGTTACAGAGATTGTATCTTGTCCTTTTATGATGCGCTCTAAGGTAAAGTTAGTAGCCTCGATAGGGTTTAAAATCTGAATATCTAATCCAGTAGTATCAAAATCTTGTAAATAACGGTTTACTTTTACAATTAATTCTCTATCGTGTGCTCTGTTGTTATCTAGCCAGAAAATGGCTGGAGTATTAGACAAACGAGCTCTGTTTACAGCTAGTTTTACCCAGTCTTGAATAGGAGCATCTTTAGCCTGACACATTCTAAAAATATCATTTGC
This sequence comes from Flavobacterium sp. GNP011, assembly GCF_056428925.1. NCBI lineage: Bacteria > Pseudomonadati > Bacteroidota > Flavobacteriia > Flavobacteriales > Flavobacteriaceae > Flavobacterium > Flavobacterium sp. GNP011. Next base: position 34,842 of record NZ_JBWJVJ010000020.1, on the reverse strand, counting down.
TTCAACAGCTTGTTCCATTAAAACAGTTCCATTGGTATCTACTACTCGAACTACACCATCCGTTGCAATTTGGAAAGTCTTGTCGTGAGATCCGTATTCTTCGGCTTTTTGTGCCATCAAACCTACGTTTGGTACACTTCCCATTGTTGTAGGGTCAAAAGCGCCGTGTTTTTTACAAAAATCAATAGTTGCTGTGTACACACCTGCATAACTGCGGTCTGGTATCATAGCAACAGTATCTTGTTGCTTGCCTTCTTTGTTGTACATCTGACCCGAGGTACGAATCATTGCTGGCATGGATGCATCTACAATTACATCCGAAGGTACGTGTAAATTCGTAATTCCTTTATCAGAATTTACCATCGCTAAGGCTGGTCCGTTTGCAATTGCTTCATTCAAAGCTGCTTCAACTTCGACTTGCATTGGGTTGCCCGCTATTTTTGCGTACACATCACCCAAACCATTGCGGGTGTCTATGTTCAACTCTTGGAATAAAGTAGCGTATTTTTCGAAAACAGCTGCAAAATATACTTCTACAATAGCCCCAAAAATGATGGGATCCGAAACTTTCATCATCGTAGCCTTCAAGTGAACCGAAAGTAAAACGTTTAATTGTTTTGCTTCGGCAATAGTTTTAGCTACAAATGTTTTGAGTGCATGTAAGTTCAATACAGCGCTGTCAATGATCTCTCCAGCTTTAAGCGGTGTGCTTGCTTTTAAAACAGTTGTTGTTCCGTCTTTGGCTACTAATTCAATTTTTACATCTGTAGCTTCAGTCAAAGTAACTGACTTTTCACTACCGTAAAAATCGCCACTTTCCATAGAGGCAACGTATGTTTTAGAGTCTGCAGTCCAAGCTCCCATTGAATGTGGGTTGGCTTTAGCATAATTCTTAACCGCTTTTGGTGCTCTTCTGTCTGAATTTCCTTCACGCAATACAGGATTTACAGCAGATCCTAATATTTTAGAGTATTTTGCTTTTATAGCATTCTCAGCTTCGTTTTGTGGCTCTTCAGGAAAGTTTGGTAATTGGTATCCATGAGATTGTAGTTCAGCAATAGCTGCTTTCAATTGTGGAACAGATGCGGATACATTTGGTAATTTTATAATATTGGCTTCAGGCGTGGTGGCTAGTTGTCCAAGTTCAAGTAAGGAATCAGCTGTTTTTTGATCTTCAGTCAAAAACTCCGGAAAGTTGGATAAGATTCTACCCGTTAATGAAATGTCTCTAGTTTCAATTTCAATGTCAGAAGTTCTTGTAAATGCTTGTACAATAGGTAAAAATGAATAAGTGGCCAGTAATGGCGCTTCATCAGTAAGCGTGTAAAAAATTTTTGATTTCTGTGTCATTTTTTTATTTTTATAATCGAATCACGTTAAATGTAGCTTCTTCAAGGTATTTTCTTGAAATAAGACGCACAAATATATGAAAATCAGATGTAATTGAAGGACGATTTGTGAGAGAAAAACTCGAATTTCAGGATTACTAACCTGTTATTCGCAAATTGTTATATTTCAGGTTACAATCCAACTAAATTCTAAATTTATAAGGAAATTTTAAGCAAAAAAAAGTCCCAAACATGTTGGGACTTTTATTATAAAGAGATGTTTGACTATCTTCTTTTGTCTTTGATCTTAGCTTTTTTACCAGTAAGTTCTCTGAAGTAGAAAATTCTAGCTCTACGAACTGCACCTTTTTTGTTGATTTCAATTTTTTGTAATGCAGGTAAGTTCACTGGGAAAATACGCTCTACTCCAATTGCACCAGACATTTTACGGATTGTAAAAGTTTCAGTATTAGCTGAACCTCTTCTTTGAATTACAACTCCTTTAAAGAACTGAGTTCTTGTTTTTTCACCCTCTCTAATTTCGTAGAAAACAGTGATAGTATCTCCAGCTGCAAAAACAGGGAAATCTTTTCTTGTTACAAACTCGTCTTGAACGAATTTCATTAAATCTGCCATGATTGTATTTTATTATGGTTTAATTTAGGTCAACATTCACGGATCTCGCCAGAGGTTAACTTAATGTGGGCGCAAAAGTACAACTTTTGTTTTAATTTGCAACTTTTATTTTAAGGCGTAGTTTTTAGTTTTCAGTCACAGTTTTTAGTCTCAGTTTACAGTGTCAGTTTTCAGTTTTCAGTCAAAAATTTCTATGATTTGCTGTGAATTAAATTTTGCAACCAAATTTACTTGGATTATTGATCATGAAATTAATTAACTTTCCAATTTCGATGGTTTGGTTATTTAATTCAGTGAACTTTGCTAGGTCTATATACTCGCACTTAAATGCAAATTCTAGCCATACACTTGTCTCTGAGTTTTCAGCATCGCTGTCCGTTAATTTACTGATGAAATGATTAGGGTAGCGCCTTTTTCTATATGCCTCGGCAATGTTAGCTGAAACACTTCTCGAGGAGCGGCGCATTTGATCTGTAAGAGCGTATTTCTCTTCTTTTGGGAATGATTTTGATAAATTAAAGATATTCATAACTAACAAAAACGATTTCTGAAATGCTGCTAATTCTTTGAAATCCATGATTTTCTTTATTTAGGTTGCTTTTTTTAGTTTTCAGTCTCAGTTTTCAGTTTACAGTTTTCAGTTTGTGTTACGTAGTAAAATTACTAAAAATATCAACGACGACTGCCCACTGTGACTGGAGACTGTCCACTTTTGCCAATAACTCGAAAACTGCGACTGCAAACTGTCCTAATCCTCCAACAAATCCGGTCTTCTATTTTTAGTATGTTCATAGGCCATATCCTCGCGCCATTGGTCAATTTTGGCAAAATTCCCACTCGTTAAAACCTCAGGAACTTTCCATCCTTTGTAGTCTGCAGGTCGCGTGTAAATAGGTCCGGACAACAACCCGTCTTGAAAACTATCAGTCAAAGCCGAAGTTTCATCGCTCAACACACCTGGAATCAACCGAATTAAAGCATCCGATAATACGAGAGCACCAAGTTCACCACCAGATAAAACATAATCTCCAATAGAAATTTCTTTGGTAATAAAATGATCGCGCACACGCTGGTCTACGCCTTTGTAGTGCCCACACAAAATAATAATGTTTTCATACAAGGACATCGTGTTAGCCATTTTTTGGTTGAGGGTTTCTCCATCGGGCGACATGTAAATCACTTCGTCGTAAGTACGTTCGCTTTTTAAGTTCGTAATGCAAGCATCAATAGGTTGCACCGTCATCACCATTCCAGCACCACCACCGTACGGATAATCGTCAACGCTTTTTTGTCTGTTTGTGGTGTAATCGCGCAGGTTATGAAAATGAACCTCCACCAAACCTTTATCAATAGCACGTTTCATAATCGAAGCTTCAAACGGGCTTCTCAACAACTCAGGCAAAACGGTAACAATATCAATGCGCATAATTTTTCTTAAAAAGGTTCTAAGCGACAAAGATACTAAGGTTTTCTAATAATCAAATACCCATTTCAACCATTAAACTTTTCTTTAGGAGCTTGATCCAGCTATACGTTACAATCTTATACGCCATCCCGAGGTTTCGGGACTGGCGCATAAGGATTTCCACTTCTATCTGGGCTAGGGCGTGCGTATTTCAAGATAGTTTCCGTTTATACAAGTGCGAAAATTATTCTTTTGATGTAAACATAGTTTCATGATTTGTAACTAATTATTTATATATTTGAGGATAATTATAGTAAGGCGTTTGTCAGACATCGTTACCCAATTGTGGGATAATAGGTTTGGTATTGTCTGGACTATATATAAGTTATGCAACATTTAAACCAACAGTAATCTAAAAACAAAATGAAAAAAAATATTTTCTTATTATTATTATCCTTAATTACTCTACCACTCTATTCTCAAAAAATCACTTCTGAAAATTATTATGATTCTTTCGTCAAATATATACCGAATTACAAACTAACAACAGCTTGGGTTGATAAATATGAAGTTGCGCAAGTCTTAGAGGAAGAGATGAAAAATGCAGGATTTGAATGGATATCCACATTTAGAATTGTTAGGATTAGTAATGGAGAATATGTAAATGCAATTTGCTTTTCAGAAAAATCAAAAGTCGGTTTTTTATATGAAGAAATCCATAGCTTACCAAATCCTAACAGAAGAGCTTTGAAAAGTATGTATAAGGAGAATACTGGAAATGATTACGCAGAGAAAATCATACCATTAAATGGAGATTCTGAATTTATTAAAATCAAAGAGGTGTCAACTAATTTTTACATTTTGAAGGAGGATCCATATTGGTATCAATTTACAGACAAACCGCAGAATGAAAAAATTTTAGTTGACAAACAAACAACATTAGAAATATTGCGAAGCGATGTGAAAAAGATAATCGCAACATTCAAAAAATAAACGTTGCAGAACACACGCTACAAGCAATTTAGGGAATTGGCCTAGTTTGAAATTGATTTTGTATTAGAAAGATTTAGCAAATCCTAATAATGGGCTTAATTTAGTCAAAAACCCGCTGTAGTGCCAGAACTTGGCAGCAACCGTTTGAAGCGATTTTACAACCGTTTCAAGAGTAAAAATTAGACATAGTATGACTGTCCTCACTGCAAATAAAATTTGACAGAGAAACAAATTTTTAATAAAGTAAAGATATGCTGACAAACGTAAGTCCAAAAATGCCAATGCGGAACAAGACCGCAACAAAAGATTTCTATATAAATAAGTTAGGATTTCGGAACGTTGGAAGTTCTGACTATGACGGTTATTTGATGATTGAAAAAGATGACATAGAAATCCACTTTTTTGAGTTTAAAGAACTTGGCCCGAAAGAAAACTATTCAGGAGTTTACATCCGAACCAACAACATTGACAGTTTATATCAGTCATTGTTGGACAATAAAATAAGCATACACCCGAATGGTGCGTTAGAGACAAAACCTTGGGGACAAAGGGAATTTTCCTTACTTGACCCTGATAACAATCTATTGACTTTCGGACAAAATATATAATCACTTTTGAACGAACACTACGTAACGGCAGTAGCCAAGTGGTACTACAAAGGATTTGGGTATTAGGCTTAATTGAAAAATGGTTTTGTATTTGTAAAGTCAATGTTTATCTGAAAGTTTAGGCTTCCTTAATTCGCACATCTCAAAGCAGCTTCACGCTGGTAACAATCTAAAAGAAAAACAAAAGAATGAAATTCGACAGAAATGATAAAATAGAAATTTTTGAAAATGCAATTAGTTGGATTGTAGTATTTGCCATGTTTGTTTATGGTGGAGCTAAAATAGTTCAATTTGATGGAGCTGCTGAAATTGACAAAACTGTTTCAGAAATGACTGGTATGGAATTGATGTGGGCTTTTTATGGTTACTCAAAAGCATATGCAATAACTTTAGGACTGTTTGAAATAATTGGAGGAACATTGATTTTGATAAAAAGAACCAGAACTATTGGTTGTTTGTTCACTTCTACCATACTTGTAAATGTGATTTTACAAAATATATTTTTCCAAGTGCATTTTGGAGCTCTAAAAGTAGCGATCCTATACCAATTATTAATACTAATAATTTTATGGTTGAATAAAGATAAAGTTATTCAAAGCATCAAGAGTTTAATCCATTACAGTACATCTCAGCAACCGAGATTTAAATTTATAATCAAATTAGGAATTGCTTTTATTTGTTTTGTCATATTGAGAATAGCTGAATACTTTATAACAATGAAATTATAGAGCCAGTAGATAAAGGTTATTACAACGAATTTATGTATTGGACATAATTGAAAGTCGATTTTGTATTTGAGAAGATTAACTTCGTCTATTCGGTATCGCTCTGGTGGCGAATCCGAATAGTGGGTTCAATTTAGTTCCATATCATTAGCAGCTTGTTTGAACCAAAATTCCGCGAAAAAATAATTGAAAAACAAATCAAAATACACAATATGGATAATGAATTAATTAGGGAACAATCTTGGTGGAAAAGCAATTGGAAATGGTTTTTACCAACGTTCATAATAATGTTTTTGCTTGGATTTGGATTGCTTTTGAGTTCAAGCTTTGACGGAAATTTTACAGATATTGCTCAAGCGTATGCTGACAATTCACTTTATGAAAAAGCAATTGAAAAAGCGAAAACGAATAAAAGAGTTCTTGAAGTATTGGGAGAAATAGAACCGATTGATAAATTAGCAATTTTAGAAGGAAATGTGATTTATTTAAACAATCATAATTCAGTTGAATTGTCGGTAAGAGTTAAAGGAAATAAAGGAAAAGGAAAAATGGATATTTCTGCAAAAAAAAATGGGAACGAATGGGAGTTTAAAAAAATAAACATACGTATTAAGGACCCGAAAGAAGAAATTCAAATTTTTTAAGATACAATTTACTATTAAAAACAAAACCATCCGCAAACAAGTACTATCCTGAAAAATAAACTTATTTGCCTTTGTTTTCTAAATTTATAGTAGCAAATAGAAACTCTCTTGTGATTTTTCAATGGATGTTTACCTTTTATAGCCTCAACTTGATTGAGGCTATTTTATTTAATTGCAATTGGCTTTTTTACTGTTGTTCGCTCGGCTTTTGTTGCCATCAATGGCAATGGTTGCACAGTATATAAAATCGGCATCCTGTTGTCTCTAGCAAATTGTTTTTCGTCTACAGTAAAATACAGCATAACTAAAAGTTTAGATTAGATTCTATCAAGATCATAAGTTTGTTATAAAATTAATATCCTTGATTATGAAACAATATTTACTTTTAATGGTTTTCTTTATTTTTTCTACCTCTTTTGGTCAGAATTATAATTTTTTAGGATCCTACACATCCGACGGTACACCACAATACTTTGTGACCAGTGATGTGATTACAACTCAAACCTTAGATTTGATAAATAATTCACTTCCAGAAAGATATCCAGTGCCAATTTATAATCCACAATATATTTCATCGGGTTATGATACTGATTTAGTAATAGATAAATATGCTGATGTATGGGTGACTTTTGTTAGTGAAGGAGCAGGATATAAAAATGTTTTGGGTTTTTATACCTATGATATCAATAATCCACCAACTACAGTTCCACCAGCGAATCAAATCACTATTGTATTTCCTAATGTATCGGCTGCGGGAAGCGGCGGAAGTTTGGTGGCGGGTAATAAAGTAAAAATTGGTACTTTCCCAGCCGGAACAGGAATTGGTTGGGTTTTATTGGCTAATGGATGGAATGGTACAGCAGTAACATCTGGTTTGTGGAAATTGTTTTCTAATCCTAATTTTAATCCAGAGGCCGATCCTGCATTAAGACAACACAATGTGCTCTTGAACGACCCTACCAATGAAAGAATTATTCTTGGTTTTGAAGATATTAGAAGAGATTACGGCAGCTGTGATAATGATTTTAATGATGCTATATTTTATATTACAGCCAATCCTTATGATGCTATTTTAATAAATAATATTGCCGATGTAAGTATGGCAACCGATGTAAGTTCAGGAAACAACGGAGGATTGGAAAGCAATGGTGATTTAGCGACTTTAATTGCTAAAAGAAATTTTAACAGAATCAAAACAAATGGTTATGATGACAAAAAAGCAACACAAAAAAAGTTTGTCAAATCATTAAGTACTGCTAAAATATCAGGTTCTAATGTTGATTTTGCAGCTATTATTCCAAGTACAGGAATGTTTGGCACCGAAACTACTTCAATTTCCAGTCCCAGTGACTTAATTGGTATCACAAATGCAAAACAAGTTTATTCAGTAGATTATTATCAAGGTGAAAATCGTCTTGCAGCACTTCTCGCAACAGCAACTACAGGAAATATTTATAGTCATTCGAAAGCAATTTGTGACCGTTTGAATAATTCATCTCTTGAAGATATTAGAACGATTGAACTAAATGGTTACGAAATTATAATGTCTAAAATAAGAAGAGCCAATGGATTGATAGAATATGCATTGAATTTTTCTATTCAAGATACAGGAACGGAAAAAAAATTACACAGTTATTGGAATATTGATCAATATCCAGCTGGAGATTATCTTAATTTTCAAGTTTGGGGTTCTTCAATGGGACAAATTTGTAGTATAACCAATGCAATGATAGCTAAATTAAAAGAACAAGGAACTTTGACCAATACTAAGTCTGATAATCGAATTCCATCTGTTTTTGTGAAAAAAGGCTCTTACAAAAACGGTAAATTAGCGATTACTTTAATAAATAAATTGGGTTCATCGAATATAGATCTACAAGCTAATAAAAAAGTAACAGAATTATCCAATATTGATTTTGTTTCTAAAAGCATCACGCTAACAGGTTCTTATGAGCAGAATATTCAACTTGACTTAGGTGGGTTATTTGATGTTGGACTTTCTATTTTGGGTAACAAATCAAAACAAATAGACGCTTTGTATTTAGCAGATGGTCCTTGGGGATTAGATTATTCAAAAACAGAAACTACAGTTTCGACATTTAATATAGATAATACTTCGAATAGTGATTTAACAACGGATCAATACGCAATAGAAAGAAATGTAACGGTTGCAGGAGCTATTTATGGAACTTTGAATGTGTTTAGAAATATTCTTCCAGGCGAATTGGCTTTTGATGCTAGCTCTTATTCAACAGTAGGTTTTGCAATTAGCAGTTCGCTTCCTGTGGAAGTCGTTTTAGTAACGGAAAACACAAAAGATTGGAACAACAGATTGCGTCTTAAAATTCCTGCAAATACAAGCGCTACAGAGGTAAATCTTCTTTTAGAGAATTTTACAAACTCCGTTGGTCAAAAATACAATAAGGAAAAAATTAAAGGATTAGTTTTTTCACTTCAAGGGGATTATCAAGCTTTCAAATCATTTGCGGTTAATGTTTCTAAAGTAGCCTTTAAAACCTCAGGTACTTTAAGCATTCCTGATCTTAAAAATGAAATAAACGCAAAAATATATAGTTATCCAAATCCTTGCACCGCGGCTACAACAATAGTTTTACCTAAAGCAATTGAGTATGCCAATGTAAAAATCATTGATTTGAACGGAAGAATAATTGCTAACAAAGACCATAATGTTATTTCATCAAGCAACGAAATTGCAATAACATTAGAAAATATAAGCAAAGGAGTTTATTTCCTTACAGTTACCACTAAAGAAAACGAGACCTTTCAAACTAAATTGATTGTAAATTAAAGTTTTTTTTACTATTTTTATTAAGAGGCTGCCTAATTTTAGGTAGCCTTTTTGTTTATAAATTAAAGGCTATAAAATAATTTGTACCAAAAATAATTTTCATGTCTAAAGTCAATTAAAGAAGAGTAATATCCTATGATATTGTAACAGTTTGGGTAGCAAATCAGAAAATATAGATTAATTTAGCCACAAAATACCTGTCGATAGGGAACGTTAGGTATTAAAAAAAATCTTTTTTTTTAATACAAATATCTATTCTAATGGCTTTTTTCAAACTAAAAATACATATCTAAAAACAAACAATTCCTGAAATATGTTGCATTCTTAAAAATACGAAAATTCCTGTTTTGACTTAACTTTTTTGCTATATTTGTTTGTAAGTAAACGGAATTTTTTTCACTGACTGACATTAGCGGTCAGTTTGCCAAAACCACTAAATTTTAGAGTAATAACATTATGAAAAAAATTTCATTCCTCTTTTTTGTATTTCTTTCTATTCATTCTTTTGGACAAAAAAAAATAAATTCAAGCAAAAATAATTTTGATAAATCTGTATACTATTCAATGGATACAGTTGCATACTCTTTTTTAAAAAAATCAGGAGCTAATTCTGTTTCAATAGCCATTGTAAAAAACAAGAAAACTTATATAAAGCATTATGGAGAGTTGGATAAAGGAAAAGGTAATAAAGCAACTAATCAAACACTTTTTGAAATAGGCTCTACAACTAAAGTTTTTACAGGAACACTAATGGCTAATGCTGTATTAGAAAATAAAATTGGATTAGATGACGATATTAGAAAGTATTTGAATGAAGATTTTTCTAATCTAGAGTTTCAAGGCAAGCCAATAAAAATAAAGGATTTACTTGTCCATAGAAGTGGAATACAAACACCTTTTCCTGTTACTCAACAAATAAGAGATCAATATCCGGCTGAACGTTTCCTTTATTATAAAAACAGACTCGATAAAGCGTATACTAAAGAACTTTTCTTAGCTGATTTACGAAAAGTAAAAGTAGATTCACTTCCTGGAACAGGCTATAAATATGGTGCTTTAGCACCAGAATTATGTGCTTATATTTTAGAAAATGTATATAAAAAAAGTTACTATGACCTATTAGATGTCGAAATTTTTAAAAAAGAAGGAATGAAATCTACCAAACTTAATTTAACAAATAACCAGATCCTTGCAAATGGTTATAATGCAAAAGGCGATATTATGGAACCTTTAACTATTAGTATTTGGGGAGCATCTAAATTTTTAAAATCAACAATGGATGATTTAAGTAAATTTATCAAGTTTGAATTAAATCTAAATAATAAGGTTGTTATTGAATCTCATAGAAAAGTTTATTCAAACATAGATATGGGATATTTCTGGAATACTGTAGCAGATGAAAATGGAAATACAAGCTATATAAAAGACGGTGGTTCAAATGGAACTTCTAATATACTTAAAATTTTACCAAAATACAATCTAGGAATATTAATTATTGCAAATCAAAATGATAGAAGTACAGGTGCAATCATTGAAGATGCTTAAAAAAATTAGAAATGACTTTAAAAGAGAATTAAAAAAAACTACTGCCAACGCGCTCTACAGGCAATTTTGGTTTTAGGCTTAATTTGAAATTGGTTTTGTATTTGGTTAGATTTGCTTCGCCTGTTCGCTATCGCTTGGGTGGCAAATCCAAAAATAGGGCTTAATTTAAGGCAAAACCTGTTATAGTAGCGGGAAGTTAGGCGTCACTTTCGAGTGACAGAAAACCGAAAATAAAAACAAAAAATATGAAGAAAATAATATTAATAATTTGCTTATCACTTTTTGGAACTCAAAATTTATTAAGTCAAACTGATAAAGAAAATGCTTTAAAAAAAGCAAAAGAAGGAATAAAATTAATGGACGAAGGAAAATTTGATGAAAGTATAAAGTTTTTAGAAGAAGCAGAGAAACTTGATTCAGAAAAATTTAATTATCCTTATGAAAAAGCATATGCATATTATCTTAAAAAAGATTATGAAAAATCAATAAAGATACTAGAAACAGTGATGGAGCATAAAAATGTTATGCCAGAACTATTTCAACTAATGGGAAATAGTTATGATATTTTGGAAAAACCAGAAAAAGCATTTGAAGTGTATGATGCAGGTTTAAAGAAATTTCCGAACGCAGGATTGTTATATCTTGAAAAAGGGAATGTCTATTGGAACAAAAAAAATTTTAAAAAAGCATTACCATTTTATGAAAAAGGTATTGAAGTAAATCCTATGTTTGCTTCAAATTATTTCAGAGCAACAAAAATATATTGTAATTCAAGTGACGAAGTTTGGGGAATGATTTACGGAGAAATTTTCATAAATCTTGAAAGAAATACTAAAAGAACTTATGAAATCAGCAAACTATTATTTGACACATATAAAAGTGAAATAAATTTTGCTTCTGAAACTAAATCAGAAGTTAGCTTTTCAAAAAACACGATTATAAACGTTAATGATGTTGGAAAAGATAAAAAATTCAAAATTCCATTCTCAATGGTTTATGAGCCAATATTATTAATGTCAATTGTTAATCAAAAATCAATTGACCTAAATTCACTTAATAATATTCGACAATCTTTTCTAAAAAACTATTCTACTTTTGGACATAATAAAACTAACCCAAACGTATTATTTGACTATCAAAATAAAATATCAGAAAGCGGAAATTTTGAAGCATATAATTATTGGATTTTATCAAACGGAGATAAAGAAAATTTTGATAAATGGATGGAATTAAACAAAGAGAAATGGGATAAGTTTGTAAAATGGTTTTCAGACAACAAAATAAAGATTGACAATTCAAATAAATTCTTTAGAAGTGAAAACTAATTTAAAAAAGCGATCACACAACAGGAATTTGGAAAGGTCGCTTATTTTGTAGTAAATTACCCTTATTTCTCGCAAGAAGTTTTATCTTTGTTAAGAAACAATCCGTTCTGAAGTTCGCAACCTTGCCAAGCGCCGGAATGTTATGGGTTATTGCACCTAAAAAGACGTTTAGAATTAATACTAAAATAATTATAATAGAAATGAAAAAAATAATCACTCTTCTTTTGGCATTTATGTCCATTAACTTAATTTATGCACAAACTAACATATTTCCAACAACAGGAAAAGTAGGTATAGGAACTTTAAAACCTAATTCAAGATTAGAAGTTGGTGTAAGTCACGACTATAATCAAGATGAAGAAATGCGGATTGGCTCCTATTATAATGACAAATTTTATGGAATTGGCATGAATTATCGAATAGATGCATATGGAGGTCCGTCAAATAATATTATTGATTATTCGGGAGGTACAAGATATACTGCAATCTCTCTAGTAGGTAATAAAGTCGGCATAGGGACTGCTAATCCAAATTCAAGATTAGAAGTTGGTGTAAGTCACGACTATAATCAAGATGAAGAAATGCGGATTGGCTCCTATTATAATGACAAATTTTATGGAATTGGTATGAATTACCGAATAGATGCATATGGAGGTCCGTCAAATCATATTATTGATTATTCGGGAGGTACAAGATATAATGCAATCTCTCTAGTAGGTAATAAAGTCGGGATAGGGACTGCTAATCCAAATTATGAACTTGATGTAATTGGAACTATTAGAGCACGAGAAATTAAGGTAGATTTAAAAGGTGCAGATTTTGTTTTTGAAAACACTTATAAATTAATGCCATTAAATGAACTAGATAAATTTGTAAAAAATAAAAAGCATTTACCGGAAATTGCACCCGCAAATGAAATGGAGAAAAACGGAACTGATTTAGGCGTTTTGACATCTAAGTTATTACAAAAAATTGAAGAGTTAACTTTATATACAATTCAACAAAATAAAAAAAATGAGAAGCAAGAAGAAGAATTAAAAATACTGAAGGCTAAAATTGAAAAATTGGAGTCTAATAAAAGATGAGGATTATTAAGTTATAACACATACCACATGTAGCTGTTGCCTAACTCTCTTAAAAAAGTAAAATTTCAAGATAAGTATAAAAAACAACCTCGTTTAAGGATATTTAAGCGAGGTTTATTTTTTGTTTTCTATGAAGAGTCAATATCCATAGAATTTTTTTCAAAAAACATTTTGGGTATTTGGCTGGATTAGACTTAATTAAAAGTTGATTATGATTTTGGAAATTTCCTGATTAACCATATTTAAATCTTAATTTAGTATTCAATATTGCCTAGAATTTTAATATCAAACTGTTTTGAACACCCTGAAAGCTCTCTTAGAAGATTATATTTAAATTTTATAAGAAAATACACTGAATAAAAACACAAGTGTAGTTTTTAGACAAACGGATCATAATAGCCATTTAAGCGCCCCAAAATAATGAAAGAATATTTTATTTTACAATTCAAAATGCTAAACCGTCAATTAAGGGAATGGGGTATTGAACCTTTAATTGGGTATGTTGTTGGTTTTTTTACTTTTATTGTTATTTCGCTTGGATTATTTAAAAAAACTCAATTTGCTGAATACATTTATATTGTCTCGGCTTTAAGTTTAGTTATAAGATTGAATGAAATAAATAGGAATGAATTTTTGAAGCTTTGTTATTCTAAAACGAAGTATATTAAAATAAGAATAATAGAAAACCTAATGGTTTCAATCGTATTTATTTCCTTTTTGTTATATCAAGAAAAGTATTTGAGTTCAGTTGTACTTTTTATTTCGGTCTGTCTTTTTTCACTACTAGATTTAAAAAACAAATCTAGTTTTATAGTACCAACTCCTTTTTATAAGTATCCGTTTGAGTTTACAGTGGGTTTTAGGTCAAATTATTTTCTCTATTTCTTTGCTTATTTTTTGACATTTATGTCGGTCAGTGTTGGGAATTTTAACTTAGGTATTTTTTCATTAATCATAGCTTTAGTTTCGTGCCTTAATTATTATACTAATTCAGAAGATGAATTTTATGTCTGGGTATTTTCATTGACTCCAAAAGAATTTATAAGGTATAAGTTAAAAAACATAATCCTATATTCAACCATTTTGTGCTTACCCATAATTGTACTTTTATCTCTATTTTTCTACACTAGAATAGATATAATACTGGGTTTTCAATTTTTGGGATATTTATTTATTTTCACAACTATGTTAGCAAAATATTCTGTCTTTCCTGAAAAATTAAATATTAAGTTTGGAATTGCATTAGCAATAACATTGTGGCTTCCGCCATTATTATTGCTTATTATTCCTTATTTATACATCCAGTCAACGAAAAAAATAAAAGAAATATTACAATGATTAGTATTAAAAATCTATCAAAATCATACGGTCAAAAAGTAGTTTTAGAGAATATTAACTTAAACTTTGAAAAAGGAAAAGTTTACGGAATTGTTGGCGAAAATGGAGCAGGAAAAACTACATTGTTCAAATGTATTGCTGGATTAGAAAACTACTATGGAACAATCAATTGTGAATATGGAAAACCAAAAGATTTTTTAGGCTATTTACAAACAGAACCTTTCTTTTTTTCAAAAATAACTGGTAATGAGTATATTCAATTTTTATGTAACGCTAGAAATGTTACCAACACTAATGTAAAAGAAAAAAATGTATTTGATTTACCATTGAATGAATATGCGGTAAAATACTCCACGGGAATGAAAAAAAAACTCGCCTTTACAGCAATATTATTACAAGAAAACAAATTTTTTATTTTAGACGAGCCATTTAATGGTGTTGATATTCATAGTAATATCATAATTACTGAAATAATTCATAAATTGAAAGAAATTGGAAAATCAATTCTAATTTCTTCTCATATTTTCTCCACACTCAACGACACTTGTGATGAAATATTTTTATTAAAAAATGGACAAATAATAAAGAGAGTGCTTAAAGAAGAGTTTAGTAGTTTAGAGAGTGAAATGAAAGCTTTTACCATCGGAAATAAAATAGACAAGTTAAACCTTAAATAAAAAAAGTCCGGTAACAGAAGCAACTGTTTTGGACAAATTGGCTTAATTAAAAGTTAATTTTATATTTGAGTTGATTTACTTTGTTATTTAGCTGTAGACTAAACTTTAAAAGAATGTTTTTATTAATCCATCAATAAACAACTACATGATAAAGTCCATAAAAACAATTGTTCTATTCCTGCTTTTTATTTGTCATGTTTCGTGTACACAAAATCAATTGGAAGGGAAAATAACAAAAGTCAATCCCAATGATCTTAAGGCTACCACCACACACGGACCTGTAGGTATTACTAGAAATATCATTCAGGATAAAAAAGGGATGATGTGGATGGCATCGTTTCGTGGTGTTTATAAATATGATGGAACGTTTTTTACTAACATGACAAAATCCTTAACGTCATCACGTTTTTATTCTATTTTAGAGGATACAAAAGGGAATTTATGGTTTGGTACCGTTGGCGCAGATGCTTCGGGAGTGTATCGGTATGACGGAAAATCTTTCGAAAATTTTACAACTGCGCAAGGACTTCTTAATAATGAAGTGAGTAGTATTTATGAGGATACAAACGGTACGTTCTGGTTTGGCGTTTCGGGTGGGTTTAGTTTTTTTGATGGTAGCTCTTTTCAAAATTTTATCATAGACGAAAACGGAATTCATGAAGACAAAACTGGAAAAATATTTATAAATAGGCAATCTTTTAAGCATACCGTCAATTCTATTTTGAAAGATGATAAAGGTATTTTATGGATTGCCACAGGGGACAAAACGTACCAATACAATCAACAAAAAGTGATTGTAATGACTCATGACCAGACACCTTTTTATAACGCTCGTCTTCTTATGAAAGATACAAACGGATCTATATGGCTGGGTGGTAACCACGGTTTATGGCGTTACAAGAACCAAGCTTTTAGTAATTTTTCTAAAACTATCGTGTCTAGTATGCTCGAAGATTCTAGCGGAGCTATATGGTTAGGCGCCGCAAAAAATGGAGTGACACCCAAATGGGATCTTTCTCAATTGCGTTCAAATGCTGTACGTACTGAATATTCCAAAGGAGTCACAATTCCCAATTTACCAATGATTTTTGGACTCAGTGCATCAAGTGATGGGAATATTTGGTTAGCAACATTTGATGGTGTTTTTCGCTATGATGGTAAAACAATGAAGAGTTTTAATAAAATATAATGGTATAAAATGGTACTATTTTCTTAAAACAACATTCTTGAATTTTATGGAAGCAAACCGTAGCTAATAAACAAACGAGAAAAAATAAATCATTGTCATGGATCGTCTCAAATTAATATTGCTTTTATTTTCAGTTTTCACCTTCTTCACATCAATTGCTTGGCTTGGTCGAAATATAAGTTTCTACTTTGTTAATAAAGACATGTACCACCAGGAGCAGAATTATATTAAAAAGTATGTATTAATTTATTCAACATTTACCGTAGTTAAAAGTGGCTCTAAAAGTAGCAACGAGTATGTTTATAATTATGGATTGTCTAAAACTTATGATAATTATAGAACTGTTTTCGACTTAAACGTGCCAGATGGGAGCGCAGTAGTAGAAAAAAAGATGCATGTAGAAGCATTTGAAAATCCATTAAACAGTAATCAATATTTTTATTACGCTTGGATTCATAAACAAAAGGGGATAGGTTATATTTGTAATGAAAACGAGAAAACAATCAAATACAATTGGATTTATTTGCATCAATTGCTTGAATTTCAAGTAAATTTATTGGTGCTAATTTTTTCAATCATTGTTTTTTATTGGCTGGAAGTCTATAAGATTTTCAAAAAATGCACTTGAAGCAAATTACTTTTTATTAACAAATAAGAGCTTATGAGAAATTTTTTCTTAATACTATTGTTTCTATTCTCTGGCTCAGCCTTTGCTTGTTCTTGTGCTATGCCTTCATTTATAGACAAGTATATCAAATTAGACTTTGTTGCTAAAATTAAAATAATTAAAAATTATAAAAATGAAAGCGAAGAACTTGAATTATATCGTGCGGACATTGAAATTAGCGAGGTGTATAAAGGTGAAGTTCTAGAATCTATTTTTGTTTTAGGGAGAAATGACCAATATATAGGCAGCTCATGTGCAATATTTATCCCTGAAAATACAGAATTAATTGTTTATGCATTCAAAGATAATGTTGGTAAATATAAAATAGGAATGTGTTCTGGATTAGTTTATTTGAATACTCCTTTTGCAAATGACAATAACCAAGAATTAGAAATGTTAGCAATTTTTAAATCAAAAAACATAGTATTTACAGATAAAACCTATTATCAAGAAAAGGGTAATAAATTATATTATGATTTGCTGCAGTTTAAAGGTGTTAAATTAAAAAAAGAGTATGGCTTTTATGAAATTGTGTTTAGTTCTGAATTGAAAATTAAGAATGTAACAGAAATCAGTGGTTTGGGTAATCGAGTAGATCGTAAACTAATAGAAATTATTAAAAAAAGCGAATGGAATAGTTATACTAAAGGCTTGAGAGATAAAGTTTCAGAGGATAGCAAACTAATTATAGGTATCGCTTATCGTCCAAAAGTGGGAGAAGATGTAAGTTACTTGAGATATTTTTAGTGTAAAATTATAGTTCATCCATTATTGCCAACATCTCATTTTCTTCATTTCTAAATCAACGAATCTCCTAATTCCCTTTTTAAAATTATTTTCGTAAATTTGCCATTCAATAAAAATTAAACAACAATGGAAAACGGAATATATGCTAAATTCAACACCACAAAAGGTGCTATTTTAGTAAAACTTACACACGATTTAACACCAGGAACTGTAGGTAACTTTGTAGCACTAGCCGAAGGAAACCTTGAAAACAAAGTAAAACCTCAAGGAGTTAAGTTTTATGACGGTTTGAAATTTCATAGAGTAATTCCTGATTTTATGATTCAAGGTGGTTGTCCACAAGGAACAGGAACAGGAGATCCAGGCTACAAATTTGATGATGAATTTCACCCAAGTTTAAAGCACAACCGTCCGGGAGTTTTGGCAATGGCTAATTCAGGTCCAGGTACAAATGGTTCTCAGTTTTACATTACACACGTTCCTACAGATTGGTTGGATAACAAGCATACTGTTTTTGGACACGTTGTTGAAGGTCAAGATATTGTTGATGCTGTGGCTCAAGGTGATGTATTAGAATCTTTAGAAATCATAAGAGAAGGTGAAGAGGCTAAAAACTGGAACGCAATTGAGGCTTTTATCACTTTTAAAGGGGCTAGAAACAAGCGTGACGCTGCCTTAAAAGCAGAGGCTGAAGCAGCTATGGAAAAATTAGCAGCTGGATTTGAAAAAACTGAAAGCGGATTGCGTTACCAATTCATTCAAAGAGGTGAAGGTAAAAAAGCAGAAAGCGGTAAAACTGTTTCGGTACACTATGAAGGTTCACTAGAAAACGGAAAAGTTTTTGATTCATCATACCCAAGAAAAAAACCAATCGAATTTAGATTGGGTCAAGGTCAAGTAATCGAAGGATGGGACGAAGGTATTGCACTTTTAAAAGTAGGTGACAAAGCTCGTTTTGTAATTCCATCTGATTTAGGATACGGTCCAAGAGGAGCTGGAGGAGTAATTCCGCCAAATGCTACTCTTATTTTTGATGTAGAATTAATGGATGTAAAATAAGCGTTAGCTTAACTTGCATACTTTATTTATCCCATTAGCCTTTGCGGCTAATGGGATTTTTTTTAGGAATATTATAGAAGATTTGCTTAAAAAAATGCGGTACAAAAAGCAATTTACTTTTTGTACCGCAACTATTGGAAATGCAAACAAAGATCTATTTAATTCGTTTTATCTAATCCTAATGCTTTTATTATTTTGCTGTAAATTTCGTTGTTTTCATACACACCTGTGAAGAGTTGTGATTGTGGTCCATATGCAAAAACAGGAATCATGGTTGCTGTATGATCAAATGATGTAAAATCACCTTCAATTACTTTGTCTTTCAAATTTCCGTCAGGAATACTAAATCCAGAAGTTTCATGATCTGCAGTAATAATTACTAAGGTATTAGCTGTAGCATCAGCAAATTTAATTGCTTCTGTAATAGCTTTATCAAAATCAATACCTTCTGCAACAATTCCTCCTACATTGTTATGATGACCATATGAATCTATTTGAGCTCCTTCGACCATGATAAAGAAAGGTTTGTTTTTCTTTTGTAAAAACGAAAGACCATTTTTTGTTGCCTTTGCTAATACGTCGTCTCGACCTTTTATAACTCCATTTACGCCACCTTCAGCGAGAAAGAAACCAATGCGTTGACTTGTGACGTTTGCAATATCATCTACTTTTTGTGGTAATGTAAATGCTTTTTCTAAAGCGTTTTTATCAAAATATTTACCGCCGCCACCTACAAATAAAGATAAGTTGCTTTTTAAAAGATCAGCGGCTAGCTCATTATCCATTCCTCTATCTTTTTGATGTGCGTAAAAAGCAGCAGGTGTTGCACCAATTATTTCATCTGTGGTAATGCAGCCCGTGTTAAAACCTTTTTTGGATAAAAATTCAGTAATATTTGGAATGAAATTTTGATTAGCATCCAATCCTATCGCACGATTATAGGTTTTTTGACCTGTAGAGAAAGCAGTAGCACCAGCAGCAGAATCGGTGGTAAAGTCATCAGATGATTGTGTTTTTATAAATCCAATAGATTGCAATTGTGTCAAAGTTAGCTTTCCACCATTGGCTAAAACAGCAGAAGAGATTTGAGATAATCCATTACCATCTCCAATTAGCAAAATAACATTTTTTACTTCGGTATTTTTTTTATCCGAAGCAAAAGTTGGGGTATATATTTCTGAAATTTGAGTGTTATGAAAAACTCTTTCTGATAGGGATCGAATATATTTTGAAGACTCATAGGGTAAATCTGTATTTATAATGTCTACCCCTAAATCGATAAAGGTTTTCCATGCTCTTTTGTAATCTGGAGTTCCCCAAAAACGAAATGGTTTACCATGACTATGAGCTTTGTTTACAAGATTTTGTACAAGATTACATTCTTCAATTGGCAATTTGCCTTTTCCGCTCCAATCGGATATTTTTTTAAAATTACTGCTTATCAAAGCTACTTTTTCCCATTGTTTTGCCGTTAATTGATTCTCTTTTTGGTAATCAAACTTAATATATTCTGGATAACTGTTGTATTTTTCTACTTCAGGTTGGTTGCCAGAAATGACAAAACTGATGTTCTTATTTTGAATTAATTTAGGGTGTTTTTGTAGCAACTTTACAATTTTGTCCAGAGTGGTATTGGCCTCAGATTTTATGTCAATAAGTAATTGAAAGTTGTACAGATGCCCTAGTTGTAGATCAATTGCTTGCTCTAAAGGAAGTAAATAAAGGCTTTCTAATGTTCTTTCTTTTTTAATTTTGGTAGGTTCATGACAAACATATAAGATGTCGTCTTTGAGAAAAACATCCACTTCAATTGAATTTAAATCATTATTGAGGGCGTTCCAAAACGGAATGTTTTGTTCATAGTCATTATGGGAATGAATCGTGATGTTTTTCTTTGATTGTGCTACTGCAACAAAGTGAATGATGATAAAGGATAAAAAAAATAGCCTATTTTTTTTGTACATAGTTTTAGTTTTTTTTCAATTGAGTAGTGTTGATGTTTAAAGCTTGCATCATCTTGTGATAAATCTCGTTGTTTTCATAAATGCCAGAAAAGAGTTCTTCTGATTTTCCTTTTGCAAAAACAGGAACAAGAATTGTGGTGTGTTGATTGGAACTAAAGTTAACTGCTACTTTCGATGGGACTTCTTCGTCTTTTCCTGTGATTGGATTTTTTTCATAAAATTTATCCAAACTTACCCCACCTGTTTCGTGATCAGCGGTAATAACTAATAAAGTATTGGGATGTTTTTTGATGTATTGTAAAACCACACCTATGGTTTTGTCAAAATCCAAAACTTCTTGTACCATCAAATCAGCATTTTTATCATGGCCGCCCCAATCAATATAAGACCCCTCGACCATCAAGAAAAAAGGTTTGTTTTGGGCATCAAGATAATCCAAACTCAATTGTGTAGCTTCTTGCAAATAAGCTTTTCTGCCTTCAACTTTTGATGGAATTCCATCATCGGCCAGGAGATAGCCATTTTTTTTAGAGGGATCAAATGGTTCTTGCTGGGTATGAATTTTGTAATTTTTGATTTCCAATTCTTTAATCAAATCCCTGCCATCTTTTCTTTTGGTAAAAAATTTAAGTCCACCACCAGAGAAGAAATCAACTTTTTCATTTAATAAGTGCAAAGCGATATTATCATTAGCATCTCTATCATTTTCGTGGGCATAAAAACTAGCAGGTGTAGCGTGGGTAATAGCTGTTAAAGATACCAATCCTGTTTTATATCCACGATTGGACAAGGTTTCTAAAATTGTTTCCGCCTTAAGGGTGTCTTTTGTCAGGCCAATGGCTCTTTTGAATGTTTTTTGTCCAATAGAAAAAGCGGTTGCACCAGCAGCCGAATCTGTAATTTTGTGCGAAGTACAAGACGTTTTACTCAATCCCAAGGTTTTAAACTGGCTAAAATTAGGGACGGTATCGTTGAAGTAAAACGCTGATGAAACCTGAGCTAAACCCATTCCATCACCTATCATAAAAATGATACTTAATGGTTCTTTGTCTTTTTTATGTTTTTTTTGAGCCATTAAAGGATGACTCAATAGGAGTGTTAAAATTGTTGCTGCAAAGGCATATAAAGTCGAAAGCGTGTTTTTCATTGTTTAATTTTTACAAAAAAACTATTCTGCTTTATGTAGGCAGAATAGTTCTTGTTAGGATTTTTTATTTAAAAGTTAATACCCATCATTTTGTTTTAGGTATCCTGGTTCTGACGAAGCACCATCAATAGCGCTTTGCGGAATTGGGAACAAGCGTTTTTTGACATCAGTATCTGTTTTTTCTGTCCAAGTACCTTCATATTTGCCAAAACGAATCATGTCTGTACGACGTAACATTTCCCAGTAAAATTCAAATCCTCTTTCTCTGTAAAGGATGTCCAGTGAAATACTAGTTAGTGCTGGAGGGGTTAATCCAGCTCTAGCTGTTCTTGAGGCTCTTACTGTATTTAGGTCAGCCAAAGCTCCTCCAATGTCATTGTTTTTTCTCAATTTTGCTTCGGCTCTCATCAAATAAACATCGGCTAAACGCAATAAAGAAATATCAGCGTCGCCTCTGTTTCTTCCTGTATCTGATTTTTTAGAAAATTCATATTTCAAAACTCTGTAACCGTTACTATAACCGCTTCCTGTTGTGGTGAAATCAACATTTAAAGTGTGATTTACTAATCTTTTTTTATCTGATCGTGTAATGTTTCTTAGTTTACTAATTCTGTAGCCAATTCCATCAGCACATCGTTGAAATGGTTGTCCTTTGGCAGTGGTAATCAAACCATATTGTTGACCTCCTAAAATTCCTCTGTTTATTTTGAATTGGCTTGCTGTTAAGCAAGAATCAGCTGGGATAACTAGATTTTTTTTAAAGAAACGGGCATCTACAGTAGCTGGATCAGTTGTTCCATATGCATTGGTCCAAGTATTGTAATAGTCTGGTGTAATGGCGGGACCATCTGTACCGTTGGCGTTCACATAGGCAGGTAAAGGAAACATGTCCCCTGATAGAGAAAAATAAGCCAAACGATTGTGTCCATTTAATTCGGCGCGTTGGTCAACAGCAAAAATTAGTTCTTTGTTGGTATGGTTTTCATCATCAAAAATAGCAAAGTATTCAGGTGAGAGTTGGTGTTGTCCAGATTGAGTGATTTTGTTTGTGTATTCAATCACTTTGTCCATATCCTCTGATTTAAAATCAAAAGTAGTTGCATATGGATTGCGGTAAACAGCTGCATTAAGGTACAAACGAGCCAATAATCCCCAAACGGTTGCTTGTGTTATTCTACCTGGTCCTGTTGTTGTTGCTACTTGATTCTCAATTCCTACTAACTCGTTTTTTATATAATCTACAGCTTCGCTGCCACGAACTATTTTAGAATTAGTAGTTAGGTCTTCTTTTACAAATACTAAACCGAATAGATCAAGAGCTAGCATAGAATAATAGGCTCTTATTCCTTTTGCTTCAGCCAAATAAAGACTTGCTTTTGTGTTTTTAGTTTGCATAGCAGTTAGTTCACTCACAGCTGCATTTGATCTTGCAATTCCTTTTGTAATAGCATCCCAAGTTTCTTTTACAGGCACGTGTGAGCTGGTTAGTGTATGACGATGTAGGTCGATATAAATTCCATTGTCTCCCCAATCAGTCCCACCACGATACGGCAATATAGCTTCGTCTGTTGATATTTCTTGAAGGGCAAAATATCTGGTATGCAAAAATAAGTCAGCCATTACTGCATAAGCTGGAACAATAATTGCTTCGGCAGCCAATGCTTCTGGAACACTTCCGTTTAAGGATTCATCTAGAATTTGTTCATCAAGGTCACTACATCCTACTTGAAAAAGGATCAGTGAGCAAAGTGCTAATTTTATAAATCTATTTTTCATTGTAATTTTTTTAAGGTTATTTCGAAGTCATATTGTATTTGACTTTTGTTAAAATAATTTTGAGGGAATTAAAGAGAAACATTTAATCCTAAAAGAATAGTTCTTGCTTTTGGATAACTCAAATAATCAATCCCATAAGAAGAGATTCCATCTGAGCTTCTGTCCGTGTTTACCTCGGGATCAAAGCCATCATATTTGGTAATCACGAATAAGTTTTGTCCTGTTATTGAAAATCGCATTGTTTTTACCCAATTAGATAGACCGATGGCCTTCATATCAAAGTTATATCCTAATGATAAATTATTTAATCTTAGGTAAGCTCCGTCTTTTAAATAACGCGTAGAAACAGAGGCTGGATTGGTATTTGATTCTTTAGGATACTCTGTAGATGCAGCTGTAGTATTTACTGATTTAACTAATTTTGCTCTATAAAAATTAGAGTTGGCTGTATTATCATATATTTTGTTTCCAGAAACACCATTAAAGTTAAAGCTCAAATCAAAACCTTTGTATCCTAGATTTCCATAGAAGTTATATAATTTGTCAGGTAAAGCAGTCCCCGCAATGATTCTATCGGAGTCATTTACAATTCCATCATTATTCGTGTCTCTGTATTTACTTAATCCTGTGGTTTCGTCAATGCCTATGAATTCTTTTAGAAAGAAAGTACCAATGGGTTGTCCGCTCATGTAACCATTTATGGCAGCAGAAGACAAACCACTACCCGAAGCAGTTCCAGTTGTAAGAATAGTGTAAGGAAGATTTTTGATTTTATTGTCAATGAAACTCATATTTCCGCCGATTCCTATAGAAAGGCCGTTTTCGAATTTATGTTTATAGTCAAGAGCTACTTCCAATCCTTTATTGGTAACAGTCATATCTTCAACATTTGTCCAATACGTGGTTGCTGGCTTAATAGGGTCTGCAGGAACAACTTTCATTAATATTTTGCTAGTTTCTTTATTGAAATAATCTATAGTTCCTGTTAAGGAATTATCAAAAAGTCCAAAATCCAAACCAAAATTAGATTGTGTAGAAACTTCCCATTGGATATTAGGATTGGCTAAACGAGCATAGGTAGCACCTCCATAGTAAGTAGTAGAAGGATCTAATGGATAGCTGGTGCCCGCAGATACCGACACTGTTGAAGAACTTTGAGTGATTTTTGAAGGGATTTCTTGATTACCTGTTTGTCCCCAACCAGCTCTTAGTTTCAGGTTGCTAAAAGGAGTCTCTTTTATGAATTCTTCTTCTGAGATCACCCAACCTGCTGCAAATGAGGGAAAGTATCCATATTTGTTATTGTCACCAAATTTTGATGAACCATCAGCTCGAAAAGTAGCAGTTAACAAATATTTTTGATTGTAATTATATCCAATTCTACCAAAATAGGACTGTAATTCGTTAATAGTGGCAGAACCTCCGGGACGATTATTAGTAAATGTTAAATCTTGTCCTAAACCAGGATTATAAACAGGTTCAATTCCGTTATCAGTAAATTTATTAATGCTCCAATTTCGTGTTTGGATGTAATTTTTTTGATACGAATGACCAGCCATTGCTGATACATTATGATTTCCAAAATCCTTAGTGTAGGTTAAGTAATTTTCAATCAAACGATTGTTGTTTTTAAAATAGTAAGCGTCCAATCGGCCTTCTTTGAATGGAATTGTACTTGGCATATTTTGAATGTCTTGGTCAGCGTTCGACCTATCAATACCAAAATTTAATTTGTAAGTAAGACCTTTTATGATTTCGTAAGATGGCGAAATGTTTGCTATGATACGATTGGTCTCAGTTTTATCACTATAGAGTTTTAATGTAATTAGTGGATTTTCTAAATCGGAAAATACTGTAGGATTACCAGCTAAATTTCTAGCAGAATAAGTAGGGTTTAAACTTATTGCGCTACCTAGTAATGTTTCAATATTTGGTCGGTCAGAAAGGGAATTAGTTACGTTTAAATTATAATCAATTTTCAATTTTCCATTTAGGGCTTTTTGTGTTAAGTTGATTCTACCTGTAACACGCTTTAAATTATTATTTCTGATAATTCCTTCTTGGTTTAGGGCTCCAATAGAGGCGTAATAAGTTAGGTTATCAGTGCCACCATTCATAATGAAATTATGATTTTGCGTAATAGCCAAACGAGTAATTTCCTTCTGCCAATTCGTATTTCCCCCCAAATCAGTTAAAGTTCCGCCCAAGGATGCTACTTGTTTTCTAAATTCATCGGCACCAAATACAGGCAATTCTCTGGCAATAGTTGAGCTAGCCATACTAGTGGAGAATGAAATTTGTGATTTACCTGATTTCCCTCGTTTTGTAGTGACAATAACTACTCCATTGGCTCCTCTAGAACCATAAATTGCAGTTGCTGAAGCATCTTTCAAGACGTCAATAGACTCAATGTCGTCTGCATTGATAAAACTCAATGGATTAGTTGCGCCACCTGTAGTAGAGTTATCAATAGCAAAACCATCAATCACAAACAATGGAGAGTTCCCTGTTCTAATCCCTCCTTGACCACGAATACTTATTGTTTGATTACTTCCAGGTTCTCCACTAGCTGAAGTAATATTTACCCCCGAAACTTTTCCTTGAATCAATTGCTCAGGTGAAGTTACGATACCCTTATTAAATTCTTCGTTTTTCACAGAGGTAACCGCACCTGTAATATCCTTCTTTTTAGCAGTTCCATAACCGATAACGACCACATCTTTTAGTTGATTATCATCAGACTTTAATATTATTTTTAAGTCAGCTTTATCAGCAATCAGTTTTTGTTGGTTTTTCATGCCTAAATAACTAAACTCAATCACTTCACCTATAGAAGCTTCTATTGAAAAATGCCCATCAAAATCTGAGGTAACTGCATTTTTTTTTGCTTTTACTGTAATATTTACCCCCGCTAAAGGAAAGTTGGATTCATCTAATACAACACCTTTTACTTTATTTTGTGACCACGAAGTAGTACAAAAAATCATAAAAAATGCAACTAACAAATAATTAATTTTCTTCATTTCAGCTTTTTTTAAATTTGAAGCAAAGAAAATGGATCATCATTAAATTAACATGAATGTCAAGTTATCTTATTTTAATGTTGTTTAAATGATTTTGTATTGATATTTGGTCTCATTTTTAACAGTATTTGATAAAATATATAATTAGATGAAGTGTTAATTATACAATTAATATTTTTTTATAGAAAAAAAGGATTTGTCGTAAATAATCAATGTCGTTTTTAAAATTAACAATACATTAAGGAATTTAGTGATTTATGTTTTTTGTGTTAAATTGTTAAATATGCAACCTTATTTCTTTGAATTTTATTTGAATCTAAACTATTGAGAATGAAATAAAAAAGAATTGCAAATGTTTTTTAAAAGGAAAAATTTATCCATAAAAGAATTTAACTTTCTGTTATAATTAATTTTTTCATTAATAATCAAAGATTGATATCGCATTTATTGTCGTAAATTTTTGCCTCAATAAAAACAACTTACTATACAAAATGGATTATACGCTAAATTCAATACTACAAAAGGTGCTATTTTAGTAAAACTCACACACGATTTAACACCAGTAATAAATGGTTCTCAGTTTTACATCACACACGTTCCTACATATAGGTCAGATAACAAGCGCACTGTTTTTGGACATGTAGTAAAAGTAGGTGACAAATCTCGTTTTGTAATTCCATCGGATTTAGGATACGGTCCAAGAGGAGCTGGAGGAGTGATTCCACTTAATGCTAGTATTATTTTGATGTAGAATTAATGGATAAAATAATCCACTCTCATACTAAACTAACACACTCCCTAAATGCATTTGTTAGGAGTTTTTTTGTAATATTGATTATCTAAAAAAAACAAGTGCAATGAATATAGAACACAATACATCCTTGTCATGGGAAGAGTTTGAAAGAGTAGAAATGCGTGTGGGTACCATTTTAGAGGTTCATGATTTTCCCGAAGCCCGAAAACCAGCCTATCAATTGATAATGGATTTTGGGACTGAAATAGGAATTAAAAAATCGTCTGCACAAATCACTAAGCGATACCAAAAAGAAGATTTATTACACCGACAAATTGTTGCTGTTGTCAATTTTCCAAAAAAACAAATTGGCAAGTTTTTTAGCGAATGTTTAGTGTTAGGATCTGTAGGATCTGAGGGCGATATTGTTTTGCTCGCACCAGATTTTAAGGTTGAAAACGGATTGCGAATAGGTTAATTTATTCTTTAAATGAAGATTGAATTTTAGCATCAAGTGTTTCATACTTATTGTGAATGGCTAATATGATTACTCCAAACAATACCGCCGAGACAATCAGAATCGTGTTTAAAAAACCCTCGGTGCCAAAAGAAAGTTTTATCAATATCGTTGAAATGATAAAGCCAGAATTGCGAATTACTTTACTAAATTTATCAGATAAGAAAAATGAAAACAACAATAGTAATACCTCAATTAAAATTAAGATGGTGAAAAAATCATCAAAGAAAATTTTATTGATGTCTTTCATTTTTGTTACAATTTCTGCAATCGAAAAGAAATTTTCATAAATCCAATGTCCCAAGCTGTAAATGGATAAACTTAAAAAGACAGGAATTAGAATGATAGCAAAAATGTTCTTTAATTTGATAAACGAAGCAATTGCTGTAGTTTTTTGAATTTTAGACTGGTTGATCTCATTCTCCTTACTTAATTTGTAAAAGAAAAAAAGCAATAAAAAAAGCATTATGGTAGCTAGTATATCTAGTGTAAAATTTACATTAGCAACAGAGTCAAACCAGTTGTCCTTAAAGTCAAGTTTAGTCAAATCTTTAAAGATGCGTCTGATAATTATAAGCGTAATGATTTCATATTGTTTACCAATGTATATAGTGGTAGATTTTGGTAAATAGTA
Organism: Flavobacterium sp. GNP011; assembly: GCF_056428925.1. Taxonomy (NCBI): domain Bacteria; kingdom Pseudomonadati; phylum Bacteroidota; class Flavobacteriia; order Flavobacteriales; family Flavobacteriaceae; genus Flavobacterium; species Flavobacterium sp. GNP011. The sequence goes on along the minus strand of NZ_JBWJVJ010000020.1, from coordinate 6,268 downwards.
GATTAAAAGATATACTTCATAGATCAAAATAAATGAAAATGGTGTGTAAATTGCTGCTATAGGATTACTCAATAACTTAGAGTATTTTGGAGTATCGATCCAGCCCAGATCAATAATGACAATAATACTGAGATGTACCAAAAAAAAAATAATAGCCATGGAAACAAAAAACTTTTCGGCTCTTTTTTTAGTTTCAACAGATAGGAGTAGGCGATACAAAAATTGAAATACTGTGTTATATTGTTTCATAATACTAAGTAAGGACTAAAAGTACTGAATTAACATTTTAAAAATATTGATTTTCAATTAATTAACCTTTGTTTAAAGTGGTTTGAAATATTTAATTTTAAAATTGCTATATATTCTTTTTTAATCCCCATTCAGCCCAAGAGCCATCATAAACAGAGCAATTGTCACTTTCAATCAAAGCATACGCTAAAACGATTATGCAAGCGGTAACTCCAGATCCACAGTAAATAATTAGCGGTTTGTGTTTCAGTTTTAGAACGGTTTTAAGTTTTTCTGGTTGTAAAAAAGTAGTTTTATTAAGCACACTGGTGTAAGGAATATTTATCGCCTTTGGGATATGTCCGCTTTGTAAACCAGCTCTAGTTTCTTTGATAGTACCATTAAAACGATTTTCAATACGGGCGTCAACTACAAGATACTTTTGATCAATAATGTTTCTTTCAACTTGATTTTTAGTTTTAACCAATTCTTTTTTAAAATCAGCTTTAAAATCTCCATAGGCATATATCTCGGTTTCTGGAATGGTCTCCACAGGATAATTGTGTTTAATCCATTGTGGCAAACCACCGTCAAGCACAGCAATGTTTGTAAATCCCATAACTTTAAAGATCCACCAAGCTCTTGGGCTCGAGTATATTCCTAATTTGTCATACACTACCAAAAAACTATTTTTTGAGATACCAAGTTTACTAGCCTCTTGTTCAAATTTACTCGGACTCGGTAGGGAATTGGGTAATGGATTATTTTGATCGCTGAATGTTGTTTTTAAATCAAAAAATCGAGCGTTTGGAATTCTGAGGTTTTCAAAATCAGACAGTGCGTTAGCCTGATTTTCTTTAAGACTAGCATCTAAGATTATTAAATTGGGTAAATTTAGGTTTTTATAAAGCCATTCTACTGTTACTATTGTTGAGGTCATTTTTTCCATTTTGACAAAGAAATTAAAATTCTAGGGTTTAAAATAAAAAAAGTCCAATAACGTATAGTTTTTGGACTTTCTTGTGGGTAAGTAAGGGAACTAAAAAATTAAATATCATCAAAATCTATATCAGTAAATGTTGATGTTTGTGGTAAGCTATCGTCGTCTTGTTTCTCTAAAGCATATTCTTTTTTAAAATCTTTTTGGTGTCTTTCAGATATTACTTCTTCACCTTTGTGATTTAATACATAAGAGGTCATTTCGCCAAGAATTTCTGCAAAAGCAGTAAAATCCTCTTTGTACAAGTAGATTTTATGTTTTTTAAAGTGAAACGATCCGTCTTCTTCTGTAAATTTTTTACTTTCTGTGATGGTAATGTAATAATCATCAGCTTTTGTAGCGCGCACATCAAAGAAATAAGTTCTTCTTCCAGCTCGTAAAACTTTAGAAAATATTTCTTCTTTTTCTAACATGTCATGTTCTCTCATATTCCTTTCAGTCAATTTATGGTTGTTAACTAGCATTCAAAAATCTACAAAAAATATGTATTATACAACAATTAAAGCATTTCTTTTTCTGAAAGTTGTTTCAAATGCAAGTCGGCATAATACCCATTTTGATTTATCAATTGATTATGAGAACCTTGTTGGATAATTTGTCCATTGTCTATAATAATTATGTTGTCTGCATTTTTTGCTGATGAAATTCTATGGCTAACAATAATAGTCGTTTTGTCTTTACAAATAACATTAAGATTGTTCAAGATGGCCTCTTCGGTTTCGGTATCCACGGCAGATAGGCAATCATCAAACAATAAAATAGGCGAGTTTTTTATAATCGCACGTGCTATAGAAACGCGTTGTTTTTGACCACCTGAAAGGGTAATTCCGCGCTCTCCTAGGATTGTTTCATATTGTTTGTTGAATCCCATAATGTTGTCATGAACAACGGCACTTTTGGCGGCCGCCTGTACTTCTTGATCTGTTGCATTTTCTTTACCAAACTTGATGTTGTTTTTAATACTATCTGAGAATAAAAAAGCATCTTGAGGTACAATGCCAATACTGTTACGTAAATCAAATAAATTTAGAGTGCTAATCTCAGCTGAATCTATTGTTACCTTGCCGCCAGACACATCATACATACGAGAAATTAACGATAAAATAGTTGATTTACCAGATCCCGTTTTGCCTAAAATGGCCAATGTTTCTCCTTTTTTTACAGAAAATGAAATATTTTTTAAGGCTTGAATGTTCGTGTCTTTATAGGTATAGCTCACGTTATGAAATGCAATACTACCTTCAATAACAGATTTGTTTTGATTGTTGTTTTTAATTTCGGGTTCTATTTTAAGAAATTCATTAAGTCTTTTTTGAGATGCTTCTGCTTCTTGAACCATTGATGAAACCCAACCCAGTGAGGCAACTGGCCAAGTAAGCATGTTTACATACAAGATAAATTCAGCAATAGTTCCAATGTGTTTTATAGAGCCGTTGATGTACATGAGACCGCCAAAGTAAATTACAACTAAGTTACTTATGCCAATTAAAGCCATCATTAAGGGACCAAATAACGATTGTACTTTGGCTAGGTTTAAGCTTTTGCTTTTACTTTCCTCAGCCAGATTTAACATGTTTTGTTGGTGTTGTTGCTCTAGTGAGTAGGCTTTTATCACTCTAATTCCAGAGAAAATCTCTTGAGAGAAACTAGAAATTTTTGATAAATACTGTTGAAAAATGGTGCTTCTAGAATTTATTTCAGAGCTCAATTTAAAGATGGTATAAGATAAAATAGGCAGCGGTAATAAGGTGTACAGAGTCAAAATAGGAGACACGTTGTACATATACACAATTACTATTGTAAATCGAATTATTGTATTTATAGTGTACATGACAGCGGGACCTACATACATACGCACTTTTGAAACGTCTTCGCTAATGCGGTTCATTAAATCTCCCGTTCGGTTTTGTTTGTAAAAGTTTTGAGTCAAGTTTTCATATTGCCTGAATACTTCATTTTTTAAATCAAACTCGATGTGTCTGGACATCACAATTAGCGTTTGTCTCATCAAGAAGGTCAAAAAGCCTGCTATTATTGTAGTTGCAATAATCAGTACTATATTGGATATCAATTCGTCTTTAATAACGGATTTAGCTACTGATTTTTCTTTGGCGAAAGCCTCAATTACCATAAAAGATTGACTGATCAATTTTGGGGTAAAAAGCATGAATATTTGAGCGATAATTGTAAATACGATTCCAAGTAAAAAGCTGTATTTGTATTTAACGAAATATTTATTTAAATAACGTAATTCTTTCATTTTTTTGTAATGTATTCAAGTTTTTATAACTTTTATTGTAGCGATTAGCTGTTTTTTTAAGATTAAATCTCTGATTATCAAGTGAAAGTTATTGATAAATTGATGATTTTTTCCAGAAATGCTATTGCATATTTAAATTTTATGTAGATTTGGCTAGTCTTTTTGACAAATTCATAAATGTCTCACTATTAAAACTTACACGATGAAAGCAGATTTCACTACTGGAAAAGAACTTCAAAAAATGGATCCCGTTTTTGGTCAATTATCATTTGATGATCACGAGCAAATTGTATTTTGTAATGACAAAGATACGGGTTTAAAAGCAATTATTGGTATTCATAATTCGGTAATGGGACCCGCATTAGGTGGTACAAGGATGTTTAATTACGCTAATGAGTGGGAAGCACTTAATGATGTTTTGCGTCTTTCACGCGGTATGACTTATAAAGCAGCCATTACAGGACTTAATATAGGCGGTGGTAAAGCAGTTATAATAGGGGATGCTAAGACTCAAAAAAATCCTGCTTTAATGCGAAAATTTGGAGAGTTTGTACATTCCTTAAGTGGTCGTTATATTACAGCAGAGGATGTAGGAATGGAAACGGCAGATATGGATATTGTAAGAGATGTAACTCCTTATGTTACTGGAATTTCTGAATCTAGAGGTGGTGCTGGAAATCCATCTCCAGTTACGGCTTACGGCGTGTATTTGGGAATGAAAGCGGCTGCTAAACAGCAGTTTGGTACCGATGTATTGAGTGGTAAGAAAGTATTAGTTCAAGGTATAGGACACGTAGGAGAAACATTGGTTGACTATTTAACCAAAGAAGGAGCCATTGTTACTATTGCTGATATAAATGAAGAAAAACTAGTAGAAGTAGGAGCAAAGTATAACGCCGAAATATATAGAGGTGAAGATCTTTACACTGCTGATGTAGATATTTATGCGCCATGTGCTATGGGGGCAACTTTAAATGATAGTACCATTTCAAAATTAAAAGCAAAAGTTGTTGCTGGAGCAGCAAATAATCAACTTGCAGATGAGAATATTCATGGTGCTTTATTGCAACAAAAAGGAATTTTGTATGCACCAGATTTCTTGATTAATGCAGGTGGAATTATCAATGTTTATGCTGAATTAGCACATTATGACAAGGCTGAAATCATGCGTAAAACCGAAAATATTTATAACACTACGCTAGAAATATTTGATTATGCTATTGCAAATGGGTGTACCACACACAAGGCCGCACTTACAATTGCGCAAAATAGAATTGATCAAAGAAAATTAGAGAACAGTAAAAAGTAGTTTTTATACTCAGCTGCCAGTATTTAGTGATGTATAAATTGTCATCACTAAATACTGATTGCTTAATACTTCAAAATAAGCGATTATATATTTTATTTTAAAAAATGAAATCCTTATTTTTGCACCCTAATAAATTTAAAGTTCTTACAAGGTGGTAAATAGAAGACACATACGCGTAAAGGTCATGCAATCCATTTATGCAATGCATCAAAGCGGTTCAGATAGTTTGGAAAAAGAGGAGAAATTTCTGTATTTTAGTATTGATAGTATCCAAGATTTATACCTTATAATGCTTTCCTCACTGATTGAAATTTGTAAGACTGAAACTGTTTATTTGCATAAATCAAGCTTAAAACATTTAGCTACTCCAGAAGAACGCAATCCAAACGAAAAATTTATCAAAAATAAAATTTTTCAAATCCTATCTGATAATAATTCATTAAGCATAGCACTTGAGAATCGTAAAATTAACAATTGGTCATTAAATGATGATTATATTGTTTTGCTGCTTAACGAAATTAAATCTAGTACGATATATAATGACTACATGCAAAGTGGGATAAACACATTTGAAGAAGATCGACAATTTATTGTGGACTTATTCATGAAAGTGATTGTTCCAAATGAAAAATTGTATGATTACCTTGAAGATGATAAATTAACTTGGGTTGATGATATTCCTCTGGTTAACACACATATAATAAAGCAATTAAAAGCAATCAAGGCTGGTGAAGATGACAATTTTAGAGTTCCAAAATTGTACAAGGACAATGAAGATAGAGATTATGTAAAAGAGTTGTTTCGTAAAACAGTTTTGAACGAAAAAGATCTTGCAAAAGAATATCTTGACAAAACACCAAATTGGGACAGTGAAAGAATAGCTGAGATAGACACCATTATTTTGAAAATGGCAATTTGTGAGTTTCTAAAATTCCCATCTATACCAGTAAAAGTGACTCTGAATGAATATCTTGAAATTGCAAAAGAATATTCTACACCTAAAAGTAGTATCTTTATAAATGGGATTTTAGATAACCTAGTAAAAGAATTAAATACAAATAAAAGAATTATCAAAGCCGGTCGCGGTTTGATGTAATAAAAAAATAAAAAAAAACATGGAACAAATACAGCAGTTAATGGGTGGACAGTTACCTTTATTCTTACTAATGTTTGTTGTTATCTATTTCTTTATGATTAGACCACAACAAAAAAGAGCTAAAAATGAGAAGACATTTGAAAGCAGCTTAAAAGTGGGAGATAAAATCATTACCAAAAGTGGATTGCACGGAAAAGTTGCTGAACTAGCAGAAACTACAGTGGTAATTGAGACTATGTCTGGTAAATTAAAAATGGAGCGTTCAGCAATTTCAATGGAAATGAGCGCAGCTCTAGTTAAAAAATAAGATATTATCAAACGGTACTTAGTAAAAAAGTAAAAAATTACATTGTAATTTGGGACTTTTTGAATTTA
>NZ_JBWJVJ010000019.1:0-83254 GCF_056428925.1 Flavobacterium sp. GNP011 | reverse complement strand
TTCTACTGAAACAGAAACTAAAAATACAACTACTATAACCCATACTCCAACAAAAAAAACAGCTCAATCGTTTTTTAAAAACACCTTACTGAGCGATATTCAAAAAATAGAATTCCCGTTTTCTGATGATCCTGAGGAAAATTATATTATAACTTTAGGTGACAAAGAAATTGAAGTAAATCAATTAACTGGAGCGGTAGTGAGAGAAACACCTTTTCCATTACAAACACGTATTTCTAGCTGGAGTCTTAATTTACACACAGGCAGAACTAGTGTTTTATGGGCATTAATACTGGGTTTTGCAAGTATCAACATATTGTTTTTTATCTATTCTGGGTTTGCCATGACACTCAAACGTAGATCAAGCAGAATAAAAAACAAATTCAAAAAAGACGAAAGTAACATCATTATTTTAGTAGGATCAGAGAATGGTAGCACACTCGTTTTTGCAAATGCGATTCAAAAACAACTTATTGCGGCAGGAAATAAAGTCTTTATAACGGAACTCAACTCATATCAAACCTATCCTCAAGCAGAACATATATTGGTTTTTACTGCAACGCATGGCTTAGGTGATGCACCTGCAAATGCCACTAAGTTTACTTCACTAATCAATCAAAACAGTCAAAACCAAAAGATAAATTTTTCAGTATTGGGTTTTGGATCTCGTGCTTATCCTGACTTTTGTGAATTTGCCTCTACAGTTGATAGTATTTTAGAGGAGCAAGATTGGGCTTTACGATTACTCGATTTACAAACTGTTAATGACAAATCAGTTGCTGAGTTTATAGAGTGGGTACGCTTGTGGAATGCCAAAACGGGAATCCTGCTGGCTACTACTCCATCTTTATACAATGCAGTACCAAAAGGACTTAAAAAACTTGTTGTACTTGATAAAACAGAAGTCACTCCTACAGACCAAACTTTTATTATGAATCTAGGATATGCCAAAAGAAACAAAATAAAATCAGGTGATTTACTTGCCATTTATCCTGCAAACGACAATCAAGAACGACTGTACTCAATAGGTAAACTACAAGACACTATGCAACTTGTAGTAAAATTACATCCGCATGGTTTGGGTTCTCGTTATTTGTATAACTTAAAAAAAGGAGATGTTTTTGAGGGCAGAATATTAAGTAATCCGTCATTTTATTTTCCTGAGCAAGCTACAAAAATTGCAATGATCTCAAATGGAACAGGAATTGCTCCGTTTTTAGGAATGATAGATCAAAATAAAACAAAAGTTCCTACCTATATATACTGTGGTTTTAGGAAAAAAACTGAAACCGTAAAAGGATATGAAGATTTCTTAACTAAAATGATAGAAAAAAAGAAATTAAACGAGTTTCATTTAGCACTATCTCGTGAAGAAAATTCTCTTTATATAATGGATTTAATTCAGCGTGATGCTTCCTTTTTTATAGATTTACTAGGTTCTGGCGGAGTAATCATGATTTGCGGTTCACTAGCCATGCAGCAAGATGTAGAGCGTGTTTTAGATACTATTTCTCTTGAGTATACCGGAGTTGGCATTGACTTGTACAAAAATAAAAATCAAATTCTGTCTGACTGCTATTAAAAAAAATACCTTACTGTACGCATGTTTTTGCGTGAGTGATGGCAGTGGAGCTCTTTATAGGAAAGCCTTTTTCGGGGCTTTTCTATAAAAGCGGGAACGAACAGCACGACCCTCAGTTTCGTCCTTTGGAAAGAAACTGAGGGTCACGCCCTAAAAAATTAATAAGTAATGATTCCATTTCGTTTATTTTTATTTCTAGTAACCTTCTTATTAGGCCAAAACCTGGAGGCACAAGTTCTTAAAAAGAGAACCACATTATTGATGGGTGGTCGTTTTGACATTTCTATAGTGGCTCAAGATACTACAACAGCTGTGCAAAGTATTGATGAAGTTGTTGCTGAAATTACAAGAATAGAAAATTTGATTTCAGACTGGAAGCCTACATCGCAGGTGTCAGCAGTGAATCAAAATGCGGGTATAAAAGCTGTAAAAGTTGATCGTGAAGTTTTTGAACTTACACAAAGAGCCATTCAATTATCAAAAGAAACACAAGGTAGGTTTGACATCAGTTTTGCAGCGATGGATCGAATTTGGAAATTCGATGGATCCATGACCGAAATGCCTACAGAAGAAGCTATTCAAAAATCAGTAGAAAAGGTGGGTTATGAAAATATCCTTTTAGACAGTTTAGAGTCTACCATTTACCTCAAAGTAAAAGGGATGAAAATAGGTTTTGGCGCCTTAGGCGAAGGATACGCAACCGATAAATGCCGAACCATAATGAAATCTAAAGGCATAATTGCTGGCATCATTAATGGATCTGGAGATATGAGTTTGTGGGGAAAACAGCCCAATGGAGAATCTTGGAAAATAGGTGTTACAAATCCATTTAAACCCGAAAAAGTCATGACTATTATCCCTATTTATGACGGTGCTATTACAACCTCTGGAAGTTATGAAAAATTTGTACTTCTTGATGGCAAACGCTATTCTCATATTATAAACCCTTTGACGGGATACCCTGCAACGGGATTGTGTAGCGTAACAATTATAGGTCCAAATGCTGAAACGGCTAATGGATTAAGTACCTCTATAATGGTCCTTGGTCAAAAGGAAGGATTACAGCTGTTAAAAAAATATCCGGACTATTCGGGGATTTTGATATTAGATACCGGAAAAACGGTTAAGACGAGCAATTTTAAAAAAATGAAAAAGAATTCATTTTTACAATTTTAGTAATACAGACATCTCGTTTTATGATTTTGGAAAATAAACTCATTAATACGCTCTCGAAAATCACTTTTGCAGATTGCCTTACCTCTTATTTTTAAGAAGCGTCATTTAGAAGTCAAATCTTGTCGTTTTTGAAACCTTTTTTTACCATTTCAAGGGCGTAATTAAGACCCAAAAAGTTAAGTTAGACTTTTATTCGCTAAAAAAACTATTTTAATTCACTACAAATCAATGCACTAAATTTTTATTAGTATTTTATTAATATTTAATCTAAATAAGCTTTGTAATTTAAAAGATGGGTTTTATATTTGCAAAGTTATTTTTAATTATTCTAAATAAATACAAATGAAATATATATTTTTACCCGTAGCTGCTTTTTTTATGAGTCTTTCTAGTTTTTCACAAACTGGATTAAACACCAAAGAGACCAAAGAAATTGAAGCTTACATGGAAACAGCAGTAGACACAGTAAAAAATAAAAAAGGACAAATATTAAAAGAAGTTGTGGTTTCAAGCAATAAAGAGAAAAAAACAATATCTGCTTTGCGTTCTGGTTTAAAACCAATGGATACTCCACAAAGTTTACAAGTAATAGGATCTGAAATTATTGGTCAACAGCAATCTATTAGGTTGAGTGATGTTATAAAAAATGCTAACGGTATTTATGTGGGTTCCGCAAGAGGTGGCGCACAGGAATCATTCTTCTCAAGAGGTTATGACATGTCAGGTAACAATATGTTTAAAAATGGGTTTAGATACAACGGGGGTTCTATTCCTGAGGTTTCTGGTTTAGAAAAAGTAGAATTTTTAAAAGGTGGATCGGCTTTATTATATGGAAATGTGGCTCCAGGAGGTATTTTGAACTTGGTAACAAAAACTCCAAAGTTTACAGCTGGAGGCGAATTATCCATGCAAATGGGAAGTTTTTCGTATTACAAACCATCTATTGATTTTTATGGCCCTTTGAGTAAGAGCATTGCTTATCGTGTAAATGCTTCTTACGAAAAATCAGAAAGTTTTAGAGACTTTGTAAAAAACGATAGAGTTTATATTAATCCTTCGTTATTATTCCATGTTTCTGACAAAACTCAAATAACCGTACAAGGTGATTATTTAAACGCTGATTGGACACCAGATTTTGGAACTGGAATTGTTGGAAAAGAAATACTCAATACTCCCCGAAACATAAATTTTGGAGCCTTATGGTCAAGAGGAAATACAAAATCTTCCAGTGCATCTATTCTTGTAAATCATGCTATTAATGACGATTGGAAATTAGGTTTTAACACTTCTTTTCAATCTTATAACAGAACACAAAAATCAACAGCACAACTATCCAATTTAGTATATAGCACAGCTAATGGTGTAAAACAAATAAACTGGAGAAGGGGATTAACACAAGCTGATGCTGCAGAAAAGATTTTTGCAGATCAATTAAGTTTACAAGGAACATTTACAACTGGTAAAATAAAACACGAGATATTTACAGGTGTTGACTACGAAGACTCTTCGGCACCTAGTTATACTTTTGGTTTTTTTGCCCCAACAAGGCCAGCCGATCTTGTGACTACAGAAACAACAGCCATAAACTTGTTAAACTACAGTTACAACACACAAAGTCTTGATGTGCCATTTTCTAGCAGAGTAACTCAACTTGCAACTACAAGTACACAGCGTTTTGGAGTATTTACACAGGATTTAATTTCAATAAATGATTACCTTAAAGTTCTTGCTGGGATTAGATGGTCATGGCAGCAAAATGATGCTACTACAACAAGAGAAGTAATTGAACGTATCAATAATGTCAATACAATAACAACAACTTATGAAAATGCAAGACCTGTAACTTCTAGTAAAACAGTTAACAGAGCATTTTCTCCAAAAGCTGGTTTAGTTTTTCAACCCAATAAAGAGGTTTCTTTTTTTGCAAGTTATTCCAACTCATTTACCCCAAATACAGGAACAACTGTGGATTTAAAACCACTTGATCCTTCAATTATTGATCAATACGAAGTAGGTGTTAAAAAAGATTTTTGGAAAGGAATTTTAAGCACAAACATTACTGTATATCAAATAGAAAACAATAATCTTGCACAAACAGCTCAATTTGGTGCAGACGGTGTTACCCCAAATGTAGATACTAATAGACGCGAGTTAGTAGGAGCAACTAAAGGAAAGGGATTAGAAATTGATATTATTGCTAAACCTATAGAAGGATTGAACATTAATGCTGGATATAGTTTTAATGAAACTAAGATTTCAAAATCATCTGGTACCAGTGGTAGTTTTGTAGTAGGTGATTTATTTGTGAGAACTCCAAAAAATACGGCAAACTTAAGTTTCTTTTACAAAGTACCTTCTGGAAAATTAAAGGGATTCACGATAGGTGCAATGGGTAATTATATAGGAAATCGTTTAGGAGGATGGAACGACAGATACGTTTGGACAGAGGTTACTCCTGCTACAACCCCAAAAACATACACAGTAAGAATTGAGGACCGAGACATCCCGTTAAAAGGTTATACAACTGTGGATGCATCTCTTGGCTACGAATGGAATAAAATTTCACTTTTATGTAAACTTTCTAACCTAACAAATGAATTGAATTATACGGTACACGAAAATTACAGTACAAATCCTATTGCTCCAAGGCAAGTAATGGCTATTTTAAAGTATAAATTGTAATTCTGAATCTTTATTTAATACTTTAACTGGATAAAAAAACACCTCCAAAGCAATAGCTTTGGAGGTGTTTTTTTTTTTATTTAATTGCTCTAGCTTATCCCATCTCTATACCTATACTGTCTAAAACATTTAGTAAGGAAACGCTATAATCTGGTTCATATTTCTCAGTACCACTTTGGTACCATTCTGCAATAATTCCAAGCTGATAAGAAGTATATCCTGAATCATCTATGTGTAATCCTAATAATCCCGCAATTAAAAAGTCTTCTAAAACTTTTTCGGTAACAATTCTACTAGGAATACCGTCTCTTATAAAACCATTCATTCGCTCATAATCTGACCTTCCTGCATTAAATCCTGCAATACAAGCATCGTTTTGCATGTTGCTATTGTATTCTAAAAAAGGATTTAGTCCAATAGCGTATCCTTTATTATAATCTTGCTTATAAGCAATACTAAATATTTTTCTCATGTATTTGTAAATGTGGTATTTATACAATTATCCTTCAAAATTACACACAAAAAACAGCAACTCAATTTAATATCGATTAAAGGATAAAATACTCTTTAAATAGCAGCCAGCATGTCTTTCATCGATGTTTTACAAGTATTTTAATTTAAAAATAATACTTAAAATAAAAAACCCATTTCAATTTGTCATTGAAATGGGTTTGAAATAAATAAAAATTAAAAATTTATTGAAGTCCTGCTAAACTGTGCTCAATGGTTTCGATTTTTGATAGAGCATCTGCTTCTTTCTTGCGCTCGTTTTCAATTACCTCCGGTTTAGCATTGGCAACAAACTTTTCATTTGACAATTTTACTTGAACTGATTTCAAGAAACCTTTAATGTAGTTGAGTTCCTCTGTTAATTTTGCAATTTCGGCAGCTACATCAATATTTCCAGTGATTGGAATAAAATATTCGTTAGAATTCACACGGAAAGAAAGCGCTCCCTCTACTTTATCTGATACGTATTCTAAGTTTTTTATGTTTCCTAATTTAACAATAACACTGTCAAAATAAGTTGACGCATTTTCATTGTTTACGACTCTAAAGTCAATAGCATCCTTAAATGGTATGTTTTTATCTTTACGAATTGTTCTAATTCCTGAAATTACTTCTATAGTAGATTCGAAACTTGTAATTAATTGTGAATCAAAAGATGTTAATTCTGGCCAAGTCGAAATTATTAAAGCTTCATCAGCCGTTCTCTCTGCTATTAAATGCCAAATTTCCTCGGTTAAGAAAGGCATAAAAGGATGCAATAATTTAAGGTTGTTTTCAAGCATTTCAATCGCTTTCGCAAAAGTTACGCTGTCAATTGGTTGCTGATATGCTGGTTTAATCATTTCTAAAAACCAAGAACAGAAGTCATCCCAAACCAATTTATAAATAGCCATTAAGGCATCAGAAATTCTGTATTTCTCAAAATTATCTTCAATGTCTACTAATGTTTGTTGCAATTTTGCTTGATACCATTCGATTGCCACTTTTGATGAATCGGGTTGCTCAATTGTATCTGAAACTTCCCAACCTTTTATAAGTTTAAATGCATTCCAAATTTTATTGGTAAACGCTTTTCCTTGGTTACACAATTCTTCATCAAACATGATATCATTTCCTGCAGATGCGCTCAAAAGCAATCCCACGCGAACTCCATCAGCACCAAATTTTTCAATTAATTCTAAAGGTTCAGGAGAATTTCCTAAAGATTTAGACATTTTTCGGCGCTGCTTATCTCTTACTAAACCTGTTAAATATACATTTGTAAAAGGTTTTTGTCCTGTATATTCATATCCTGCAATGATCATTCTGGCTACCCAGAAAAATAAAATATCTGGACCTGTAACCAAATCATTCGTTGGATAATAATATTTAAAATCTTCACTTTCAGGATCCATAATTCCTCCAAAAACAGACATTGGCCACAGCCAAGAAGAAAACCAAGTGTCTAATGCATCCACATCCTGACGAAGGTCAGAGGTTAGAAGTGATAGGTTTGAAGTTTTGGTTTGTGCTAATTTTAAGGCGTCTTCAATGTTTTCCGCAACTACAAAATCTTCCTTCCCATCACCATAGAAATACGCAGGAATTTGTTGTCCCCACCACAATTGACGCGAAATATTCCAATCGCGGATATTATTTAACCAATGCGCATACGTATTATTGAAACGAGCTGGATGCAACTTTACATCACCATCCTCAAGCACTGATTTGATAGCTGGTTTTACTAAATCTTCCATTTTTAAGAACCACTGATCAGACAATCGTGGTTCGATAACGGCTTTGGTTCTTTCAGAAGTTCCTACTTTATTAAGATGCATTTCTGTTTTTGCTAAAGCACCTATTGTTTGCAATTCTATAGCAATAGCCTCACGAACCGCAAAACGATCTAGCCCTTGATAGTGTAATCCAAAACTATTTAAGGTTGCGTCCTCATTAAAAATATCTATAATCTCCAGATTGTGCTTTTCTCCCAAGGTTTTGTCATTCATATCGTGAGCAGGAGTCACTTTTAAACAACCTGTTCCAAATTCGATATCAACATACTCATCTTCAATAATTGGGATTACTCTGCCTGCAATAGGCACGATAGCTTTTTTTCCTTTCAAATGAGCAAACCGTTCATCGTTCGGGTTGATACAAATTGCCGTGTCTCCAAAAATAGTTTCTGGACGGGTTGTTGCAATAGTTAGAAAATCTTCTGTCCCCTCAATTTTATATTTAAGAAAAAAGAGTTTACCTTGTTGTTCCTCATAAATAACTTCCTCATCAGACAGTGTAGTCTTAGCTTCAGGATCCCAGTTTACCATTCGATATCCACGATAAATCAAACCCTTGTTGTATAAATCAACAAAAGATTTAATTACTGAGGCTGACATATCAGGATCCATAGTAAATTTAGTTCTTTCCCAATCACATGAAGCACCAAGCTTTTTTAATTGATCAAGAATTACTCCGCCATATTTATCTGTCCATTCCCAGGCATGAGCTAAGAATTCCTCACGAGTCAAATCATTTTTATTGATACCTTCTGCTTTCAACTTGGCTACAACCTTCGCTTCTGTTGCTATAGATGCGTGATCAGTACCAGGAACCCAGCACGCATTAAAACCTTTTAAACGAGCTCTTCTAATCAATACATCTTGTATGGTATTGTTAAGCATGTGACCCATGTGCAAAACTCCAGTAACGTTTGGAGGTGGTATTACTATAGTGTAAGGTGTTCTACGATCTGGTTCTGAGTGAAAATAATTATTTTTCATCCAGTAGTCATACCACTTATTTTCAATGGTTTTAGCGTCAAATTGTGCAGGAATTGTCATTTTATTTAAAGTTTTAAGACAGTTGAACATTCCAAAAAATGCAGCTGTAGTCTTTGGTCTGATATTTGTATTTATATATAGTGAACAAAAGTAAATAATTAAGTAGACTATAAAAAGAGAAATAAAATTTTGTTCTATAATTATAAACACGGTATATTTACTTAACCGAATCAAACAACTACAATGAAAAAAACTATTACACTATTGACATTAATTTTGTTTTCAAGTATTAGCTTTGCCCAAAACGGACCAAAAATTGATTTTGAAGCTCCTGATAATACAATTGACTACGGAAAAGTTAAAAATACTGAAAATGGAGTTCGGGATTTTATTTTTACAAATACAGGAAACGCTCCATTACTTATTACAAATGTTTTGTCTACGTGCGGATGTACCGTTCCAACAAAACCAAACGAGCCAATAATGCCAGGAAAAACTGGAAAAATAAGTGTAAAATACAACATGGCTCCAGGTCCAATTAGAAAAACAATAACTGTTGAATCTAACGCCATCAATTATGATGGAGGTAGAATTGCTCTAAAAATAAAAGGCGAAGTCATTACAAACTAATTCTTTATTTCTCTGGATGATAAACTACAAAATGTCATCCAGTTTAAATTGAAATTTTAGGGGTATATTATTACGCTTTACATCTAGAGAAATCCACTTATTATCATCAGCTTTAAACAAAGCTCTAATCTCTTGTAGTGTCATTTCATAAGGATTGAGTCTATTAATCTTCACAACTATATCACCACTTTTTAAACCTGATTTTGCAGCAGCTGAATTTTTTCTTACATGTGATATTTGAAAAATTGGTTTTAACTGAAACTTGTATTTAAAATCATTGGGATAAAATGTTACTCCTCCTCTACTTTTACTATAACTCAAACTTGAAGATACACTTTCCATTTTTACTGTTTCTTGTACCCATACAAGACCGTAATGCTCTATCTCTATGCCGCTTTTATTGTAAGTAAATGAGCTTTTAAAATTACTATTTTTTTTCAAAAAAAGTTCTTGTTTCTTATAATCAAAAACCACTTTAAATCTACGCATAATTTCACCTCCCACCGATCCCATTCTGCCAGGAACCATTTCAACATTTTTAATAGACACACTATCGGGAAAGGCAGCTAATGGACTATCAAAATGAAAAGATCCCAGCTCAAAACGAGTTATTCTAGCTCTTTTCCCTTCAATGTCTCCACTAAAACCCCTTCCTAGAAAGTCATCAAAATTTTTAGAGGGAATTTGCAAATCATTTCTATTGTTATTAAACAACCATAACGCATCACTGTTACCTATATCAATTAATAACTTAACAGGAATGAAACTAGTATCAATACTTACATTACTATATATGTAAGGTTTAGATTTTTCTACTATAATGGGTAAAACAGTTGCTTTTTTAGATACCCTTAGTCTATTCTTTTCATCATCCTTATAAACAATAATTTTCTTATGCTGGTAATCAATTTCTATCAGATTATTTCTGAAAAACTGATAACCTATAATTCCATTTACTGGAATACCCACATGAGAAGAAAAATTAAATTCTGGATCTAAAACAATATACAACAAATGATTTCTATTAATTATATGACCAAAGGCTAGTGTATTGTTAGTTGATTTTAATCCTTCTACAGATCTTTGACTTCCCAAACCTCTTAAGGTTATTTTCTCTGTATTTAGAAAACGGAACTCTTTTTTTTCTTCCAGACTAAAAAGAATGGTTTCGGCAACACCTGTGTCCAATAAAAAATTAAGCTCAACACCGTTTACTTTTATGGGTACAAAAACTAAATTATTAATCAACTGAAAAGGAACAACCGTTTTAGTCGCTTTACCTTGAAACTGAAAACCATCTTGAGAATAAATAGGAAAAATTACACTCAGTAAGAAGAAAAGTAGAATTGCTTTCATTATTTATATTTGTCATAAAAATAATAAATAAAAAGTTAAAAAATGAAGATTTAACAATTGATAAACCTTTTTATTGCATTTACTTTCGAAAAAAAATCGCAATTTTGTGCATCAATAATTCAAAATTATGCCAACTATATCGAACAAAGGCAAACAAATGCCTGAATCACCAATACGTAAATTGGTACCATTCTCTGAAATTGCAAAAAAGAAAGGCCATAAAGTATACCACTTAAACATTGGACAACCGGACATAAAAACTCCTGAAGTTGCAATGCAGGCTGTAAAAAATATTGACTTAACCATCTTAGAATACAGTCATTCTGCTGGAAATGAATCGTATCGTAAAAAATTATCGAATTATTACACGCAGCAAGGTATTGATGTATCTACAGAAAATATCATCATTACCACTGGAGGTTCTGAGGCATTGCTATTTGCAATGGGAAGCACAATGGATCAAGGGGATGAAATTATTATTCCTGAACCTTTTTATGCTAATTACAATGGTTTTTCAACTGCTTCAGGTGTTACCGTTGTTCCAGTAATATCAACAATCGAAAACGGTTTTGCATTACCTGCAGTAGCCGATTTTGAAAAATTAATTACCCCAAAGACCAAAGCAATCTTAATTTGTAACCCTGGAAATCCAACAGGGTATTTATACTCAAAAGAAGAAATTTTGCAACTGGCAGAACTTGTAAAAAAGCATGATTTATTCTTAATATCTGATGAAGTTTATCGTGAATTTACTTATGATGGCGATATACATTATTCTGTAATGAGTATTCCTGGACTAGAAGAGCATGCTATAATGATTGATTCTGTATCAAAACGTTACAGCATGTGTGGCGCAAGAATAGGTTGTATCACATCAAAAAATAAAGAAGTGATGGCAGCGGCTATGAAATTTGCACAAGCACGTTTGAGTCCGCCTACCATAGAACAAATTGCTAGCGAAGCAGCTTTAGACACGCCTCAGTCTTATTTTGATGAAGTTATATCAGAATATAGAGAAAGACGAGATACCTTAATTGAAGAATTAAACAAAATTGATGGTGTTGTTATCAGCAAGCCAAAAGGTGCTTTTTATTGTATCGCTCAATTACCTATTGATAATGCAGATGCTTTTGCACAATGGCTTTTAGAAAGCTTTGACTTAAATGGTGAAACTGTTATGGTAGCTCCAGCTGCTGGCTTTTACTCTTCTCCAGGAATGGGTTTAAACCAAGTACGTATAGCGTATGTGTTAAAAAAAGAAGATCTAATAAAAGCTGTTGCCATTTTAAAAGCTGCAATTCCAGCTTACAACACGTTATAAAAACAATTTTTATCCATAAAAAGAAAGGCAAATCTACTGTAGTTTTGCCTTTCTTTTTTTTAGAATAAAACGGTAAAAAACAACATGCAAAGCCATAAAGTACTCTTAAATAGTAAGCGCCATTGAAAAACTTTGTTATTTATTATTATCTTTACCGCTTGAATAAATATACCCACTATAATAGTTTCTTTTAATGATAAAAAACGAAGAATTTCAAGACGAAATAGGTGACAATCACGTGAGTTTGTCCGCAAATAATCCAATTAGAAAAGATGCATTTGACATCTCTGATGATGATAAAATTGAAAAAATAAAAAAAGATGTTGAAAACATTCTACTAACCCTAGGAATGGATTTAACAGATGATAGTCTTAAAGGAACCCCAAATAGAGTAGCAAAAATGTTTGTTAAAGAAATTTTTGGTGGATTAAATCCTAATAGAAAACCAAAAGCATCAACATTTGACAACAATTACAAATATGGAGAAATGTTGGTGGAGAAGAATATTATCGTGTATTCTACTTGTGAACATCATTTATTGCCTATAATAGGCAGAGCTCATGTAGCGTATATTTCAAACGGAACTGTTATTGGTTTATCCAAAATGAATCGTATCGTAGAATATTATGCTAAAAGACCTCAAGTTCAAGAGCGTTTAACCATGCAAATTGTTCAAGAATTACAAATAGCGCTTGGGACTGAAGATGTAGCTTGTGTGATAGATGCAAAACACTTATGCGTTAACTCAAGAGGAATAAGCGATATTGAAAGCAGCACCGTAACATCTGAGTTTGGCGGAAAATTCAAAGACACTGTAACCAGAAGAGAGTTTTTAGATTACATTAAATTAGAAACAAAGTTCTAGTCTAAATCCCATATTATCAAAAAAAATTCGAAAAGTTGATCTTTTCAAATAGTAAAAGATAAAAAAAATACAATAACACATTCACAACTCAACTCCCCTTTTTATAGGGGATTTGTTGAGTAAAATATACAGCCAAAATGCCATTATACAGTAACCAAAAACTCAGAATTTACAATTCATTATCTGGAGAAAAGGAACTTTTTGAACCTATAATTGAGGGAAATGTAGGCATGTACGTTTGTGGACCTACAGTTTACAGCAATGTTCATTTAGGAAACGTAAGAACATTCATGTCATTTGATATGATTTTTAGGTATTTTTTACATCTTGATTATAAAGTGCGCTACGTTCGAAACATTACCGATGTTGGTCATATTGTAGACGATGTAGATGAAGGAGAAGATAAAATTGCAAAAAAAGCGCGTCTGGAACAATTAGAACCTATGGAGGTAGTACAACGCTATACCGTAGATTTTCATGATATTTTAAGTGCTTTCAATTTTTTACCTCCAAGTATTGAACCTACTGCAACAGGTCATATCATTGAACAAATTGAAATTGTAAAAAAAATTATCGCATCAGGAATAGGCTATGAAGCAAATGGATCTGTTTATTTTGATGTTGTTAAGTTTAACGAAACCAATCATTACGGAAAATTAAGCGGTCGAAACATTGAAGACATGCTTGCCAATACACGTGATCTTGATGGGCAAAGTGACAAAAGAAATCCTCAAGATTTTGCACTTTGGAAAAAAGCAGAAACACAACATATCATGCGCTGGCCTTCACCATGGAGTGATGGTTTCCCAGGATGGCATTTAGAGTGTACTGCCATGAGCACTAAATATTTAGGCAATCATTTTGACATTCACGGTGGCGGGATGGATTTAAAATTTCCACATCACGAATGTGAAATTGCACAAAATGAAGCTTGCACAGGACAAACTCCTGTGAACTACTGGATGCACGCGAATATGCTAACTCTAAATGGTAAAAAAATGGCAAAGTCTACCGGTAACAATATTTTACCACGAGAGATTTTGACCGGTGAAAACACCATCTTAAGTAAGGCATTTTCAGCATCTGTGGCACGTTTTTTTATGCTACAAGCACATTACAGAAGTATTCTTGATTTTTCTGATGATGCAATTGTAGCAGCTGAAAAAGGGTTTAAAAGACTTATGGAAGCGATGAATTCATTATCTGAAATTCCTGTTTCAAATGAAAGTACGCTAGACATTGCTTCCTGGAGACAATCATGTTACGATGCTATGAACGATGATTTTAATACACCTATATTAATTGCTCAACTATTTGATGGTGTTCGATTCATAAATCTTTTAAAAGACAACAAAGAAACACTTAATCAAGAGGAATTACAGATTTTTACAGTAACAATGCAGGGTTTTGTATTTGATGTTTTAGGATTAGAAGATGAAAAACTTTCGGATACCACTAAAAATAAATTAGAAGGTACAGTAAACATGCTTATTGAAATGAGAAAACAAGCAAGAGAGAATAAAAACTTTGCTTTGTCTGATCAAATTAGAGATCAATTAATTGCACTTGGAATTCAATTAAAAGACGGTAAAGAGGGAACTACGTTTAGCATTAACTAGTTTATAAATGACAAGCAAAAAACATGATCAAAAAAATATTAATTTTTCCGCTTGTATTTTTAGTACGGTTTTATCAAGTCGCAATTTCTCCATTTACACCAGCAGCATGCCGTTTTGAACCTACTTGTTCTCATTATATGATTGAATCTTTGCAAGTACATGGTTTATTTTACGGAACTTTTCTTGGTGTAAAACGTATTTTGAGCTGTCAACCTTGGGGAAAAACAGGATATGATCCAGTTCCCAAAAAAACAACAAAGAGTTAATATCTTCTCTTATAATAATCACTAATTTTACGATACAAAATTAAAAAAAAACACATGAAACACGCATTAAACTTAGTTTGGAACCCATCAGAAGGAATTGATTTAGGTTTTTTCATGATTAGATTTTACAGTTTAATGTTTGTTGTAGCCTTTGGTTTAGGCTGGTATATCATGAAACACATTTTTGATAGAGAAGGAGAATCTATTGAAAAACTAGATTCTTTATTCATTTGGACTGTCCTTGCTACCTTAGCAGGAGCTCGTTTAGGCCATGTATTTTTTTACGATTGGGAATATTATCGCAACCATTTAGCAGAAATTTTATTGCCGTTTCGTTTTAGTCCAAGTTTTGAGTTTACAGGTTACCAAGGATTAGCCAGTCATGGAGCAGCAATTTCAATTATTATTGCCATGTATTTTTACAGCAAAAATATTTTAAAAAGACCTCAATTATGGATTTTAGATCGCGTTGTTATTCCGGTTGCTAGTGGTGCAATTTTTGTACGTTTAGGAAACTTTTTTAACTCCGAAATTATTGGAAACGTTACTACTTCACCTTTTGGAATCAAGTTTTTAAGAGATCAATTTAGCCCACAAGATGCTGTTAATGCAACACAAATTTCAAATCCAAACTATGCCTACTATGCTATTGCAAATGACCCAAATTTTGCAACACTACTAGAACAAGTACCGGTTAAACATCCTACTCAGTTATATGAAGCTTTTGCCTATATCTTTGTATTTGCTGCATTATTTTTCTTGTATTGGAAAACTGAAAAAAGAAATAATAGTGGATATATATTCGGGATGTTCTTAGTCCTTTTATTTACAGTTCGATTCATCGTTGAATCTGTTAAGGAAAGCCAAGGAGGATTTGAAAATGCACTCGGATTATTTTCAACAGGACAATGGCTTAGTATACCCTTTGTACTAATAGGATTGTATTTTGTTATCAGAGCCAAAAAAAATTAGACAAACATTTTTAATATACAAAAAGCGTTAATTCAATATAGATTTAACGCTTTTTTTTTGGAGTATACAGAATTCCAAATTCAATGTTTTTAGTATTGAAACCCGCATTACTATTTTGCAAACCTGCATTAGAAGTATGCCTAAAATTAGGTCTTACATCCAGTATAAACTGGCCCATTTTATAGTTAAAACCCAAAGCTAAAACATCTGCAAAAGCAAAACCTTTTGATAATCGCTCTGTTGCAGTATCAATATACATTGGACCTGCACTTCCCAGCATATACAAATTAGATCTCTTTGAAAAAGAAAAACGCATCAACAATCCTACATTCAGAACGTATTCATTACAGGTCTTTAATTTCGTATACTTTTCTCTTTTTTCAATATAATTTTCCTCTTCAGGTTTAACAAAGTAGAGATTTAAAAGTTGATGTACACCTCTATTATACTCAGGTTGCAAAACCAAATCATAGCTAAATCTTTTAGCCTTTTTAAAGGTGGTCAAAAACTGCAACTTAAAATATTGATTTGAATAGGTATAATTTCTATTTTTAAACTCACTACCATATCCTATGGAAAAACCAATTTTTGTATCATCCTGAATCTCCTGAGCATTACTCACAAAGGAAAAAGCAATCATCCAATAGATTATAATAAAAAACAAATACGATTTCATGCAAAGAGATTAAATATTAAGGTACAATAATAACAAAAAAAGGTTCAACTTACGTTGAACCTTTTTTTTTAATAGCAATACTACTATAAATTATTATGCAGCATGTTCTTTTTCAATTGTGCTTTTATCCTCTTTAGTAAAAGTATCTACTACAACTGGAGTAGCAATAAATAAAGATGAATATGTACCCACAATAATACCTACTAACATTGCAAAAATAAATCCTCTGATCGACTCACCTCCAAAAAGGAACATAGTCAATAATACTAAAATCATTGTCAATGAAGTATTTAATGTTCTTGATAAAGTAGTGTTAATCGATGCATTTACAATACTCTCAAAACTTCCTTTTCTTTTTCCTAAAATAAACTCTCTAATTCTGTCAAATACAATTACTGTATCATTCATTGAATACCCAATTACAGTAAGAATAGCAGCAATAAAGTGTTGGTCCATTTCCATGTGGAAAGGCATGAATTTATAACATAAAGAGTAAATTCCTAATACAAATATAACGTCATGCGCTACCGCTGCAATCGCACCTAATGAATACTGCCACTTACGGAAAGAGATCATAAGGTATAAAAAGATAACTGCAAGAGCACCTAAAACAGCCCAGTAAGAATTTGTTTTGATGTCCTCGGAGATAGAAGCACCAACTTTAGAAGCTTGTAATACTCCAACTTTTTTACCATCAAAAGTATTGGTAAATTTATCATAAGATGTGTTTGGAAAATACTTAGCTAATGCATTGTATAATTTTTCATTCACCTCTTTATCTACTGCAATACCATCTTCTTTAATTTTATACTTAGTAGTGATTTTCAATTGATCATCATCCCCTAGAACTTTAGCTTCTACTGGAGTACCAAATGCAGTAGATAATTCTTCTGAAACTACAGAAGCATCTATTGGTTTTTCAAATTTAACTTGAAAAGTTCTACCTCCCACAAAATCAACTCCTTGATCTAAACCATTAACAAAGAAAATAGAAATCAAACTTACAACTACAACAACTGAAGAGAAGATGTAAGTAAATTTTTTGATTTTGATAAAGTCATAGTTAAAGTTTGTAAACCAATTTTTAGTCATATTGGTACAGAACGTTAAATCAGCTTTTCCAGCGATATTTTTATCAATAAAAATTCTTGCTATAAAAATTGATGTAAATAATGAAGTTGCTATACCTATAAGTAATGTTAATGCAAAACCTTTAATTGGACCTGTCCCAAAAATAAACAAGATCGCACCAGTTAATACGTGTGTAACGTTTGCATCAATGATAGAACGCATTGCACCATGCCATCCGTAGGCCGAAGATACAGCCTCTGATAAAGATTTACCATCACGTAATTCCTCTTTAGCCCTTTCGTATATAATGATGTTCGCATCTACCGCTGTACCCAAAGTCAATACAATACCTGCAATACCTGGTAATGTTAATACAAAACCAAAACTTGCCATAATACCGAACAAAAACAATAAGTTTAATAACAAGGCTAAGTTAGCATACCAACCTGCTTTTCCGTAATAAAAAACCATCCAGAAACAAACTAGTAAAAAACCAATGATTGATGATGTCAATCCAGCATCAATAGAAGCCTGACCTAATGAAGGACCTACTACAGTTGACTGAATAATATCAGCAGAAGCTGGTAATTTACCCGCATTAAGTACGTTAGCTAAATCCTTAGTTTCTGTTACGTCAAATGCACCAGAAATTTCAGATCTTCCACCAGAAATAGGTCCACTAGTTACTCCTGGAGCAGAATACACTACATTATCTAAAACAATGGCTATATTACTTTTCTGAGTAAATGCTCTACCTGTTAATTCTTCCCAACCTTTAGCACCTTGTGAATTCATTTGCATTGAAACAGCAGGTTTTCCTAACTGATCAAAAGTATCTTTTGCATCTGTTACAACAGCGCCAACCATTGCTGGGTTGTTATCTCTGTTACCGCGTAAAGCGTATAATTCTACTACTTCAATTTGCTTTTGCTTATCATCAGTAATATTAAGAGGTTTACCCCAAACAAATTTAGCGTAAGTCAATGTAGCAGGTAATAAAATTTTTATATCCTGTCTTTTAAAATACGCATTAATAGTAGCAGTATCTTTAGGAGAAAACAAACCTAAAACCGGCCCGCCTCCTTGACTTACTATTTTATCAAACAAAGGATTTTGTCCTTTTTTTGCAGCTGTTGAATCTTTTGTATCAGTTAATAACGCGCTCAATGAATCTTTTACAACTGGCTTTACAACATTTGTTTTGATTTCAGTTTTTTTCAATGCTTCATTAGCAGCCATTAAGAAATTACCAACTTCTTCAATTTTGTACGTTTCCCAAAATTCAAGTTGTGCTTTACCTCCTAATAATTTTTTAATTCTATCAACATCCTTAGCACCAGGAAGTTCCACAAGAATTCTTCCTGTTTCTCCTAATTTTTGAATGTTAGGTTGCGTTACTCCAAATTTGTCAATACGCTCTCTTAGTACTTTAAAAGCACTTTCAATAGATTCGTCTACTTTTCTCTTGATAACTTTTTGAACCTCAGCGTCAGTCATTTGAAAACTAACACCACCTTCACCTTGTAAAGATCTGTTTGCAAAAATATCAGGAGAAGCAAGTTTTACAGTTCCTTTTGAATTAGCATCAAAAGCCTCGTAAAATTTATCTAAATATGTTTTGTTTCCTTCAAAATTAGCCGAAGCATCAGCTAGCGACTTATTAAAAACTGGATTTTTAGAGTTGTTTGATAAACCTCTCAAAACATCTTTGATAGAAATTTGAAGAATTACGTTAATTCCTCCTTCTAAGTCAAGACCTTTGTTGATTTGTTTGTTTTTTACTTCATCATAAGTAAAATCAGTAAATCCAAGGTTTAATATTTTTTCTTTACCAATAGAATCTAAATATTTCAACTCTTTATCAGGATTATCTCCTGCAAAAACTTTAGCATCACTTTTGATGTTATTGGCCAAAAAAGTGAAAGAAAGTTGGTAAATACTTACCAATGCAAATAGAATTGCGAAAAATTTAATAAGTCCTTTATTCTGCATTATTACTAAAAATTAATTATTTTATATTATAATTTCAACTTAAGCATTGAAAATCAGTTTTTTAATTATTACAAACAAGAAAAAAAAATAGATTTTGTACCGTAGTATTTTTTTTAAACCGAGCAAATATATAATTAAGGTTATGATTAACCAATTTATTTATTGATTAATATCAAGAAAAAGACTGCTATGCAACTAGCAGTCTTTGAATTCCTATACATTTGGTATTTCTATAAAATGTCCTTTAAGGCATCGTTCATTTGTCGCACAGCATCAGCGCTTTTGGCAAACAAAGCCTTTTCAGAATCATTTAATTCAATATTCAGAATTTCTTCTACACCATTTTTACCAATGATACACGGTACACCGATACAAATATCTTCTTGACCATACTCACCTTCAACAAACACAGAACACGCAATCATTTTCTTTTGATCGTTCAAAATACTATCTACTAAAAAAGCAACAGAAGCTCCTGGAGCATACCAAGCTGAAGTACCGAGTAAACCTGTCAGTGTAGCACCACCCACCATAGTATCGGCAGCTACTTTTTGCAACTCTTCTTCTGATAAAAATTGAGATACGGGTATCCCATTATAAGAAGCCAATCGTGTTAAAGGAATCATTGTTGTATCTCCATGACCACCAATAACCATTGCTGAAATATCATTTGCTGGCTTGTCTAACGCTAGAGACAAATACGTTCTAAAGCGAGAACTATCTAAAGCCCCACCCATTCCTATAATTCTATTTTTTGGCAATCCTGTAGATTTCAATGCCAAATAAGTCATTGTATCCATAGGATTTGAAACTACAACTATTATGGTTTCCGGAGAATGTTTCAATACATTTTCAGCAACCGTTTTCACAATTCCTGCATTTATACCTATTAACTCCTCGCGTGTCATACCTGGTTTTCTTGGTATTCCAGATGTAATTACCACTACATCACTTCCAGCAGTTTTTGCATAATCATTTGTAACGCCAGACACTTTGGTATTAAAACCTGTATTTGTTGCACATTGCATAATATCGAGCGCTTTACCTTCGGCAAAACCTTCTTTTATGTCCAACAAAACTACTTCGCTAGCAATTCCTCTATAAGAAATCACATCAGCACATGTCGCACCTACATTTCCTGCACCTACAATGGTAACTTTCATATTATTAAGTTTATTCGGTTAATTGTTATTTTGGTTATTTAATGTTTATTGGTTTCTATTGTATTTTAAAATTAAGCATCAATATTAGCATATACTGCATTTTTCTCTATAAATTCTCTTCTTGGAGGAACCTCATCACCCATTAACATAGAAAAAACTCTATCTGCTTCGGCTAAACTGTCAATAGTTACCTGACGTAATGTTCTAAAATTAGGGTCCATTGTAGTTTCCCACAATTGCTCTGCATTCATCTCCCCAAGACCTTTATAACGTTGAATTCCGGCGCTTCCGCCCATTCTTTCATTCGCCTGATCGCGTTGTACATCGTTCCAAGCATATTCCTTTTTATTTCCTTTTTTAACTAAATATAAAGGTGGTGCTGCAATGTATACGTGACCTTCCTCTATTAACTCTTTCATAAAACGGAAGAAAAACGTTAAGATTAGCGTAGAAATGTGACTACCATCGACATCGGCATCACACATAATAATTACTTTGTGGTAACGTAACTTTGATATATTTAATGCTTTACTGTCTTCTTCGGTTCCAATTGTAACACCAAGTGCTGTAAAAATGTTTCGGATCTCTTCGTTTTCAAAAACTTTGTGATGCATTGCTTTTTCTACGTTCAAAATTTTACCACGTAATGGCAAAATTGCTTGAAATGCACGATCACGTCCTTGTTTGGCGGTTCCACCTGCCGAATCTCCCTCGACAAGATATACTTCACATTTTGCAGGATCTTGCTCAGAACAGTCAGA
This sequence comes from Flavobacterium sp. GNP011, assembly GCF_056428925.1. Lineage (NCBI taxonomy): Bacteria > Pseudomonadati > Bacteroidota > Flavobacteriia > Flavobacteriales > Flavobacteriaceae > Flavobacterium > Flavobacterium sp. GNP011. Next base: position 61,853 of record NZ_JBWJVJ010000019.1, on the reverse strand, counting down.
AAGTTTACCTGGCAATCCGCCTCCACCCATTACAGTTTTACGCTGTACCATTTCACGTGCTTTTTTAGCTGCGTGACGGGCTTGAGCGGCAAGTATTACTTTTTGAACTATAATTCGAGCATCATTTGGATTTTCTTCCAAATAATTTTCAATCATTTCACTTACTGCTTGACTCACTGGAGAAACTACTTCTCTGTTTCCAAGTTTCGTTTTAGTCTGCCCCTCAAACTGTGGTTCAGCAACCTTGACAGATATAATAGCCGTAAGACCTTCGCGGAAATCATCCCCAGAAATATCAAACTTTAATTTATCTAACATTCCAGATGCATCAGCATATTTCTTCAAAGATCGAGTTAGACCCGTTCTAAAACCTTGCAGGTGTGTTCCTCCCTCATGCGTGTTGATATTATTTACGTATGAAAAAATGTTTTCGGTATAACTGGTGTTATAGATCAAAGCTACTTCCACTGGAATTTCTCCCTTTTCGTGATCCATTGAGATTACATGTGCAATAATAGGTTCTCTGTTACCATCTAAATAACGGATATATTCTTTTAAACCCTCATCTGAATGAAAAACCTCAGAAACAAAATTCCCATCTTTATCTAATTCTCTTTTATCAGTAAAAGTGATTGTAATTCCTTTATTCAAGAAAGACAATTCACGCATACGTGCCGAAAGTGTATCATAAGAATACTCAATAGTTTGAGTAAAAATAGTTGGGTCTGGGTAAAAAGTTACGATGGTACCTCTCTTTGTCGTTTCACCAATTTGTTTTACCGGATATAATGCTTTCCCTTTTTCATATTCTTGTTCATAAATCTTACCGTCACTGCTATGAACAGTGGCTCTTAAATGGTTTGATAATGCATTTACTACAGATACACCCACACCGTGTAAACCTCCAGATACTTTATAAGAATCTTTATCGAATTTTCCTCCTGCACCAATTTTTGTCATTACAACTTCAAGCGCAGAAACCCCTTCTTTTTTGTGAATACCAACAGGAATTCCACGACCATTATCTTCAACAGAAATCGAACCATCTTCGTTGATATCTACCCTAATGGTATCGCAATGGCCACCCATAGCCTCATCAATAGAGTTATCTACTACTTCATATACCAAGTGGTGTAAACCTCTTACACCTACATCACCTATATACATTGATGGACGCATCCTTACGTGCTCCATTCCTTCTAATGCTTGAATACTATCCGCTGAATAATTGTCCTTCTTGATTTCTTCGCTCATATCTTTATTCTAAAAATGTAATTTTTGTATAACACGCAAATATATAAAAACGCAAATTATATTACCGTTAAAATCAGTTTTAAAGGATTTAAGTTATTAACATTTGTTTACAAAAAACAGATAAAAAACGAATCGTATCACTGATTCAGTATGAAACACAAAATAAAAAATTAGGAAGCACAAAAAAAGACTTTCAAAAACCACTGTTTATAGGTGGTTTTGAAAATCTTTCAAGATAAAATAATGAATATCGTATTTAAAATTTATGCTTTTCCAGCGTATGCTGATTCTTCGTGAGCAGCATTAGCTCTTCCACTAGGATCTAAATTTTCTTGCCACTTTGGAATCCACTTTCTTACTGTTTGGGCAGCACTCAATTGCGGGAAATGCTTTTGAAAAATAGAACGATAAAGATAAGCTTCTTTTGTTGTAGGCGAATTATACGGAAAAGTTGTTGAAGCTGTGGCCAATTGTTCATCAGATACTTGAGTTGCACAATAAGCAATTAATTGATCTACCCAACTGTAACCCACTCCATCTGAAAATTGTTCTTTTTGCCTCCACAAAATATCATCCGGTAAATAAGGATCATCAGGAGTGTCAAATGCTTTTCGTAAAATATATTTTTCTTTACCACCAAACGTTTTAGGTAGTTTTTGTTCTGGATTAATCCTAATGGCAAGATCCAAAAAGGCTTGATCTAAAAAAGGCAATCTAACTTCAAGACCGTGAGCCATTGTTGCTTTATCAGCTCTCAACAAATCGGCAGTAAATATTTTTTGTACTCTCTCTATTGTTTCGCGTTGAAAATCAGCTACTGAAGGAGCATTTGCAAAATACAAATATCCTCCAAAAATTTCATCAGCACCTTCGCCAGATAAAACTACTTTAATCCCTTTTTCAACAATAACTTTCGACAAAAAATACATTGGAACACTTGCTCTCACCGAGATTACATCATATGTTTCTATTTGGTAAATTATTTTTTCAAGTACATCAATACCTTGCTTCACTGTAAAAAAAACTTCATGATGTTGTGTTCCTAAAAAATTAGCCACTTTTCTGGCTGCAACAATATCTGGAGCATTTTCATTTATTCCTATTGCAAAGGAGTGCAAGGGTTCTGATTTATTTTTAAGTAAACGGGAAGCTATTGCTGTTGTTAATGACGAATCTAAACCACCTGATAACAAAACCCCTAATGAAACATCTGCCATTAACCTTTTTTGAGTAGCAGTAGTCAAATATTCACGGAGTAATTGATAATCTACATCTTGGTATTCGTTTACAAAATACTCATATTCTGGCTTGTAATATTTTACAAAACCTGTTTTTGCGGTATAATAATGTCCTGGCGGAAAAGTTGAACAAGTCTTACATTGATCTGCAATAGCTTTCATTTCTGAAGCAAAGTACATCCTGCCTCTTTCATCTAAACCGTAATACAGGGGCTTCACACCCAACGGATCTCTAGCGGCTATATAATCATCCCCATCAATGACTACAAAAGCAAAATCTCCGTCTAATTTATCACAAAAATTATATCCAAACTCTTCATAAAGATGCACAATTACTTCCGAATCTGATTGGGTACGAAATACATGGTTACTCAAATATTCTTGCTTTAATTCCAAATAATTATATATTTCACCATTGTGAACCATGTAAGCAGTAGTTGTACCTTGAATAGGTTGTTTTCCTGAATGCAAGTCAATTATAGAAAGTCGCTCATGGCTTAAATAATGACCATTAGGCATGGCATACAAATCCCGTTCATCAGGTCCACGATGTGACATTCGACTAGAGAGATCTCTAACCAATTGCTCTTCTTTTCCTTTACCAATGATGGCCAATATTCCACACATACTTATTATATTTAATTGTTAAACAAACGGGAACTGCAAATATGCATTTCCGACTACACATTTAAAACACAATTAACATCTTTAATTTCTATTTGAAAGTAAAAACAACACATTCAATTAAAAATGAAACAAAAAACCATTTCAATTTCTGATTTTAAAGATAAAATCAACTTATACTATACTTACTTTGTTATTTTACTTTTTGTCCTTTAATAAAAGTACTAATTGGTTTCATTTTGACCATCATGTTTTCTTTCACTTTCATTAAATCTTCGTCATAAATTACAAAATCAGCCCATTTGCCTACTTCTAAACTTCCTTTTTCTTTTTCTTCAAAATTAGAATAAGCGGCCCAGAGCGTCATTCCTCTCAAGGTTTCGGCACGAGTAAGTGCATTTTCCATTTGAAAACCACCTTTTGGATAATCCTTAACATCTTTACGAGTTACGGCAGCATGAAAAGTAAGCATTGGGTTCACTTCCTCCACAGGAAAATCTGTTCCTAAAGCAACCGTCCCAGCTTTTTGAAGGAGTTTTTTGAAAGCATAAGCGTTTTTCAATCTTTGTTTTCCAAGGCGTTCTTCGGCCCAATACATATCTGATGTAGCGTGCGTGGGTTGAACAGATGGAATAATGCCAAATTTGAAATAATCAAAATCGGCTTCACGCAACACTTGAGCATGTTCTATTTTCCATCGTCTGTCTTTGGTTCCAGCCAAAACCTCTTTGTAAATTTTTAAAATTACTGTATTTGCAGAATCGCCAATAGCGTGTGTATTCAATTGAAAATTTGAATTCGCAATTTGTTTCGCAACCGATTTTAGTCCTACAACAGGCGCTAGTAGGGCTCCATATTGACCCGGCTTATCCGAATACGGTTTGTGCATGCAAGCGCCGCGCGAACCTAAAGCTCCATCACCATACATTTTAAAAGATCTTACATTAAGTTGATCTGTTTTGTAAATTCCTTTTTTAAGGTACATATCAATATTTTTTTGATTGGCCGTAACCATAGCATACACATTAAGCTTCATCAATTTTGCTTTTTGTAAACTATCCATCAAGTGAATAATATCTGGATCAAGTCCAGCATCATTTACGGTTGTTAAACCATAATCAAACATTACTTTTTCAGCGTCTAATAAAGCTGCTATTTGAATTTTACGAGTTGGTTTAGGTATAATTTTAAAAATCAATTCCATCGGATTGTCTACTAAAATTCCTGTAGGCTCACCGTTTACAATTTCTATTTGACCACCTTCGGCATTCGTATCTTTTGTAATTCCTGCAAGTGCAAGAGCTTTACTGTTTACAATAATGGCGTGACTGTCTACTCGGTTTAAAACTACTGGAATATCAGGAAATGCAACATCAAGATCAGCCTTTGTTGGATATTTTTTTACGTCCCAATCGTTTTGGTCCCAACCATTACCAACAATAAACGCAGGATTTTTTTCTTTTTGAAAAGCTTTTAAACGACTTATGATGTCTGCCATACTCGTTGTTCCACGCAAATCAACCTCTTGTAAGCTCAATCCATAGGTGTAAAAATGGCAATGTGCATCTATTAATCCCGGATAAATGAACTTCCCATCAGCCTTTGTAATGTTTTTAGACTGGTATTTATTTTCAATATCAGTATCTGTCCCAATTGCAACAATTTTACCTTTATCAATTGCCATAGCGGTAGCTTTCTCAAAGGTGTTGTTTACGGTGTAAATGGTAGCATCAGTAATTATGGCATCCACCATAATTTTTTCGTTTTGGTTACATGAAATTAAAAATAGTGTAGAAAAAAGTAAAGCAAAAGCTCTCATAAGTTATAATTTAGTCACGCTAATATAAAAAACTGTCCTGAAATAGAGCGCATTAATTTAGAATTAAAACCATTTTAAGGTTTAATGTTATTTTTATACATAAAAAAACGCACTCCTTTCGGGTGCGTTTCCTTTACTAATTATTAAGCTATTTTGCTACACTTTTGCGTAAGCATCATCATGAACACTTGCTACAGCCCTACCCGATGGATCATTCATGTTCTTGAAAGCTTCGTCCCACTCTAAAGCTATTTTAGTACTACAAGCTACGCTGGCTTCTTGAGGTACACACAAGGCGGCGGCATCACTAGGAAAATGGTCGTGAAAGATAGAACGGTAATAATATTCTTCTTTTGATGTAGGCGTTTGCAACGGAAACTTATATTTGGCATTTGCCAATTGTTCGTCAGAAACCTCAACGGCAACAACTTCTTTTAAAGTATCAATCCAGCTGTACCCTACACCATCACTAAATTGCTCTTTTTGTCTCCATGCCACACTTGGAGGCAACATATCTTCGAAAGCTTTACGAACCACCCATTTTTCCATAGGATGTTCTTTGTTAATCATTTTATCTTGCGGGTTGATACGCATGGCCACATCCATGAACTCTTTGTCAAGGAAAGGAACACGGCCTTCGATTCCCCACGCCGCTAAACTTTTATTGGCACGCAAACAATCGTACATGTGCAGCTTACTTAGTTTACGTACATTCTCTTCGTGAAATTCCCTTGCATTTGGCGCTTTATGAAAATACAAATACCCTCCAAAAAGTTCATCAGCACCTTCACCAGACAACACCATTTTTATACCCATTGACTTAATAACTCTCGCCATCAACCACATAGGTGTTGAGGCTCTAATGGTAGTTACATCATAAGTTTCTAAGTTGTAAATGACATCTTTGACCGCATCTAAACCTTCTTGAATCGTGAATTTAATTTCGTGATGAATGGTTCCTATATGGTTTGCTACAATTTGCGCTGCTGCAAGATCTGGCGAACCTTCTAATCCTACTGAAAATGAGTGCAGTTGTGGGTACCAAGCATCGGCAGTATCACCAGACTCAATTCGTTTTTGTGCAAATTTTTTGGCTACAGCCGAAGTTATAGAGGAATCTAACCCGCCAGAAAGTAAAACACCATAAGGGACATCACTCATTAATTGTCTGTGAACGGCTGCTTCTAGAGCTACTTTTATATCTTGAATGTTTGTTTCGTTATCTTTTACAGCATCATAGTCAGTCCAGTCTCTTTTATACCATTGTACAAATTCTCCATCTTTACTAGTCATGTAATGTCCGGGAGGAAACAATTGTATTTTAGTACAATATCCTTCTAGGGCTTTCAATTCAGAAGCAACATAAAACGTACCGTGCTCATCCCAACCGATGTACAAAGGAATAATTCCCATGTGATCCCTTGCAATGAAGTATTCATCTTTCTCTACATCATAAATGGCAAAGCCAAAAATTCCGTTCATTTCATCAATAAAATGAGGTCCTTTTTCTTTATAAAGTGCCAAAATAACTTCGCAATCACTTTCTGTTTGAAAGTTGTATTTCCCTTCGAATTGTTTGCGCAATATTCTGTGGTTGTAAATCTCACCATTGGCAGCTAAGATAAGTTGTTTGTCTTCGCTAAATAAAGGTTGTTTTCCTGATGCTGGGTCCACAATTGCTAAACGTTCATGCGATAAAATGGCTTTTTCGTTGCTGAAGATTCCACTCCAGTCTGGTCCACGATGGCGAATTATTTTTGACATTTCTAAAACCTTAGGTCTTAAAACTTCTGCTTTTTGTTTCAGGTCGAAGGCACATACTATTCCACACATAATGCTATATTTTATAAATAAATTTATTTATTTTGATAAAGCAAAGATGTGATTATAGTTTCATCTGTAAAACACAAAGCCAATATCTAGTTACATATTTAAACCAAAAATAACTAAATACTATAAAATACTAATTAAAACCTAAATAAAAAACAGAATCTACTTGTAAAGTGTAAATAGCATAAAATTTTTATTGAATTGATTTAATCACATACTTTGAACCATTAATCTCAAAAGTAAATCCTTCTTGGTTTCCCATTAACTTCGCGCCCAATGGTGATTGCGGAGAAAGTGCAATCACATTGATACCATCAACAGCAATTTTAGGAAGTGCTGCACTTACATACAAATAAATCCCATTGGCTTTGACCAAGCTTCCCACAATAATAGTTTTAGCACTTGAACTGGAATCAATTTTATCTAAAATGGCTTTTTGACCCAATACTTCTTTCAATTTATGATTGAGTTTTTCTTGCTCAAGGTGCATCATCGATAAAGCCGTTTCGTGTTTATCGCCAGCGGAACCTTTGGCATCATTTTTTGAATCCTCAGTAAGTGCCGTAATCATGTCTTTGAAGACATCTATTCGGTCTTGAACCAATTGTAAATAATGAGTATGGATTTTTTGTTTGAAAGTCATAATTTAAAATTTAACCACAAAGTTCACAAAGAAAGCGCAATGTTCACGAAGTATTTTAATTATATTTTCTGTGGTCTCTGTGCATTCGTTATGAACCGTGTGCTTCGGTAAAAAAATTAAAAATCAAACTTATAATTGGCTCCCACTAAAAATTGAAAACCTTGCACTGGGAAATTCAACCATTTTTGATAGTTGTTATTGGTTAGATTGTTTAATTTTATAAAACCCGTTAATTGATCATTGTATTTGTAACCCACATTTGCATTCACATCAAAATATCCTTCTAATATAATCGGAGTAGTTGATGGTAAAAAAGTAGTACTGTTTTGAACATCTTTACGTTCTCCTACATAAAATACATTCGCGCCAGCATACCATTTCTCTGTGATATCCACGTCAAGATTTGCTTTAAACTGAATTGCTGGTAAGTTCCAAGCCTCTTGTTGAAAATCATTTGTAAAACTGCTAAAGCTTCCGTTTATTCCAAAAGAAACATCCTTTGAAAAATCAGCTTTAAGTTCTCCGAAAAAACGAAGGGTACGCATGTCATCATACACCACTTGAAATGAGTTCCCAAAACCATAGTTCATATTTGTACTGCTCTCACTATAATCATTGCTTTTAAACAAAGCCTTGTTGCGCTCATTGTTATACGAACCTCTCAAGGTATAACTCACAGTATTGCTCAACTTTCCTTTAAGACCTGCATAGATTTCATATTGATTATCGGTTGGATTAATCAGTAAGGTTGGAGATAAAAATGGGTTTTCGGTCACAAAATCTTGATAGGAATTTTGGTTTAAATTCCCTTCGGCACCAGCATAAAATATCATCAAATCGCCCACCACTTTGTAAGACGCATTAAATTTTGGATAGACATATAAAGAGCTATTGCTATTCTTGGTATCCAAACTATAATAAATAGTAGCACCAAGGTTTAAAGTCCAATCTTTCTCTTGCATCACAAAACTTGGCGAGAGTCCAAAATTTGTAAAACCATAATCAATGGCTGCTGTATTGCTGTTATTAGTGGCAAAATTTCCGCCTACATAATCCACAATAACATCTGTTTTTACAGCATAATCCATTACTTTAAGTTCTAGCGTAGGCTTTACTACAAAACGATTTTCGGCCGATTTATAAAGATCTGTAAATCTATTGAACTTCACAGTTGCTTTATCTAATATCCCCTCGGTAAGCACTACATTCCCTGAGAAAGATAAAGTATTATACGATTGTTTAGGATCAATACTAGAAAGCAAAATTCCTTTATCAGAATTAGTTAATGAATTTCCAAAATTCATTGGCAAACCATACCAATTATATATTTGGTTATTGTAACCCAAATCCAGATTGTACGAAAGTGTTTTTTGATTTGAACCGTACATAATATCGAATGCCGTATCATAAAAACTATTATCTAAATCTATCGTGTTAATCCCGCCTTGCGAGGAGTGGTGACTGAAAATTCCACCCACATAATCAGTAGCATTTAAATCATGATTCACAAACAGTTCTCCTACCAATGTTCCATAATTACCCGCACCAAATGTGGCATAATTTTTAAAAATATGAGGTTGTTTTTCCTTTTCAACCCCTTGTGCTTTTCCTTTTGAAGGTGTAAAAGTTGATGCCACTGGGAATGAAAAAATAGCATATTTAACCGCTTCTTTTTTCGAATTAGCTTCTTCCTCAAGTTCTGGAACTTCTTTGACTTTAAAGGCATCTGAAATTTTAGGAGTAAATGGCTTGACTACGTTCACCGTTTCTGTCCCTATTTGCTCTTTTTTTTGTGACCAAGAAATTGGAATTATACCCATAAACAAAAAGCCCAATACTAACGGCTTTAAAATTCCGATTTTGCTATGATTCTGTACGTTTATAATGGATGGATTCAATGTCATTTCTGTTGTGTTTACTTCTTGTTTTTTTAATGCTTTTTTACGCAAGCTTATACTTCCCAAACTCCTTTTGCAAGAAACTGAGACTTCCCTCCTATTTTAATTTCATAATTTTCACCACTTTTTATTCCGTCAAAATAAATTTGAGATGGCCTTTGTATAAAATGCCCTTGGTGATTGACAAGTTTTATTTTTGGATTGTGGTATTGTAATAAAAATGCTTGCAAGCATGTACTGGCACTACCTGTAGCTGCATCTTCAATTAATTGATTGTTCTCTATACACATCATCCTGCTAGATAATTTTTCATTTTCTAAACAAAAAAAATAAAAAGCCCTATGTGGTGTTTTACAATTTTGGCGCAACCATTGTTCTGCTTTATTTTTATCCAAAACAATCTTGCCCAGCACCTCTTCATTTTTTACTGGTACCATCACAAATGCGCTACCAGTAGTCACCTCTTGAATAGGGAAATTTGTATCAAAATCATCTTGTGACAAAGTACTAAATGAAGAAAAATCATCTTTCAAATAAACATCTAAAAAAGTAGGTTGTGCTGCCTGAAGCCATATAAATCCATCCTGTGAGGTAACAGGAATTACTCCCACAGGAACCTGCATTGTAATAGTTGATGGATTGTTATTGAAAATTTTATTCATTAAAACCCATGATGTCCCAATGATAGGATGACCTGCAAACTGCATTTCATGTTCAGGGGTAAAAATTTTAATTTCGGCAGTATTTGTTTCCGTATTTATGTGGGTAATAAAAGTACTTTCGGCAAAGTTTATTTCCTTTGCAATTTGTTGCATATTCTCTTTGCTCAAAGTTTCGGCACCCAAAAAAACAGCAAGTTGATTGCCTGCATACTTCGCATCCGTAAAAACATCTACTATATAAAAATCTAAATTCATTTTTCTGTTTTATTAAAAATCAAACAACATTTCCAAACAATTCTGTACAGCAATTATTTATTTACAGATGAGTTTGTTTTAGCCTCTTCGGTTTTGATAATATCTAATTCTTTTTGGGCATCAGCAACAACATCTGGGAAATCAGTGAAATTCTGAATAACATTCTCTAAAATATAAGTGGCTTGAAAACTATCTTTCAATCCATAAAAATTCTTAGCCATTAGCACCAATCCTTTAGCTCCAAAATATTTATAACTAGAATAACTTTTAGCTAATTTTTGTACCGCTGTATTCGAAGCTTCATAATTAGCCTCTTTGTTTTTAAAATAGGCATCATAATACAAGGCCTCTGCTGCCAGTTCTCCTTTGGCTGTAGTCATTAATTTTGCATAAGCGCTTTTCGCTTTTACTTCGTCTCCGTTAACGATTGCAGCGCGTGCAATGATAATTTGAGCATCACTTTTTACTCCATTATCCGTTTTAGGATTTAGCAATACTTTTTCGGCATAAACACCCGAATTAGGATAGTCTTTTTTATCGTAATACAATTTCATCAAATTAGACTGAGCAAAAGTTTTGTTTTGAGACGTTTCTGCTTCGTTTTCCAATCTAGTTAGCATTGCAATTGCTTTCTCTGAATCTTTATTTTTAAGATAAATTTGAGACAATCGAGACAAAGACTGCTCTGAAAATTCATTTCGAGGCTGAGCCACAACGTACTCATAATACGGAATGGTTTTATTTTCGGCACCATCAGTAAAATACAGTTGCGCTAAATAATAATTTGCAGGTAAAGCATGAAGTCCGCGTGGAAACTGATTTACATAACTTGCAAATCCAGCAATAGCTTGCTTTGTATTGTTTTGCTGAAATTGTTTTTCGGCTGCCTCATAACTATCATTGTCTAATTCTGCATCCGTTACTGCAACAAAGTCAAGTGTTTTAACCCAGGTTGCATATTCATTTACTCGTCCCGTGTCAACATAAATTAATCGAGCTGTTGCAACAGCCTCTAGTGCCTCAGGAGTTCTAGGAAAATCAGCAGCAACTTTTTTAAATTTGACTAATGCTTGATCATCTTTATCCGTGTTGTAAAAAATTAAACCTTGACGCAAAATTGACCTAGAAGTAAATGTTCCGTTCTTAAACTCGGTATTCAATCTGTCGTAGGTCTTAATTCCTTTGTCATTTTCGTTCTCAGCAACATAGGTATTTGCTAGTTCAAACAACGCATCATCTCTATAATCAGATTTTTGATAAGCCGCTAAAAATGAATTTAAATCATTAATTTTTTTATCATTTTTACCCATAAAACCATACGAAATAGCTCTTTGAAAATAAGCATAATCAGCATCTACACTTTTTGAGTCTACCACTTTTGAATACGCTTGTAAGGCCTCCGCATATTTTGAAGTTACAAATCGACAATCCGCAAGTCTTAAATAAGAATCTTGAAAACGAACTTTATCCGCAGTAGCGTTATCAATTTGTTTTTGAAAATAATTCCCAGCTTGTTCGTATTCTTTCAACTTAAAGAACGTGTATGCTATATTGTAATTGTGATTTTTAAACTCCGGAACCGTATTTGCCTGAGCCGCATTTGTAAACTGTTTGAAAGTGAGTAAAGCCTCTTTAAAATCATTTAAAACATATTCTGTTTCTGCTTTCCAAAAAATGGTTCTTGCAGTAAAAACAGGATCTTTTTGTTCGGTTAAAGCCTTAGTAAACATTTTCAAAGCTTCATTAAAATTTGCGTCCGTGTACAATTCTAATCCTCGGTAAAAAAGAACTTTTTGGTACGCTACTTTATTTTCGGGTGACTTATTTTTTTCTAATAATACGAGCGCTTCCTTGTAATTTTTAGAAGTAATATAGGAGTCTATCAATAATTTCTCGATTTCAGTTTTATTAGCATTTTCCGGATATTTCTTTAAAAAAGCTTGTAAAACGGCGGGTACACTTTGATAGGAATTACCTAATTCATAACTTAATTTAGCATAATTTAAACTCGCATCTTCTTGAATGGCGAGATCAAAATCCATTTCAGATGCATTCTTGAAAGCGTTTAATGCTTGTTGTTTCTTATCTGTATTCAAGTAACTTTCGCCCAAATGATAGTAGGCATTTTGTGCCACAAAATCTTTCCCTCCTATTATTTTATTAAACTGACTGATTGCATTTTCAAAATCTTTTTGCTTGTAATGCGCATAGCCTAACTGGTAAAAATCTGTATTTGTCCACTTCCCTTTTTTACCTTTGTATGCTTCTAAAAAAGGGATTGCGTTGCTGTATTGTTTTAAATTAAAATGGCTTTCGCCAATGATTTTATTCAGTTCTGATTTTTCTATAGCATTTGAACCAGCCATTGCTTTTTGCCCTAAATCGATAGCTTTTTGAAAATTACCAAGCTTAAAATTCATATCGGCTTGGTAATACGACAATTTTTCTTTGTACTTCTCCTCGCCCGAAACTTCATCAAAATACTTAGTTGCTTGCTTATAATCATCGCCCTCATAAGCCATAAATCCTAAATAGTATTTGGCTTGAGATCCATATTCTTGTGAGTTAATTACTTTGTTAAAATACGTTGTTGCCTCCTTGCGTTTCTTAGCATTGAAATTCCCATATCCTTTTTGAAAATTAAACTTATCTTGATCCTTTCTACTCAAACTAGACTCGTCTACTTTATCAAACCATTGCAATGCTTGAGGATAATTTCCTTGTTTAAAGTGAAATTGCGCTACCTCAATATATGCCTGATTTTGTTTTACACTCGTGGGATAATCTGTAACAAACTGTTCCATCAACTCATCTGCATTAGACTGGTTGGTTCTAATGGCACAGTTTGCAACATAATAAGTACAATCTGATTTTAGCTCTTCGGTGGTGGCTGTTTCTTTTACTTTATTAAAAATTAATTGGGCAGATGCATATTGATCATCTTTGAATAATGAAACTGCTTTGTCAAATTCCCTGGAGTCATGAGTATATATTGCTGTTTTTTGTGCACTAAGACTAGTGGCATAGATAAAAAGGCTACCTATAAAACATTGAGAAAGTTTACGCATTGTACTTTTATTTTAATAATTCAAATGTATTATATTCTAAGTCTATAACGAATTGAATACAGGATTTATTATGATTTTTTTACAATTGCTGTTGGTTCGCATACTGTTCGAGGCTTATTATTAAAAAACAGTGGGGTTGATTTTGTTCTTTGATTTTTATCGAATTCTAAGCATTAGAATAGAATTTATTTTGAATCGTTGCGTTAACTTCTTACTTTTACCCCATAAACAAATGTAAAACATGTCACAATCCGTACTATCCTTAAAAAATGTAACTATTTATCAAGAAAACAAATCGATTTTATCTGATGTAAACTTGGAGGTAAAGCATGGCGAATTTCTTTACATCATAGGTAAAACAGGTTCTGGTAAAAGTAGTTTGATGAAAACACTATACGCTGATTTGGCTTTGACAGAGGGAGAAGGAACAATTGTTGACTTTGATTTAGCAACTTTAAAAGAAAATGACATTCCGTTTTTACGTCGAAAAATAGGAATTGTTTTCCAAGATTTTAAGTTACTACCAGATCGCACCGTAAATGACAACATGTTATTTGTGCTTAAAGCTACAGGCTGGAAAGATAACGGTGAAATGGAAGCTAAAATTGAGGAAGTTTTAAATAAAGTAGGGATGGGTGAATTTGGCAAAAAAATGCCACATCAATTATCTGGTGGAGAACAACAGCGTGTGGCTATTGCTCGTGCATTACTTAATGACCCTGAGCTAATCCTTGCTGATGAACCTACCGGAAATCTTGATCCTCAAACTAGTGCCGAAGTTCTTGAAGTACTAAAAAAGATTAATGCAATAGGAAAAACAATCATTATGGCTACCCATGATTATGCTTTATTGATGAAATTCCCATCTAAAACTTTAAAATGTGAGGATTCTAAAATATTCGAAGTGATACAGCAACGCAATTCGTAATGCTTTCTATTCTTGTTCCAATTTATAATTTCAATGCATTTCCCACAGTTCAAGAACTGCATAGACAATGCGTAGAACAAGAAATACCATTCGAAATTATTTGCCAAGATGATGCTTCACAATCTGATTTGAATCGTTTTAATGAAAAAATAAACGACTTATATAATTGTAGCTTTGTTTCCTTAAAAAATAATATTAGCCACCGCGAAAATAGAAATAATCTAGCAGCACAATCAAAATACGATTGGCTGCTTTTTTTAGATGGTGATTCTATTATCACAAACAAAAACTTTATTCGCCACTACATCAAGCAAATAAACAATTTCGACATTGTATATGGTGGCCGATTACATCCTGAAAAGTGCCCTTCAAATAATCAAAAACTGCGCTGGAAATACGGTCGTTATATGGAAGACCAAAGTGCCCCTGAACGAGAAAAAAAAGGTTATTCTGCACTTCTTTTTAACAATACACTCATCAAAAAAAGTTGTTTTGACACGGTAAAATTTGACACGAACACTACAAAATACGGTCATGATGATACCCAACTTTCCTATCGCTTGAGTCTCAAACTTTTTACTTTAAAGCATCTTGAAAATCCTGTTGAACACGGTGATATTGACACAAACTATGATTATTTAAGTAAAACCAAGCAATCTCTGGAAAATTTGCAGCAATTGTATCAAACAAAAACAATTGATTCTAAGTTTGTCAAATTGCTTTCACTATATGATTTTTTAGTTAAAACTAAACTTAAATACGGTATAGCTGTGTTTTTCAAAATATTTTCGAAAGCATTAGAGCAAAATTTAAAAAGTAACAGTCCAAAATTATTCTTTTTTAATTGTTTTAGAATGGGCTATTTATGTTCTATTTCAAACCCAAAGTCTTTAAGTTAAGGACTTTATTAATTTTTTCCATTCAGGCATAACGTGTTCTATCTGGTAAGCATTACTTGTAGCTTGCGCTTTTTTGCCCATTTCTAAACGAAGCGTTTCATTGCTCATCAACAACTGCAATTGTTTTATAAATTCATCTTGATTACCATCTTCAACGAGCAATCCATCAACACCATGATTGATAATTGCTCTTGGACCACAAGGACAATCATAAGCAACACAAGGAACTCCAGCAGCCATTGCCTCCAGTAAAACCATAGGAAAACACTCGTACCGAGACGTCATAACGTAAATGGCTGCTTCTAAATACACCTCTTGAATTGTTTTGGTTGGGTCTAAAAAAACGACCAAATCTTGTATTCCTAACTCTCGAGCTAACAACTCAAGATCTTGGTAGTTGCCACAATATAATTCTAATTTCCAGGATGGGTATGATGCTACGACTTCTTTCCAAATAGGCAACAACCTGTCAAGCCCTTTCTCATAAGTATTTCTAGCTACAGCAAGTACCTTTCGCGATGAAAGCGGCGCAACAGAATGTACAGCAAAACACAATGGATTAGGAATTATTGCTTTCTTCCTAACATTCCATTCAAGTGCACTTTCATTGGATAAAAATACAACTTTAGTATACTTTTGAGCAGCATACTTTTTGAAATGATATTGCAAATTCAGTTTCAAGGAACTGAATACAGCATGCGGAGAGGGATGTTCTTGTACATGAATGGTACTGTGAATCTCTAAAAGAAGTGGAGTTTTGCGGCGAACTAAAAAAGGCATTAAAAAAGCTTTTAATCCATTATCGCAAACCAGAATGCAATTTGGTTTAATGAGGGAAATATATTGATTTAAAGCCTTATAATATTGAAAAGCAAACAAAGGAACAGCACCTTTTAATGGCATGTCATGAAACACAATATCCTCATGAAAAGAGTAAAACAAGGGAGTATTCCCCTTATTCTGAGTTAAAATATGAACCTCAAAACCGCATTGTGTGATAAAATAATTCGTTTTCAAGGATAAGATTCTTGCAACCCCTCCTTCGTTATTGATATTTGGAACTATATAAAGTAGTTTCATTTTTTTGAGTTGATGAAAGTATCAAAATCCCTGATATAATCCTCCTCATCAAAAGTGGCTGATGCCAAGACAAGACAAACGGCACCTGATGAAAAATTTTCAAGTTCGCGCCACGTATCATTTTTAATCAATAATCCCTTGTCAGGTTTATTTAAGGTAATGGTTTTTTCTGTACTTCCATCTTTTAAAACTACATCAAAACTCCCTGAAATGGCAATTAAAACTTGTTGGAGCTTTTTATGAGAATGCCCGCCTCTTTTTGAGGAACTAGGAATATCAAACAAGTAATATACACGTTTAATGTCAAACGGAATCACCTCATTTTCTATGACTGCAATATTCCCAAGCACATTTTCAATCTTGGGTATGTCTATAATTTCTATTTGCATCTTAACTCTTCGTATTTAAATAATCAAGCCATTTATTTCCAATTTTTTCTACTGAAAACCGAAGTGCACTTGGTACACAATTCGCTTTGCAAAATACTCTCAATTCAGCATCCGTATAAAGTAAATCTATGGCTTCAACCAGTTGCGCCTTATTTTGATTTTCAACTAGCAAACCATTGAATCGGTCTGTAATAATTTCACTTGGCCCAGCAAAACAATCATAGGAAATGGCAGGAGTTCCTACTAACAAACTTTCTATAATCACATTTGAAAGTCCTTCATATTCACTAGTAACTACTGTAAAAAGAGCGTTTTTTTGGTAACAAAAAGGATCTTTTTGATAACCCAAAAACTCTACTAAATTACCTAAATTTTTCTCAGCAACAAGCCTTTTTAAATCCTCAAGATAGATTCCAGAACCAATAATTTTTAATTTTATTCCATTTTGTGGCAATACCGTTTTGGAATACGCCTCAATTAAAACATCAAATTGTTTTACCTTTTCGTTCATTCGACCCACAGCAATAATATAGGTACCATCCATTGGCATACTAGCCAGAGCTAATTCTTGAATCTTTTCAATTTCAAAAGGATTGTAAATGGTTTGAGCTTTAATATTATACTGCTGGAGCAACGCCCTTTCCAGTGCTTTACTTACGGTAACAAAATTATGTTTTCCATAAATAAAACGGGCAATCCAGGGTTTCTTTGAAATGTAATTGTGTAAAATCCCACTATGAATGGTATAAATAACACTCGTTTGATAGACATAATGTGCCATCAAAAATTCATTAATCGTATTCACGCGATAGCGAAAATCAAGTACAAAATCAAAATGATGTTCTTTAAAATAACTTCGTAACTCGTGTAATCGTTGTAACTTTTTAAAGGTTGTCGCGGTATTTTTTTTACCTAAATTCAGCACAACTCCTTTGTAATCATAAACGATATCGTCAACAAAAATAATATTGTGAACTTCAATTCCTTTGCTTTCAAAAAAACAAGATAGCACCGCATGGACACGTTCTGCACCACCGCCACCCAGTGAATCGCCCACAAGAGCAAATGTTGTTTTTTTCGGAATCATTTTTAATTTACTAATTTAGCTTCAAATATAAACACTTCTTTGTTCAAATGAATTACAATCCACTAGTTTCCGTTATCTGTCTTTGTTACAATCATGAAAAATTTGTTCAAGAAGGACTGGAATCAATTGTAAATCAAACGCATAAAAACATTGAAATTATTATTGTAGATGACTGTAGCACAGATAATTCTGTGGCAGAGATTAAAAAATGGCTCATTAACTATCCCAATGTTATTTTTATTACCAATCGTGTAAACCAAGGGAATACAAAATCTTTTAATACTGCCTTCAAGCGCTCAACTGGCTCCTATATTATTGATTTTGCAACTGATGATTTACTCCATCCCGATTGTGTAGCCACGCAACTAGAGCAGTTTAAAAATAGCACGTATCCTAATCTTGGAATTGTATACGGCAATGCCGAAATGATCTTTGAAGACAACACACATTTTAGATATTTTTTTGAGGTAGACCAAAATAAAAAACGAATACAAAGCCAACCTACAGGCGACATTTATTTAGGATTATTGCGATTAAACAATAATGTTTGTTCCGTTTCGGCAATGGCAAAAAGAGAGGTTTATGAAAAGCTAAATGGCTATAATGAAAACTTGCATTATGAAGATTATGATTTCTGGATACGAGCAGCACGCAGCTACAACTTTGATTACATAGACCAAATCCTGTTACAAAAAAGAGAATTAAAAAATTCCTTGAGTACCTACCGTTTTCGAAGATTGAATTCAAAAACACGAAAATACAACCGGTCTACTTATAAAATTGTAATCCATGCTTTAAAAATGAATACCACTACCGAGGAAAACAAGGCCATTTTAAACATGATTCACCATGAAATAGAAATAGCAATGCGAACAATCGACCCAATTTTACTTCTCAAATATATCGTGTTAGAAGCCAAAGTATTAGCCTTAATCATACTTAAGAAAAGATACCGATAATTCTTAATTGCGTTTTATAAAAAAACTTTCGTGGTAAAAAAACATCCAAAACAAATATTAGTCTGACAAAAAAACAGTGTTCACAACACTTTTTTTGCAATAACTTCACACTCGTTTAGGCAAGAATTTAGCCGTAGAACCTTATTTTTGTTATCATGAGATATTTTAAATCGGGTATAGTGCCATTTGGAATTCTTTATTTTTTACATCATCTAAATCGAATACAATGGAAACCGATACTTTTATTTTCTGTCTAGAGGCTGTAGCCGATGTAGAGGAAAATCTAGATACCGAAGTTGTCAAACATCTAGAAAAACTGGCTTCAGATCAAGGATTGACTAGTATTTATAAAACATGTGACACCATAGAAGGACTAGAAGAAAGCTTAAACACCTTACTATATGACGATCATAATTTTACCAATTATGAAATCATTTATCTGGTAATTCCTGGCGAAGCCAATACGATTTGCATCAACGAATATTTTTACAGCCTTGAAGAAATAGCCGAATTATTTGAAGGGAAAATGAGAGGAAAAATTGTTCATTTTGCAAATTCAAAAATTCTTGACTTATCACCAGATGAGGCACAATATTTTATTGATGTTACGGGTGCAAAAGCTGTCTCGGGCTATGGCGCATTCCTGCCTAATGTGAGCAGTACTGCGCTAGACCGTTTGTTTTTTGGACTGTTTGAAGAGCAAGATGATATTTTTGAAATTGTTGAAGAACTGCATCAAAAACAGTATGCTTTGTGCAAATTACTTGATTTTAGAATGTATTATTAACGCGTTTATAGAATTTTAGATATTAAAACCAGTTCAAACAAAAAGTGACTACAATAGCTTCTTAAACTATTTTTATATGTTAAAATGGCGGCATAAAGACTAATTTTTTCACAAGAAGAGATTCAACATTACATAAAATCTTTATATTTGAAATACAAAATTCAAAAATCAAAACTCATGAAAAAAATAGTATCCCTAGCTGTAATTGCTTTTTTTACACTTCAAATGAATGCACAAGAAGTTAAAGCAGTAGCCAAAGAAAAAGCAAAAAAAGAGGCTTGTTGTTCTAAAAAAGGTGGAAAAGCAGCCATGTCAGCAGCTGAAATTGAAAAATGTATGGCAGCATGCAAAGCCAAAGGAAAAAAATGTGATGCATCAAGTGCCGGTAAAAAATGCTAAAAACCGATATGTATTATACAAAAACGCCTCTTTCTAGAGGCGTTTTACTTTTATAATAGTAGGTTATTATTTTACTCTCACACTCCACTCAAAGTCCATTTCTGAAACTTGCACTCCTTTTTCATCAGTGCCAATAGATTTCATCCAAAACGTTTGCCCCTCTCCTGTAGCAATAGTTTCCTGAATTGCTTTCTCGATTAAATGTCCGTCATTACACGTAAAAGTGATGCGACCCGTGGCTTTTTTGGTAAAATTTCCTTTGTTGTTTGCAACTAACATTGATATTTTACGACCACTTTTTTGAATTTGAAACATCACGAGTGCACCAGTGGCTAACTCTGCCGCCATAGCTTGAACGGCAAAATACATGGAGTTAAACGGATTTTGATTGATCCAACGGTGTTTTACAGATACAACACATTTTTTTTCGTCAATGTTTTTTACGCGAACTCCGCAAATAAAAGCCGATGGTAATTTGAAAAGTAAAAATTTATTAAGTTTTGATGCAGTAAGTAACATAGGCTTTCTAGTTTATGAATTTTAATTACAAATGGTAATACATGGGCTGTCAGGGGTATTGTCATTTGGTATTTGGCTAAAATACAAAAAAATACTATGCACGCCTATAAAATTAAATTGTTAATATTTTGTTAATATTTGGTACTATGCGATACAAGATACTTTCTTTTAGACATATATTTGTATAAGAAATTACTAGGTAGCCTAATTAATCAAAAAATCAAATCAGTTTCAATCATCATCAGAAATCAAAAAAATCAAAAAAAATGGAAACAACTACAGAAAAAAACATTGCCACATTTACACACTTGAGTACACTGACTCAATATTTTATTCCTTTTGGGAATTACATTTTCCCAATTGTATTGTGGAGCACTAAAAAAGGAGAATCGGAATTTGTGGATCACCACGGGAAACAAGCTATTAATTTTCAGTTGAGTTTATTACTCTATTCATTAGTTTTGTTAATGATAGCAATTCCTTGTTTTTTAATCACTGTATTTAAAAACATCCCGTTGAATACCTTGCATGAGAATCACAATTTTATATTGTCTGATTTTAATTTTAGTGACAATGCTGGATTTTTGACCGTAGGAATTGTGAGTCTTTTACTCTTTTTAATTTTAAAAGTTGTTGAGTTCTTTTACATTATTTATGCTTCGATGCAAACATCTAATGGCATAGCATATAAATACCCGCTTACCATTCCGTTTTTAAAATAGACATGAGAGCTCTAGAAGTTCTGTATAGCCCTGATTGCAACGGCATCCTTTTATGGTCTCGTTTTTTAGAGACCAGAAAAGATAGAGTGAAAAGCAGGAATAAAAGTTCTTAAAAAAACGGGAGTTGACTGCTCCTAAAAAATCATCATAATAATCAATCAAGCTGGAGTAAAATCCAGAAAATCAATCAAATAACGAACAGTTTTAATCACACAAAATCAAAAAAAATGAAATTATGAACATTGAAAACACAAAAGCACAAATGCGCAAAGGTGTTCTTGAGTTTTGCATCCTATCGGTACTAAAAGAGAAAGACGCATACACATCAGAAATATTAGACACTTTAAAAAACGCAAAATTACTAGTTGTTGAGGGCACTATTTACCCTTTATTGACTCGACTAAAAAATGACGGTTTGCTCAATTATCGCTGGGAAGAGTCTACATCAGGACCACCAAGAAAATATTATGGCTTGACCGAAATAGGACAAACTTTTTTAAAAGAACTTAGTGGCACCTGGACTGAATTATCAGATGCTGTAAACCTTATAACCAACCAAAAATAATAATCATGAACAAGACTGTAAATATAAACCTAGGCGGAATGGTTTTTCATATAGATGAAAATGCATACCAAAAATTGACTCGATACTTTGATGCTATAAAACGCTCTTTATCAAACTCCTCTGGACACGATGAAATACTAAAAGACATTGAAATGCGCGTGTCTGAATTATTGCATGAAAAACAAATAAGTGACAAGCATGTTATAGGGTTGAAAGAAGTTGATGAAATGATTGCGGTTATGGGGCAACCTGAAGACTATATCATTGAAGACGAAAATGCCGAAGCAAAACCATACCAAAACACGAGCAGAAGAACTAAAAAACTGTATCGTGATAAAGAAAAAGGGATGCTAGGTGGTGTAGCACAAGGATTGGGTTACTATTTTGGGGTTGATGCTGTGTGGATCAGAATAGTACTAGTATTGCTTGTTTTTGCTGGTTTTGGAACTGGTATTTTAGCGTATATTATTTTATGGATTGTAACACCAGAGGCCGTAACAACCTCTGAAAAGCTTGAAATGACCGGAGAACCCGTTAATATATCTAACATTGAAAAAAAAGTTAGGGAAGAGTTTGAGAACGTTTCTGGAAAGCTAAAAAATGTAGATTATGACAAATACGGAAATCAAATAAGAACTGGAGCAAACAAATTAGGAAGCTCGTTTGGAGATTTTATCATGACCGTTTTTAAAGTTTTTGCAAAATTCTTAGGCATATTATTGATCTTGTCTGGAATCACGGTTTTATTCTTCTTGTTGATTGGTATTTTTACATTGGGTTCTGGATTGTTTATCGATTTCCCTTGGCAAAATTTTATTGAAGCAGGCAATTTTACAGATTATCCTGTGTGGTCTTTTGGATTGTTGATGTTTTTTGCAGTTGGGATTCCGTTCTTTTTCTTAACGTTGCTAGGGTTTAAATTACTAGCCCCAAATATGAAATCAATAGGAAATATTGTAAAATATACCTTGCTTGCTATTTGGATTATTGCAGTTTCTATTGCTATCTCAATTGGGATTAAACAAGCTAGTGCATTTGCAGTAGATGGTAGAGATGTAAAAAAAGAAACCATCAATTTAAAACCTACAGATACATTGTACATCAAATTTAGATACAACGATTATTTTGCCAAAAACGTAGATGACAATAGAAATTTTGAGGTAACTCAAGACTCCACTGGAACTAACATTATTTACTCTAATGATGTGCGTTTTAAAATTGAAAAAACAGATGAAAAACTTCCTTACCTTCAAATAGAAAAAGAAGCTAGAGGTATATCATTATCCGAAGCTAAAAAAAGAGCTCAGCAAATAAAATATGCGTATACCATCAATGGGAATCAAATTGTTTTAGATAATTACATGATTACTGAATTAAAAAATAAATACCGTGATCAAAGTGTAGATATCACCTTATTTGTTCCGGTGGGCACGTTTATTAAGCCTGATACATCTTTACAAAACTACGACAGATCTGACGATGAATTCTTTAATTTACACTACAGATCAGATAATTACGTCTACAAAGTTACAACAGATAAAATAAAATGTTTAAATTGCCCTGCCAATGAAAATGAATACAATGACTCTGAAACATATGGTGAAGAAGTCTATCATTCTGAATTTTCAAGTGAAGTTGACAGTACTTCAGTAGAGAGCAATGTAGAAAACACAAACGAAACTAAAAAAGGCTCTGAAAAAGGGTTATCAATAAACAAAGATGGAATAATTGTAAAAAATAAATAATCATGCTAAAAATTATCACACTCATTACTAAGTTTATTGTAGGTGTACTTATTGCCTTATTTTGCTCCTCTTGCCATTTCAATTTTGACGCTGTTGAAGGAAACGGAAATGTAACCACAGAAAACCGAAAAATTACAGAGCGATTTAAAAGTATCGAAGTAAATAGCGGCATTGATGTTGAAATAGAACAATCAGACAAGGTTGAAGTCATTGTAGAAACGGACGAAAACTTACAAGAATATTTGACCACTGAAGTTGAAAATGGTACGCTTGTAATCACCTTTGACAAAAATTTAATCAGTGATGCAGATGTTAAAAAAGTAATCGTAAGAATGCCAGTTATTGATGAACTTGAGGCCACAAGCGGAGCAACCATTGTGAGTAAGAACACCTTAAAAGGAGAAAACATTAGACTTAATACCTCAAGTGCAGCAACGATGGACCTGAGCATAGAAGCTGATGTTGTAAGCTGTGACACTAGTAGCGGTAGTGAAATAAAAGTAAATGGAAAAGCATTAGAGACTAAAAATTCTGCGTCAAGCGGAAGCGAAATCAACGCTTATGACTTGTTAACAAATGTAGTTAGAGCTGATGTTTCAAGCGGTGCTAGTATTAATGTGCATCCCATTGTGAGTTTAAATGCAGAGGCCTCTAGCGGTGGTGTAATTCATTATGACATACAACCCAAGTCAATCCAAAAAAACACTAGTTCAGGCGGTAGCATTAGCGCAGAATAAAAGACTTTTTCAAACAAAAAAATCATCCCTAACTAGTGGATGATTTTTTTTATATTTGTAAGTAATAAATATCAAGACATGAAAAAAAATTTCCTCTTAGTGCTACTTATAGCCACAGCAAGTGTAGCAGTTGCACAAAAATCTGATAAAGTAAAAGGTTCCAAAATTGTTACAATCGTAGAACGAAAAATTGCAGACTTTGAAACCTTACAAATTGAAAACAATCTAGAAGTACATCTAGAAAGAGGAGAAAAAGCAGGCATAAAAGTTGAAACAGACGATAATTTACAGGATGTAGTGGCACTTGACGAAAACGAAAAAACATTACGTATTTACACCAGTAAAAAAGCTACAGCTTATAAAAAATTGATTGTTCGAGTAACCTATACGGAGAATTTAAAAACAATTCAAGCCAAAGATGAAACTACTTTAAACGCCATTCAAGAATTACTATTAGATAGCGTAATCCTAAAAGCAAGCGGCACTTCTAAATTATTTTTAAACATCAATTCTAAATCAGTGGTTTACCAAGCCGATGACAAAGCAAAAGGCGAGCTTAATATCAAATCAGAAAAAACTACTATTGAAATGAGTAAAAATTCTAGTTTGAAAGCGCTGGTTACAACCGTTGATTTAAAAACAGATTTGTACCAAAAAGCTGATGCCACTATTGAAGGTGATGCCTCGAATGCTATCTTGCGTTTAGACAACAACTCCAGCTTAACAGCGAATAAATTAACGCTGAAAAATACGGAACTAACCATTGAGGGATATGCTACATGCGCCATAAATACGAGCACAACATTAAGTATTGATGCAGCTAATAAAACTGAAATCCAGTTAGTAGGAAACCCTAAAATAACCATCAAAAAGTTTGCTGACGAGACTAAATTAATCAAGAAGTTGAAGTAACAGTAACTTTACTAAAGACAAAAAAACAGGCAATTGCCTGTTTTTTTGTGCTTTTGTTTTTTTGTGGATGTCCAATCGGGAGACTTACTTGTTTACCAGTTGCTTTATCTTAATTACCCGGGTTGCAAATGCTCTGTTTTATTTTCTAAGGAATAGCTTTCATATTCAAAATTATTATTAATCAACATATTCAGGAAGAATAAATTTAGTCAATTAAAAACACTGTAGATGGATTAAATAATAAAAGAAAAAATATATTTGCAAACCCATAATTCTAAAACCTAACCTATGAATCAAGTTCTAAAAAATGCAATGCATTGTTTTTTACTATTGGCTGTTTTGTCCTTATTCACAAATTGTGAAACCGAAGTAAACTACAAAAATTACCAGCCCAATTATTTATCAAGTATTGATGCTACCAATTTACCTGCTGGTAATAAACCCATGACACTTTTTGAAGACAATGAAGACCCAGCACGTATGTATGACAAAAAAGATCGTTGGTTTCGAGTTAACCAGCCACTTCAAGTAATACTAAGAGGAAAGGATTTTGTACAAGTTTCCTTGTATTCACCTGTTGCCTTAACAGATGTAAATATCTATGCTAAACTCCCAAATTACGAAAACAAATTCGTACTCTTTCACTTTAGTAAAATTCCTGCGTTTCATCGCTCGGTACATCAAATCCCTTTAGTAGTTGGCAAAAATGATTACTTGTTAGAAAATGGTAAAACGATAACGATTGATAAAATAGAAGGATTTTCATCGGGATCTATTGAATTTTCTGTTACATCAACAGATCCATTATTTGCCAAATTTAAAAAAATAAAATCCAATCATTTAGTGCAATTTCACGATGGTTACCATATCAATGAACCAGGAAAATTTCTTCCAATGAATCCTGTTTTGGCCAAAGAAGCTATCACAATGATCATCAATTACTCCTATGTTTTAAGTCACCCACTGTATTATCAAACCTTTACCAATTTTGATAAATACAAACAAGAACAAGCGACATTAGCAGGAACAGCAATAAATGGCGCTTTAAATTGGCACAGTAACACTGATGATGTCAATGGCATTTATGATTATTACACCAAGGAAGAAATAGAAAAAATTTACTGGAATTACTTAGATTCTAGAACGGTTAACCTTGCAATGGTAGGAGGTGGAAGTGCTTGGGGAGGGGGCGAGCTGGCTTCGCAATGGGAATCAGACTACATCACTGGACATTGGTTAGGCGAAATGTCCGTTTGGTCTCACGAATATTCTCATCATATTGGATTTAGCCATAGTAGCAATTTAGCTAATAGTGGTGAAGGTGGCGGACAACAAGAAATGCTTACACACTTTTACAAATATTTGATTTACCTAAACGATCTTCCGTTTATAGATCCTGAAATACTAAAAGGATGGACAAAAACAACCTACTTAAACAAAAAAGATTACAAAAAACCCGTTTTCAAAATCAGCCCTAATAATCATTTCCTACTTAAATACAAAGGAGAAGGAAAATGGAATTAATACCACTTAATATTATGAAAAAAATTTTATATATAGCTATCTTATTTATTTTAGCTTGTTGTACTAAAGATTCTGATGCGGTTTATGAGCCTACCAATTATCAATCTTTTTACTTGAGTAACGAAACGACTATCAAGGCCAATCAAATTACTGGAGGGAAAGGCACTTTAGAAGCTAACGCTATCACTATTGCCAATAATAAATTATACATCTGCAATGGTGATGTTCTTGAAATATTTGATGCCACAACTTTATCTTATCTTTCAAGTGTCAAAAGCTATACAAAAGGGGCAACTACAATTCCATTTACAAAACTATCCTCTATTTCTATTGACAATGACCGTATTTACCTTGGTAGTATTGACTCAAGAATTTTTGTTTTGGACGAAAAAACATTAGCTGGCATCAACACGATTGGTAATGGACAATGGTGGCAAACTTTTGTTCACGTATTTGGACTAAAAGCAAAAGATGGTTTTCTTTTTGTCAAAGAAAAAGAAAATTCAATTAAGGTATTCCAAACTGCACAAATTACTGAAACCAGCAATTGGAACTTAGCTCCAATAGCTAAATTAAATACCCTGAAAGGCTACACCGAAATCTATTCGATGGATATCTCCAATGGAAATTTAATCGTTGCTGGACAAAACGCTAACGGCTTTTTGAATTATAATTTAAAAGATATTGAGAAAAACGCAACTAGCTCGTTGACTGTTCCTATTTTACCTAATACTAAAACACTAACTGACAACCTTCCATTATCTGTAGTATTTAGCGATGACTGGGCTATAACAACTGAAAAAATAAAAGGTACTAACTATATTCGACTGTATCCCAAAAACATTTTTTTAGATCAAAATTACACCCCAACTATAAACAATTCGGATATAATGGGAGAAATTACTTTTAACTCAATTACTAATTGTGCATTGCTAAAAGACCGTTTGTTTGTAGCAGATAATACCAATCAAGTAATAAGAGTTTTAAAATTAAACAAGGTAACTATTGCGGAACAAAAATAAAATATATTGATTTTCAGTTACAGCATGACTCTATTAAGTATATTAGCACTTGGCTAAACATGAGCAGCCAGTTCTAACATATTAGTAATGCCCACAAATCCAAAATCAATTAAACTCAATTTCTACTGATATATAGTCATCGTTGGTATACTTTGATATGTAACTACATTTGAGGTCTTTGAGCTTATTATCGAATGCAACTGTACTAAAACCGCTTTACAAAAAGGAGTTCTATCGAGACCTAACAGGTTTTTAAAACCTGTTAGGTCTGTAACACCTTGTACAAGTTAACGATAGACTGAATAGCCAAAATGATCCAGATTTTAAACAGAATATTGATAAAAAAAAAGTCCCTTTTGAAATAAAAGAGACTTTTTTTGAATCATAGAAAGTTGTTATTCCCTAGCTGCCAAATATCTTTCAGCATCCAATGCAGCCATACAACCAGTTCCCGCTGCCGTAATAGCTTGACGGTATACGTGATCAGCAGCGTCACCAGCTACAAAAACTCCTTCAATGTTTGTAAGTGCAGAACCTGGTGTGTTAACGATATATCCTGTTTCATCAAGAGTAATAAACTCTTTAAAAATATCTGTATTCGGTTTGTGACCAATGGCAACGAAAAATCCAGTTGCTGGAATTTCAAAAGTTTCACCTGTAGTTTTGTTTAACGCTTTTACACCTGTAACTACTTGTTCATCCCCGAGTACTTCTACAGTATCGTGGTTCATCAAAATCGTGATATTTTCTGTTTTGCGTACGCGCTCCTCCATAATTTTCGAAGCTCTAAATTTCTCGCTACGCACGAGCATAGTTACTTTTTTACAAAGTTTAGACAAATAGTGTGCCTCTTCACAAGCTGAATCTCCCGCTCCTACTATGACCACCTCTTGATTTCTATAAAAGAAACCATCACACACGGCACATGCAGAAACTCCACCTCCCATTTTTAAGTAATGTTGCTCTGATGGTAAGCCTAAATATTTAGCCGAAGCACCAGTTGAAATGATTACGGTTTCGCAATGCAATTCTTTTGTGTCGTTAATCCAAACTTTATGAATATCTCCAGAAAAATCAACTTTTGTTGCCCAACCGTCACGCACATCGGCTCCAAAGCGCTGCGCTTGAGCTTGTAAACCTACCATCATTTCTGGTCCTGTAATTCCTTCTGGATTCCCTGGCCAGTTCTCTACTTCATTTGTGGTTGTCAACTGTCCTCCTGGTTGCATTCCTTGGTATAAAACTGGATACATATTTGCTCTAGCTGCATAAATTGCTGCAGTATATCCTGCAGGTCCAGAACCTATAATAAGGCATTTAATTTTTTCGATCGTATCTGACATGGTGTGATTATTAAAATTTTCTGGTACAAAAATAAGCTTTTATTACAGTACGTAATAAAGTACTACATCAGTTTTAATTATTTGGTAATAAAAAAATCCTTCTTGAATGAACAAGAAGGATTAAGATGGGGTGGCAGGATTCGAACCTGCGGCCTTCCCGATTTGCAATCGGGACGCGATAACTGCTACTTATTTTGTAATTAATTCGACTATTTTAGTTTTACTTTTCCATTTTTTAATTTCCTGCTCTCGTGAAATTGCTAAAGACTTTTGGTCAAATAACTCCGAATAAACTATTTCTCAATCTTTGGCTCTTGCTGTAAATCCTTTGTGTGAACTTAAATGTCGTCGCAGTCTCTCTTCTAAAACCATAGAAGTAAACCTATATAATACTTGTCTTGTGATATGGAAAAAAGAATGTAAACGTGAAAATAATTTTTTTAAATAAAAAAAGCCGAACGATATCGTTCGACTTTTGTCGGGGTGGCAGGATTCGAACCTGCGGCCTCCTGCTCCCAAAGCAGGCGCGATAACCGAGCTACGCTACACCCCGAAAGCGGGTGCAAATATACAACTCTTTTTGGCTTACGCAAGAGTTTTTTTGAGAAATATAAAGTGTGCTTATTTCCTGAGTACAAAAACAAACTTTCAAAGCATTACAATAATCATAATACGAATTTTCTAGCCCAGATGGAAGCGAAAAGCGTTTCGCAAGGCATCTCTTGCTTTTTTTAGTCCTAAAAGAGCGACTAAAAGAAGCTCCTTTTAGGGCGGTAAAAAAGCAGAGACGCCTGTGAGACCTTGAAGCGTAAAGCTGGAATAGCTTTTAAATAAAAAAATAAACTAAAAAAATGAGTACCTGTAGTTGCATGCAAATTGTAGTTTCACGATTGTTAACAAAATAGATTTTCAAAAACCATAAATAATCGTATTTTTACGGTTCAAAATTTAGAAAAACAAATGGGCAAAATCATCGCGATTGCTAATCAAAAAGGAGGAGTTGGCAAAACTACAACATCAGTTAATCTTGCAGCTGCATTAGGTGTATTAGAAAAAAAAGTTCTACTTATTGATGCTGATCCTCAAGCTAATGCATCATCAGGACTTGGGATTGATGTTGAATCAGTAGAAATAGGAACGTATCAAATTTTAGAGCACAGCCATACTCCGCAAGAAGCAGTTATTAAATGCTCTGCTCCCAATGTTGACGTTATTCCATCTCACATTGACCTTGTTGCTATAGAAATAGAACTAGTCGATAAAGAAAATAGAGAATACATGCTTAAAAAAGCATTGGCTAGTGTAAAAGATGAATACGATTTCATTATCATTGACTGTGCACCATCATTAGGATTGCTAACCCTTAATGCTTTGACAGCATCAGACTCTGTAGTTATTCCTATTCAATGCGAATATTTTGCTCTGGAAGGATTGGGTAAGTTATTAAATACCATAAAAAGTATTCAAAAGATACACAATCCAGATTTAGATATTGAGGGACTTTTGTTGACCATGTTTGATTCTCGTTTGCGTTTATCTAACCAAGTTGTTGAAGAAGTTCAAAAACATTTTAATGACATGGTTTTTGAAACCATCATTCAAAGAAATGTAAAACTGAGTGAAGCGCCTAGTTTTGGCGAAAGCATAATTAATTATGATGCAACAAGTAAAGGTGCTGTAAACTACCTTCACCTTGCACAAGAAATCATAAAGAAAAACAGTAAATAATTTTATGGCACAAGCAATTAAAAAACAAGCCTTAGGAAGAGGATTATCCGCGTTATTGAAAGATCCAGAAAACGATATCAAATCTGTTGAAGATAAAAATGCCGATAAGGTTGTTGGGAATATTATTGAGCTTGAAATTGCTGCAATCGAAATAAATCCATTTCAACCCCGAAGTAATTTTAATGAGGAATCATTAAGAGAACTAGCTACTTCTATAAAAGAACTGGGTGTTATACAGCCAATTACTGTACGTAAACTAGATTATAATAAATTCCAGCTTATATCTGGAGAGCGTCGTCTTAGAGCTTCTACACTTGTAGGACTTACTACAGTTCCTGCTTACATTCGTATTGCAAACGATAATGAATCACTTGTTATGGCATTGGTTGAAAACATTCAACGTCATGACTTAGATCCTATAGAAATTGCCTTGTCTTACCAAAGATTGATAGATGAAATCCAACTTACACAAGAACAAATGAGTGACCGTGTGGGTAAAAAAAGATCTACTATTGCTAATTATTTACGCTTGTTGAAACTTGATCCTATCATTCAAACAGGAATTAGAGATGGATTCATAAGTATGGGTCATGGTAGAGCCATCATCAATATTGAAAACCAAGACATTCAGGCTGATATTTATCAAAAAATTGTTAGCCAAAATTTATCGGTACGTGATACCGAGGCATTAGTAAAAAATTATCAAGAAAGCCTAAAACCAAAACCTGAAGGAAAACCAAAAGCTAATTCGTTTGAGGTTGAGGATGCTCATAAAAATACATTTACTAATTATTTTGGCACCAAAGTAGACGTAAAAGTAACGGGCGGCGGCAAAGGTAAAATAACCATTCCCTTTCATTCAGAAGAAGATTTTAAAAGAATCATTAATCTAATAAACGACTAGTGTTAAAATCATTTTTCATCATATCCATTCTCATGTTAATGAGTTGTGGTTCTGTTTTTGCACAAACCAAAAACAATACTGAACTCATAGTTAAGGATACCTTGAAATCTTCAAATATTGACCCACTTACACCTGCTAAGGCTGCTTTTTTCTCGGCAGTATTGCCTGGTTTAGGTCAAGCTTACAATAAAAAATACTGGAAAATTCCACTTGTCTATGGCGCCATCGGTACTAGCATATACTTTTATGTAGACAATAATAAAAAATACAGACAATTTAGAGATGCCTATAAAAGTCGTTTGGAAGGAGTCATAACCGAAGATTTAAAAAGATTTGACAACAATAGATTGATTGCTGCGCAAAAATTATATCAGCGCAATAGAGATTTATCCGCATTAGTGACACTTGCTTTTTACGCTTTAAACATTATTGATGCCAATGTTGATGCAGCTTTATTGCAGTTTAATGTTGATGAAAGTTTATCACTACGACCTGCTATTTATCAAAATGATGTAACGTTCAGGACAAATGTAGGACTAACGATTAGTTATACTTTTTGAAAGATATAATAGATTTGATTTTTCATCAATAAATAATTAAGCCTTCTTGAATTATAAATAATTAGTAATTCAATTAAACGAAGTTATTGCCACAAGCAAAAAATAAAATTGTCAAATTTAATTTGGCTTTAAATTATAAAATATTACAATGAAAATTGCATTACTAGGATACGGAAAAATGGGTCAAGTGATTGAAAAAATTGCTTTGGAACGAGGTCATGAAATCGTATTAAGAAAAGATGAAACAAGTACTTTTGAAGGACTTTCCACTGCTGATGTAGCCATTGATTTTAGTGTACCGTCAGCTGCTGTTGAAAATATTTCGACTTGTTTTCACGCCAATGTTCCCGTAATTTCAGGAACAACAGGATGGCTTGAACATTACAAAACTATTGAAGCACTTTGCCTTGAAACAAAAGGTGCCTTGATTTCCAGTTCCAATTTCAGTTTAGGAGTAAACTTCTTTTTTGAGTTGAACGAATACCTTGCAAAAATGATGTCAAAATTTGACAGTTACCAAGTAAGCATGGAAGAAATTCACCATACCCAAAAGCTAGATGCACCAAGTGGCACAGCAATTTCTTTAGCCAAAGGAATTATGGAGAATAGCTCATACACTAAATGGACTTTAGACAATCCTAATAAAGGTGAAATACACATTGATGCTAAAAGAATAGGAACCGTTCCTGGAACGCACACCGTACAATATAATTCGACAGTTGACAGTATCGAAATAAAACACACGGCACACAATAGAGATGGATTTGCACTTGGAGCAGTTATCGCGGCTGAGTGGATAGTAGGAAAGCAAGGAGTTTTCTCTATGAAAGATGTATTAGATTTAAAATAAAATAAACATTATTCTCTTTGTGAAATTGCATCACAATAATTAAACAAAAACAAAAGACTATGACTGTATATCAATGGTTTGTATTTTTCTTACTGGTACAAATAATTCACTTTTTAGGAACTTGGAAATTATATGAAAGTGCGGGACGAAAAAAATGGGAAGCAGCTATTCCTGTTTATAACGCAATCGTATTAATGAAAATAATAGGTAGACCTACATGGTGGACCGTTTTACTATTTATTCCGATAATTAACTTAATCTTATTCCCAGTAATATGGATTGAAACCCTGAGAAGTTTTGGTAAAAAATCTTCCTTAGATACTTTTCTAGGAATTGTTACTTTAGGTTTTTACATCTATTATATTAATTATACTCAAAAATTAAATTACATAGCTGACAGAAGTGTTTTACCACAAAACAAAACAGCCGATACCATAAGCTCTATATTATTTGCAGTGGTAGTAGCAACTCTTGTTCATACTTATGTTATTCAACCCTTTACAATTCCTACTCCATCCCTTGAAAAATCATTGCTGGTAGGAGATTTTTTGTTTGTAAGTAAGATGAATTATGGCGCAAGAGTACCTATGACAACTGTGGCGTTGCCTATGGTTCACGACTCAATACCTTTGACTCAAAAAAAATCATATTCTTCATGGCCTTTATTGCCTTACTTGAGATTACCAGGAATTCAAAATATAAAGAGAACTGATATAGTAGTTTTTAACTGGCCAGTTGACACGGTTTATAAATTTTTTGACACCTCAAAAAGAAGAGCCTACAAACCAATTGATAAAAAATCAAACTACGTAAAAAGATGCGTAGGAGTGCCAGGCGACAACCTTTCTATTGTTAATGGAGATGTGTATATTGACGGTAAGATCCTTCAATTACCAGAAAGAGCAAAACCTCAATTTTCATATAAAATTGCGCTTGATGGAAAAACACCTATTGATCTTGAATATCTTTTTAAAGAATTAGACATTACAGATAGAGCCTTCTTTACTAACGAAACTAAGCGAGACACTATTTACCTTAGTGCTTTAACAGAAGAAGGTGCTCAGGTTTTTAAAAATACTCCCGGCGTAACAGCAGTAGTGAAACAAATTGCCAAAGGCGTTGATCAGGCAAATTTTGGCAAAGGCGTTTTTCCTCACCTGAAAAAATGGAATAGCGATAATTACGGACCTATTTACATCCCAGAACAAGGAAAAACTGTTACTTTAAATATTGAAAACCTACCTTTCTACAAAACGATTATTGACGATTACGAGAACAATCAGTTGCAAGTAAACGGCAAAGAAATTCGTATAAATGGTAAAATTGCTAAAGAGTATACTTTTAAGCAAAATTATTACTGGATGATGGGAGATAACCGAAACAACTCTGAAGATAGCAGATACTGGGGATTTGTTCCAGAAAATCATATTGTAGGTAAACCAATATTTATATGGTTAAGTATAGATCCTAACGGTAAAGGAATTAATAAAATCCGTTGGGATAGAGTTTTCACAACCGTGAGTGGTGAAGGACAACCTCAATCTTATTTTCAACTATTCCTAATAGGACTAGTTGTATTTTTCATAGGAGATTATTTTTGGAAAAAAAGAAAAACAAACAAAGTTTAAATAAAAAAACTAGCGTTTAGTAGCACTAAAAACTCTAAACGCTAGTATATTACAACATCATGAATATTATCATACACCCCACCTATTTCCCATCCATAAGCCATTTTGTAGCCATTGCAAAAGCTGATTCAGTATTTTATGAGGTAGAAGATAATTTTCAAAAGCAGACCAACAGAAATAGAACTTACATTTACAGTCCAAACGGAATTCAACTTTTGAATATCCCTATAAAACATACTAAAATAAGCCATCAAAAAACAAAAGACATTCGAATAGAAAATGATTTTGATTGGCAAAAACAGCATTTCAAATCCTTAGAGGCAGCATATAGAAGCTCTCCTTTTTTTGAGTTTTTTGAAGATGATTTACAACCCATTTTCGAAAAAAAGCATGATTTCCTGATGGATTTAAACTTTGAAGTGTTGGAATTATTATCCAAGTGCATGCGCATGAAAATGGATTATTCAAAAACAACAAGTTATTTACTGGAGACCAATCCAGAACTTATTTTGGATTACAGAACATTGGTAAACGGAAAAAAAGACCAATCGCAATTTGAACCTTATCAACAAGTTTTTGATGACAAACATGGCTTTTTGAATAATTTAAGCATTTTAGATTTACTATTCAATGAAGGTAAGTTTACTGTGGATTATTTGAGAAATCAGACATTATAATCTGTTACCACGAACATCCCAAAAAAAATTCGTTTAATACCAAACATAATCTATTCATAGGATAAACGTGCCATTATAGGAAAATGATCTGAATTTATAAAATTAGAAAAGTTTTCGAATTTTTTTACCTTCATTCTTTCATCCGCAAAAATATAGTCAATCCTTGCTGGATAATATCTAAACTTATAGGTTTCACCAAAACCCTGACCTGCCTCTTCAAAACTGTCTTTCATTTTCCCTTTTATACTCCTATACACATAAGAAAATGCACTGTTATTCATATCGCCACAAATGATGACTGGATAAGTACACTTTAACTTATGCTCTCGAAACTGCTCAGCTTGTTGCTGTTGTTGTTTAAATGCCTTACTGATTCGAATAAACAGTTTTTGAGATTTATTTTGATTAATAGCATCTATATTTTCATCGATTTCATTTACGTCTGGGGAAATTTTGATAGATTGTAAGTGCATGTTATATACCCTAATAATATCTTTTCCCTTCTTTATATCCGCGTAAATGACATTATTACTGGACTTAGGAAAGATAATATTACCGTGATCAATTATAGGAAACTTAGAAAAAATAGCTTGACCCGTTTTAATTTGGTTTCCTTCGGTAAAAATATAGCGGTGTGGATATACCTTTAAATCTATTCCAGCAGTTGATGAGAACTCTTGAATACACAATATATCAGGATTTTTTTCATTGATAAAATTCAAAATATCACCAGGTACATCATCACGTTCGATCCATTTAAAAACGTTTAAGAGTCTAACATTGTAGCTCATGATGGTGAAATCTTGTTCTACTTTAGGCAATTCAACACTTGAAAATTTATAAAACTTATTTATAAATGTAATCCCTATTAATAATACAATTCCAGAAACAATCAATTGTTTTTTAAATTGTAAGGCCCAATAGAAAAAAAACAAGGTATTGAAAACAAAGAACAAAGGCATGAATAATGTAAGAACTGACAATAACGGGAAAGATTTCGGGGCCAAGAAAGGTAAAATATAAGCAATAAAAGTCACCACTGTTAGGACTATATTGAGTAGAAACATACCTTTATTAAACCAAGAAAGATTTCTCATACTTACACTTTTAAATACTAGTTACAATATACAATTTAATTCAGATTATTTTCCTACTTTAAAAAGGAATTCTTTTTCGTTTTGAGATAAACTATCATAACCAGATTGGCTTATTTTATCCAATATTTGATCTATTTGCTGCTGATTATTATCTTTTACAACAATTTTAGAAACTGTTTTTGGTGCTGGTTTTTGATGCGATTTATATACTTTTTTAAAAGGTGTAGCTTTACTTTTTTGGAACAGATTTTGGAAAAAATCTATAAAACCCGAAATTATTTTACTTAGATCAGTCCCATTTTCAAGTAGTTTAATGAATAAAAAACCAAATAAAGCTCCTGCAAGATGAGAAATATGCCCACCCATATTACCGGAACGCAATTGCATTAAATCAATAAACAGAATAATAGCTGTTACGTGCCAAAGCTTTACAGTTCCAAATATCAACATTCGGAGCTCCATCAATGGATTGTATGTTGCAACTGCAACCAAAATAGCCATTATAGCCGCAGAAGCCCCAACAATAGGTGCATCTATTGCCAAGATATAAAAAACTAAAACATACACTATTCCAGCAAAAATAGCTCCCAAAACATACAAGCCAAACAACTGCTTGCCTGTAAAATAAGTCATAAATAATCTTCCTGCGAAATTAAGAACAATTAAATTAAAAAGAATATGCATGATTCCAGTATGAAAAAAAGCATAGCTCAAAATAGTCCAAGGCTGGCTTATAAAAACAGTGGGGTTTGATGATAAGCTTACATATTGTAAATAATCAATTGTTATTCCCATTTTAGATAATAGAAAAAAAACTAAAAAAGGAATCACAAATAAAGCGATATTCCAAAAAATAAGACGAATAACAATTCCTCCCATTTTGTATTGCAATTTAAAATCATCAATAATGTTCATATACCAATTCTTTTATACCTATTAAAAATGTACTCGATCTGCATTGTATTAATTCCAGCGGTTTCTATTAAACTGGTTTTTTTTCCAATACCACATCATTAAAAAACCAAAGAGTGCTCCACCCACATGCGCAAAATGCGCTATTCCTCCACCACCAAATATAGATTTACCTGAGATACCCAAGTATAAATCTACAAGAACTAATCCGGGAACAAAATATTTAGCTTTAATAGGTACGGGAATAAACATAAGCGCCAGTTCAGCATTAGGAAACATAAACGCAAAAGCTACTATAATTCCGTAAATAGCTCCGGAAGCTCCCACAGCAGTCCCAGCATAAGCGCTAGTGAAATTAGAAAAATCAGAGGCGTTTATAAATTGCTGCCAACGAGTATCTATTTTACCTTCATTTAAAAGCTGTAAAATATCTTGCTTATTAAAGCCATTTGCTGTCAAGGTAGTAATAGCATCATTAAAATAATAATAATTTACACCCGTATGCAACAAAGCTGCACCTAAACCACAAGAAATATAAAAAAACAAAAACTTTTTTCCGCCCCATATTTGCTCTAAAGCTGATCCAAAAGAATACAAAGCAAACATATTGAAAAAAATATGCATGACACCGCCGTGCATAAACATGTGGGATAGCGGTTGCCAGTATTGAAAATTTGGATTCTCTGGAAAAAATAAAGCCAAGACTTTATAAACAACATCTCCTAAAAGGTATGTCCCTATAAAAAATATAATGTTAACAATTATTAATTGCTTAACAACTTCGGTTACGTTTCTCATACTGCAAATTTTTTATCTAAATCTTCCACACGCATAGTTATGAAAGTGGGTTTATGAAATGGCGACACATTAGGATCCTTACACGCAAAAAGTCCGTTAACTAAATTTTCCTGCTCTTTCTCTGTAAGATGCGTTCCTGTTTTTACGGCTAAACTTTTGGCCATTGACTTGGCAATAGTATCGTTTTGACTAAAACTGCTCTCAGGAATTCCATCTTGAAGATCGCTTATTAATTGCTCTAAAACTATAGAAACTTCACTCTCGGTGATGTTTACGGGTATTCCAGAAATTACAATATGATCTGTATTGTTATCTTCAAAAACAAAACCAGTGTTTTTTAGCGCTTGTTGCAACTCAGTGATAACTTCCATTTCGCTTGACGAATAAAACAAATTTAAAGGAAATAATAGTTGCTGACTTGATGCTTGCTGTACCGTCATATTTACCAAAAACTGCTCATACAAAACGCGTTGGTGTGCACGCTGCTGATCAACAATTACCATTCCTGATTTGATAGACGATACAATGTATTTTTTATGAATTTGATAGGTTTTATGCACCGCATGCTCCACTTCTTCATCGTTAAAAAGTGACGATGTGACTTCCTCGTTTTCAAAAGTTACTTGCTCTACATCAAAAACATCCTGTTTTAAACCGACATACAAACTGTCCCATTTTGAAGTGCTTTCTGGTTTTTTATAACTAGAAAATTGTTTGCTAGGAGTTTCGTTAGAAAAAGGATTAAAAGTCCCGTCAACTTGAATTGATGGAACTTCACCAGATAAATCTTTGTAATGATAAGGCGTATCCAGATTTGAATCTCTATCAAAATCCAAAACTGGAGCTACATTAAATTGTCCTAAACTGTGTTTTATAGAAGCACGAAGAATAGCGTATAAAGCATGCTCGTCATCAAATTTAATTTCAGTTTTAGTAGGATGAATGTTAATATCAATTGTGTTTGGCGGTACTGAAAGATATAAAAAATAACTCGGTTGAGCTCCGTCTTTTAAGATTCCGTCATAGGCAGCCATAACCGCATGATGTAAGTATCCGCTTTTTATAAAACGATCATTAACAAAGAAAAACTGTTCGCCCCTACTCTTTTTTGCAAATTCGGGCTTACTTACAAATCCTTGAATAGTAACAATATCTGTTTCCTCTTGAACGGGAACCAATTTTTCATTTGTTTTTCCCGAAAATATAGACACAATACGTTGTCTTAACGTAGCTGGAGGCAAATTAAACATTTCGCTTCCGTTGTGGTAAAAAGTAAATTGAATATTAGGGTGAGCCAATGCTACTCGTTGAAATTCATCAACAATATGGCGGTATTCCACAGTATCTGATTTCAAAAAATTTCTCCTAGCCGGAATATTAAAAAACAAGTTTTTGATTGCAAATGAAGTTCCTTGTGGTAAAACAGCAAGCTCCTGCGCTATAAATTTACTTCCTTCAATAATGATGTGATGTCCTAACTCATCCTGTTCTTGACGTGTTTTCATTTCAACATGAGCAATAGCAGCAATGGATGCTAATGCTTCGCCTCTAAACCCTTTGGTAAACAAGGAAAACAAATCTTCGGCTTGACGTATCTTTGAAGTAGCATGACGTTCAAAACACAAGCGAGCGTCAGTTACATTCATTCCTAAACCATTATCAATCACTTGTACAAGCGCCTTACCAGCATCTTTAATGATTAACTTGATATCTGTAGCCCGTGCATCTACTGCATTTTCCAAAAGTTCTTTTACTACTGATGCAGGACGTTGAACAACCTCTCCCGCTGCAATTTGATTTGCAACATGATCAGGCAGCAATTGTATAATACTCGACATTAAAAAAAATTAGATTTAAAAAATGGTTTTTGGTTCAAAACCAAGTTGTACAAATTTAGTGATTTTACAAAGGTAATACAGTAAAAACACTCATAAATTAAACTAAAAAAACCTATACAATGATTAAAGTATAGGCTTTTTTTGAAAAAATTATTTTTTCTTTATTCTGTTAATCCTAGTGGTACATTCTCTATTTGTAAGGTACCTGAAGACAAGAATTGTTGATTATTAAAAGTACTATTTAATGATGCTTGTTGACGAATGTATGCCATTTTAATAGCAGCAATAGCAGCTTCTGTTCCTTTGTTACCATGAATACCACCGCTTCTGTCAATAGACTGTTGCATGGTATTATCTGTAAGTACACAAAAAATCACAGGAATATCGGTTTGAATGTTTAAGTCTTTAATTCCTTGGGCAACCCCTTCGCATACAAAATCAAAATGTTTTGTTTGCCCTTGAATTACACACCCAATTGCGATTACTGCATCCACGTTTTGTGTTTGTAACATTTTCTTTGAACCATAAATAAGTTCAAAACTTCCTGGAACGTTCCATCGAATAATATTTGTTTCGGGAACATCATTCTCAACTAAAGCGGTAAACGCTCCGTTGAATAATCCCTCTGTAATAGTATCATTCCATTCAGCAACAACAATTCCAAAACGAAAATTTTTCGCATTTGGAATGGCGTTTTTATCGTATTCAGATAAATTTTTATTCTCGGTAGCCATCTTATTTTAGATTTCAGTATTAAGTTGCAATATACAGTTTCTCAAAACGGTATCCTGCAACCTGTGTACTTTTTATTTTTATTGAGACAGACCTATTAAAACATCAACAGATGCAGCCTCTGGAGATGATTCGTAATTTTCTTTGATATCTGTAAAATATTTCAGTGCATCAGCTTTGTTACCTAATGAAAGCGCTACTTTACCAGCTTTTAATAAAAAACGAGGTGTTGTAAAATCGTTTTTGTTAGTTCCAGCTGCGTTGATGTAATTTCCTAAGGCTTCTTTTGGTTGGTTTTTTTGAGCATAAGCATCACCAATAGCACCTTTTGCAAGAGCGCTTAACATGATATCATCTGATTTGAATTTTGATAAATAATCAATTGCCTCAGTATATTTTCCAGTATTTAAGTAAGCAATACCAGCATAGTAATTAGCTAGATTTCCAGCATCAGTACCAGAATATTCGTCTGCAATTTTTAGAAAACCAAATTTCCCTTCAGATCCGTTTAAAGACAATTTATATAACGAGTCACTTGAAACTCCATCTGTAGCTTTTTGAAAATTTTGTTGTGCAACAAACATTTCATTAGCAGCTTCTTCTTGTGCAGGAGCAGCAACTAAACGTTGGTATGCTAAATAACTAAGTGTTGCAAGTGCAGCAGCAGCAACTAATCCTATAATAACTTTTTGATTTTTAGCAACAAAGTCTTCAGTTCTTGATGCGGTTTCATCTAATTTAGAAAATACTTCGGCAGTGGTACTGTCTTTTTCATCAATAACTACTGCTTCTACCGCTTCTTCTTTTACTTCTTTTTCTTTTGGTGCTTTATATCCTCTTTTATTATAAGTTGCCATTTAAATTTAATTTAGTGAATCGCAAAAATAAAATTTTTATTCAAACCCACATAAAAAAAAGGATTTAATATTAAAAAAAAATAAAGTTGTAATGGGACGCTTCATTTTTGATAAAATATTTCAAAATTGAAAAACTACAAAAGCGGGTTATGTGGATATTTTTCAATAATTTGCACCCTTATAAAAAACTCCTTTCCAAAAACCTTGATCGCCTTTGTAGCAAGACTTTCTCATGTATTTAAAAAAAATTTCGCTCTTCAATTATAAAAATTTTTCAGAGGCTAGCTTTGATTTTGACCATAAAATAAATTGTTTTGTAGGTAAAAACGGCATTGGTAAAACCAATGTTCTAGATGCAATTTATCATTTGTCTTATGGCAAAAGTTATTTTAACCCACTAGCAGTTCAAAATATCAAACACGGTGAGGAATTTTTTGTCATTGATGCTGAATTTGAAAAAAATGAAAGAACGGAGCAAATAGTTTGTAGCCTAAAAAAAGGACAAAAAAAAATACTCAAACGCAACGGTAAGAATTACGATAAATTTTCAGACCACATCGGTTTTATACCACTTGTTATCATTTCGCCAGCGGATAGAGATTTGATTGTTGAAGGTAGTGAAACTAGAAGAAAGTTTACGGATAGTGTCATATCGCAACTGGATGCGCACTATCTTCAGGAATTAATACATTATAATAAGGTAATAAGCCAACGCAATGCTTTGCTTAAATATTTTGCTCTCAATCATGTCTACGATGCAGACACCCTTTCTATATATAATGAACAATTAACTGGATTAGGGAATTCGATTTTTGAAAAACGAAAAGATTTTGTAACTCAATTTCTACCTATTTTTATTGCTCATCACAAAGCAATCACTGGATCAGAGGAAACCGTTCAGTTGCTATATGAAAGTCACTTATCTCAAAAAGGTTTTTTATCCTTGCTAGAAGAAAGCATTATAAAAGACCGAGCATTACAATATACTAGTGTGGGCATCCATAAAGACGATTTAGTTTTTCAAATTGACGAGCATCCCATTAAAAAATTTGGGTCACAAGGACAGCAAAAATCATTTTTGATTGCCTTAAAACTGGCTCAGTTTGAATTTTTAAAAAA
Source organism: Flavobacterium sp. GNP011 (assembly GCF_056428925.1). Lineage (NCBI taxonomy): Bacteria > Pseudomonadati > Bacteroidota > Flavobacteriia > Flavobacteriales > Flavobacteriaceae > Flavobacterium > Flavobacterium sp. GNP011. Next base: position 19,245 of record NZ_JBWJVJ010000019.1, on the reverse strand, counting down.
ACAAAGTGGTGTGAAACCCATTTTACTTTTTGATGATATTTTTGACAAACTTGATGAAAGTAGAGTTAGTAAAATTATCGAAATGGTAAATAGTGCTACTTTTGGACAATTATTCATAACAGACACACATTCAGACCGTACAGAGGCTATTGTTAAATCTACTCATCAGTCCTATAGAATTTTTAATCTATAAACTTATTATAAACCAAAATCAAACCAAATGATTCATTTTAAAAACAGGAAAATAGTACACATATTTCTTTTTATTTCTATCATTACTTTGCAAATTGTAGCATTTAATTTTTGGTATTCTGAAACAAAAATTCAAAATAATATTTACAACTCCATAGATGTCCTTGCAAAGCCCAATGAAGCTTTGACCTTGTCTAATGAAGCTATAAAAAGTTATTTTGAAGCTAATAATGCCTTCAATGAATATTTAAATACTAATTCAACGCAACGGTATATAAAATATCAAGAAGCCATAAAAAAGATGATTAATGATCTTGAAAAGCTAAGCGGCTTAACTCAAAAAAATGTTGCTTTCAAAACCATCATTAAATCAAAATTAGGATTAGAAAGTGATATGGGCAAACTGCGGAATGAGTTTGATGCCATCATAAATTCAAATCTCAATAAAACATCTCCAAATGATTTAAACTTCAAATTAAAATCATACAATTATGAAAAAGTTCTAAGTTCTATAAGTTACGATACCACAAAAACAGCTGTTGTAACAAAAAAGAAAGGTTTTTTTGGCAGACTTGGAAATGCTATTGCCGGTAAAAATGATGTTGACAAAGAGGAAGTAAAATCCGTTATAAAAATGGTTTTTAACAACCAAGAAAAAGCAGGCTCCTTTGAAGAGCAATTGAAAAATATTTTTCAGGTTACTGAGAATTATTACAAAAACGAAGTGTCTAAATTGCAAAAAGTTCATTTTGCACTCAAAGAAAAAGACAATGAACTCATTAAAATTAATAAAAACATATTAACAAAGAGTCAAGAAATTGTCTTGATTTATTCTAGTTCAGCTCAAGAGTTGAATAAAATAGAATACTTAGAGAACATAAAGGAATACAATTTTAAACTAGTTGAAAAGAAACAATTTATTTTTAACTTATTAATTGCCATAAGCTTAATTACTATTTTATTACTAATATACACCATATACTCATACATACTGGAAAAGAATTTGATCAAACAAAGACAAAATGCCGAAATTAGTCTAGACAAAAAGAATCAATTAATTGGAATGATCAGTCATGAAATGAGAGCGCCATTGAACATTATTTCAAACTTTTCTAGAAAAATTAAAAATTCAAACACAGACCCATCATTAAATGCACCTATTGATTCCCTATATTTTACTGCTAACTCCTTGCAAATAACAGTAAGTCAAATTTTGGATTTTTTTAAAAATGAAAACAACACACTTCTCCTGTACAATACAAAGATGAACTTAAAAACAGAGGTCAGTGCTATTTTAGAATCTTTAAAAGCGCTGGCTGAATTGAAACAACTCGAAATCATATATACTATACCTAGAGAGATAGACAAAAGTGTTTGGGCAGATAATGTAAAAATCCATCAGCTTTTTTATAACATCATAGGCAATGCTATAAAATTTACTAAAAAAGGTTCAATTACAGTGGCAACATCACTCCAAAAAATAGGTGAAAACTATAGATTTGATGTAAAAATCACCGATACAGGAGCTGGAATTCCTGCAGAGGAAGTAGATAAAATTTTTGATAAGTTTTACCAAAGTAAAGCCCATCAAGAGCAAATCAGTTTTGGAGCAGGACTTGGACTCACATTATGCAAAAATATCATTTCACTTTTTAAAGGAGAAATATCAGTAAAAAGCGAACTCAATGTAGGAACCGAAATTTCGTTCTTCTTGATGCTTGAACCATCAAATGAAGAGCAAGAAACTAGCGAAACAAAACTATTAAACCAATTTAAAGACAAAACTACAGAAGTTGTTGTAGTTGATGACGACCCAATGACATTGCTACTTTTGAAAAAATTAATCGAAAAAATACACTTCAAAGCAACCACTTTTCAAGATGTAGAATCGGCTAAAACGTATTTAAAAACAAATGAAGCTAATCTAATACTTACAGATTTACAAATAAGTGAATACTCTGGATTTGACTTTGTAGAAGACATCAAAAAAATACCTAATAAAAATGCCGAAGTACCAATCCTAGTGATTACAGGTGACTCATATATGAATACGGCAAACTTAAAAGAATTACAAGTAGATGATATTTTGATAAAACCAATAAACAAGGAAGAATTATTTTTTAAAATACATTCCTTATTAAACAAGCACTAAAATCTGGAACTGAGCTAACATAAATCTAGGAAACTCTGATTATTAAAAAAAACAGCACTAATCCATTTTTAAATTATATTAAAAATCTAAAAAATACTGCAGAAATTAAGTATTTTTGATCAACATAAAACATTCCTAATGAAACCATTTAAATACATAGTTATTCTAGCATGCGCTGTATTTTTCATCTCATGTAACGCACAAGAAACTACAAAAACTATTGATGCGAAGGCTTTTAGCGACAAAATAGCCCAAACATCTAACCCACAAATTATAGATGTGCGTACACCCGAAGAATTTTCGTCCTACCATTTAGATAATGCTATCAACATAGACTGGCTTGGTAACAGTTTTGAAAAAGAAGTAGCCAAATTAGACCCTAAAAAACCTGTTTTTATTTATTGCAAAGCTGGAGGAAGAAGTCAAAGTGCACATGAAAAACTCAACCAATTAGGATTTACTACCGTTTATGAAATGAAAGGCGGCATCCTAAAATGGGAAGCTGCAGGATTAGCAAAATCAAGTGACAAAGTGATAGGCATGACAAGGGAGGAATTCATTAAAATTACTAGTAGTGATAAGAAAGTTCTCGTAAATTTCTATGCTGAATGGTGTGCTCCTTGTAAAAAAATGGCTCCTTACATAAAAACAATGCAAACAGAACTTGCTAACGACGTTACCATCATAAGACTTGATGCTGATAAAAATAAAACGCTCATGAGCGAACTAAAAATTAGTGAACTTCCTACCTTACTATTATACGAAGGCGCAAAAGTAAAATGGCAAAAATCAGGATACATAACAGAAGTTGATCTAAAAAAACAAATCCAATAACGTATATGCTCACAAAAGAATCACTTGAATTTCTGGTTGATTTAAAATCCAACAATAATAGAGATTGGTTTTTAGACCAAAAAAAAAGATATGAAGCTTTTAAGACAGATTATAAAAGATTTGTTAATGACTTGCTTGACACTTTAAAACCATTAGACCCAAGTCTAGAACTACTTGAAGTTAAAAATTGCACTTTTAGAATCAATAGAGACATCCGATTTTCAAAAGATAAAACACCATATAAATCCCATTTAGGCATCTGGATTTCATCTGGTGCAAAAGGTCATAATAGATCTGGTTATTACATTCATCTTGAAAAAGGAAGCAGTTTTATAGCTGGAGGATTGTATTGTCCAGAAGCTGAAGACGTAAAAAAAATACGAAAAGAAATAGCATTTTTCCATGAAGATTTAGAAGATATACTGGCCGAGAAAAAATTCAAAAAAGAATTTGGTGATCTTGATAGAAACGAAAAAGATCTTTTAAAAAATCCACCACGTGGTTATGATAAAGACCATCCAGCAATAGATTTATTAAAACTTAAAAGCTTTGAATCGTCACATAAAATTGATTATGATGATGCCTCAAAAGAAGATTTTACAACAACAATTTGTCAAAAATTAATTCTTTTGAAACCGCTGAATGATTTTATCAATCGTGCCCTAACGACCGAGTAACGTGAAACAACGAAAAATTCTTTTTTTAGGAGAAACCTACCGTGCAGATGCCATCACTTGGATTAATGGGTTGGAGGAATTTGGTGGTTTTAAAATCATAACTTGGGAGTTACAAAAACCAAGTAATAATTTAAAAAATAGAATTTTACGACTGTTAGAATACACCACAGCATTACACCAGATTAAAAAAATTATTCGGGTTGAAAAACCAAATATGATCATTGCAGAAAGAACTACAAGTTATGGCTTTCTTGCAGTTTTATGTGGGATTAAACCCGTAGCAATTGCGCAACAAGGACATACTGATTTATGGCCAAGAAATTCCATTCTATATCCTTTAAAAAAAAGAATGCAGCAATATGCTTTTAAAAATGCTACATTAATTCATGCTTGGGGTCCTGTAATGTCACATTCCATGCAAAAAGCAAATGTTAACATGAGTAAAGTTTTGGTTTTACCAAAGGGTATTGACTTCCAAAAATTTAACTGTCCTAACAAAACTTTTTCAGAAGGAATAAATGCTATTGTCACCCGTTCCTTATCTCCTGAATATCATCATGAAGTAATATTAAAAGCCTTTGGAATTCTTGAAAGTAACAAAATAGATTTTCAACTAACAATTGTAGGTGACGGCAAAGAACTTTTTAATTTAAAAAAACTAGCGCAAGATTTACATATTTCATCAAAAGTTCATTTTACGGGAAGAATTTTAAATACACAGTTACCTAACTACCTTGATAAAGCAAATCTGTATATTAGCATGCCAGTAACTGAGGGGGTTTCGGCATCACTTTTTGAAGCAATGGCTACACGTTGCTATCCTATTGTAAGTGATATTCCTGGAAATAAAAGCTATATTAAACATAAAAAAAATGGACAACTTGTACCTGTGGGTGATTATAACAAACTTGCACAAGAGATTTTATGGACCATAAAAAACAAGAATACAATTGAAACTGCAACTGTTAATAATTACAATTATTGCTTTCAAAAAGCTAATTACAAAATAAATATGAAGGAAATTGCAGATAAATACCAAGATTTAATGAATAAAAAAATGATTTGAATTAGATAAATAATCATTCGCAGCAAACCCATAACTTCAAATTAATAGTACATTTGAACCGTTTACAACATTGAAAAAAGCATATCATCATGAACATACTTCCCCACTTTTCACTAAAAAAACACAACACTTTTGGCATTGATGCTTTCGCAAAAAAATTTATAGCTGTACATACTGTAGCAGAATTAGCAATAGTATTAAACCAGAATCAAAATACTGAATTATTTATTTTAGGTGGAGGCAGCAACATGCTACTAACACAAGATATTGACGCTCTGGTAATACATGTGGATTTAAAAGGCAAAAAAATCATCAAAGAAAATGATGACTTTGTGTGGGTTGAAAGTCAAGCAGGTGAAAACTGGCATGAATTTGTATTATGGACTATTAATCAAGATTTTGGAGGATTAGAAAACATGTCCCTTATTCCTGGTAATGTAGGCACAACTCCTGTTCAGAATATTGGGGCTTATGGTGCCGAAATAAAAGATACTTTTGCTTATTGTGAAGCAATGAACATTGAAAACCAAGAAATTAAAACGTTCACTAAGGATGAATGTAACTTTGGTTACCGAGAAAGTATTTTTAAACATGAGGTGAAAAATCAATTCGTAATTACATCCGTAGTTTTTAAACTCACCAAGAAAAACCATAAAATAAACATTTCATATGGAGATATTTCAGGTGAATTAGACAAAAAAAATATCACAAATCCTACTCTTGTAGACGTTAGTAATGCTGTTATTACGATCCGAAAAAGTAAACTACCCGACCCTAAAGAATTGGGCAACAGCGGTAGTTTTTTTAAAAACCCAATAGTTTTAAAATCTGATTTTGAAAAAATACACCAACGCTTTCCTGAAATGAAATTCTATGAAATTTCAGATACTGAGGTTAAAGTTCCCGCGGGTTGGCTGATTGAGCAAGCAGGTTTTAAAGGCAAACGTTTTGGTGATGCGGGTGTACATAAAAACCAGGCTTTAGTTCTTGTAAATTATGGCAATGCTAGCGGAAAAGAAATATTAAATGTAGCGCATGAAATTCAAGATGCCGTGTTTAAACTTTTTGGAATTCGTATTGAAGCAGAAGTTAACATTATATGATACACGAATTCCTTTATTAGTATCAACTATAAAATAAAATCAATCCATGTATATTCCTGATATTTACAGAAACGAAAATGCAGCAGAAATAAAAAAATTTCTTTACGAAAACAGTTTTGGTATACTCATCAATCAGTCTAATAGTAAACTGTGTGCTACTCATATTCCATTAGAACTAGAAACTAACAGTGAAGGAAAAGAAATTTTATGCGGACATCTGTCTAAAGAAAATCCACAATGGAAAGGATTTTTAGAAAATGACGAAGTTTTAGCAGTATTTTCAGGACCTCACAGTTACATATCTTCTTCATGGTACGATCATGAAAATGTGCCAACTTGGAATTATATTGCAGTTCAAATACATGGGAAAATCAAAATAATTGATCACGAAGCAGCTGTAGAATCCTTAAAAAGGTTAGTAGATAAATACGAAAAAGGTTCAGAAAACCCAATTCGTATTGAAGATTTATCAGCAAAAACAATGCGACAAGCAAAGGGAATTGTAGCCTTTGAGATTGAAATTACAGAAATTAATGCTACTAAGAAAATGTCTCAAAATAGAGACCAAAAAAATTATCAAAACATTATTGAAGCGTTAGAAAAAGTAAATACTCCACAAGCCATTGCAACTGCAACTGAAATGAAAAAATGTCCTATTTAATTTCTTTGGAAAATTACAATTAGTATTTAACATTTAGAGATTCTATTCATACCTTTGCAGCCTTATTTATACACGCCTTGTAACGAATATTAATACTCATAAAACACAAATGCTTATATTACTATTTTACTTTTTTATTTTTATTGTAGCCGTTCAAATACTCTATTATTTAGGGGTTTTTAGGGTTTTTGCTTTCGCCAAAGATCAAAAGAGTACTCCAAAAAAAATTCCAGTATCTGTAATAGTTTGTGCTAAAAATGAAGAAGAAAACGTAGCGCAATTTATACCCTTATTAGCAGCACAAGAATACCCTGACTTTGAAATAGTTCTAATTGATGATGCATCAAGTGATAAAACACTAGATATTTTTGAAGAATTTGAAAAGCAATATTCAAACATTCGACTTGTAAAAGTAGAAAATAATGAGGCTTTTTGGGGAAATAAAAAATACGCTTTAACGTTAGGTATTAAAGCAGCATCAAAAGACTATTTATTATTTACAGATGCAGATTGTTACCCTACCTCAACAAACTGGATAGCTACCATGACCGCACAATTCACCATGCAAAAAACTATCGTTTTGGGTTATGGTAAATACGAACGAATTACAAATTCCTTTTTGAATAAAATAATTCGATATGAAACATTATTAACAGCGGTTCAATATTTTTCATGGGCCAAGTTAGGAAAGCCGTACATGGGAGTTGGTAGAAATTTAGCTTATAAAAAAGACGAATTCTTTAAAGTAAACGGATTTATTGAGCACATGCGCATTCGTTCAGGAGATGATGATCTATTTGTAAATCAAGCTGCAACAGCAAAAAATACTACAATAGCTTTTGAGCCAGATAGTTTTACGCTTTCTAAACCTAAAACTTCCTTTAATGATTGGGTATCACAAAAAAGAAGACATGTTGCAACTGCTAACCATTATACTTTTTTTGATCAATTTCAATTAGGTGTTTTTTATAGTTCTCAATTATTATTTTTACTTGTACCTGCTGTTTTGCTGGCGTTTCAATTTGAATGGATTATTGTTACCAGTTTAATAGCCTTTCGTTATCTCGTGGCATGGATTATGATAGGTTCATCTGCAAGGAAACTTGATGAGCATGATTTAAAATTTTGGTTTCCAATTGTTGAAATTGTCTTAATCTTGATACAAATCAATATCTTTATCATTAATCTATTCTCAAAACCAGCACAGTGGAAATAAACAATCAAATAGAAAAAGCAAAACAAGGTGATCAAGTTGCCTTTACTTTTCTATTGAATCACTACTGGAATGAGGTGTATGGGTTCATGCTAAAAAGAACCGAAAATGAAACTACAGCCGAGGACATTACCATTGAAACTTTTTCTAAAGCATTTGACAAATTAACCACTTATAATACTGAATTTCAATTCAATACTTGGTTAATAGCTATTGCAAAAAATGTACATATTGATTTATTACGAAAGAAAAAACTAAGTCTTTTTGTTGAAATTACAGAAGACGAAAATCATCAAGCTTACAATATTGCTGACACTACACCGTCTGCTGAGGATGTATTGATCACTGAACAAAACTTATCCAGTTTATTACAATGCATTAAAGAATTAAAACCTCATTACCAAGAGGTAATTCAGCTGCGTTATTTTCAAGAAATGAGCTATCAAGAAATAGCTTTAAAAATGAATGAACCACTAAGTAATGTAAAAATTAAACTTTTACGTGCCAAGAAGTTACTAGCCGAAATAATTCAGAAAAAATAATTCCTTTATCTGTTTTGAATGGGCACAAAAAAAAGTCTGAAAAAACAGACTTTCTTTTACATTTATAAATCTCAGTTTAACGTACAATCCTTTCGGGAAAATCAGTAATGATTCCACTTACTTTTAAATCTTGTAGCATCTTGATATCAGCAGGCTCGTTTGCTGTCCAAGGAAGAATCTTGAAATTATTAGTTTTCATGATCGCAACATTTTCTGGCGTCAAGGTTTTAAAATAAGGGTTTATTGCTTGCGCATTTAATTCTTTTCCTAACTGAATCACAGTTTCAATAGGATCTTTGTAAGTCAGTAATCCAATAGCTACGTCTTTACTCAAACTTCTCATTTTTCTTAATTCATTTACTTTAAAACTAGATACAAAAAAATCTTTATTGCTCCAGCCACGCTTTTTAAAGTTTTCCATAATGGCGTAGGTATCTGCCGCCGTATTTTCTCCTTTCAATTCTATGTTGAGTACTGCTTTTCTATTCATAGTTGTAATGACCTCCTCAAGAGTTGGAATTTGATGTTTTCCAGCAACAAGTACTTTTCTCAGTTCGTCAAAAGTGTAACTCTCAATCTTTCCTTTAGCATTTGTCAATCGGTCTAAATCATCATCGTGAAAAACTACAATTTCACCTGTTTTTATTTTAAACACATCTATCTCAAGCATATCAGCTTTGAGATCAATTCCTTTTTTTATGGAGGCTATTGTATTTTCAGTTTCATGTCCCATTGCACCTCTGTGGCCGCAAACAATAAATTTATTTGAACTACAACTTAAAAAAAATAGCGACAATGCAGTCGCAATAGTTATCATTTTTGCTTTCATAAATACCTTATATATTTTTCATAAAATTATATTTAAACTCGTCAAATACCATTAACTAATCATTACGAATAAACTAAATTAAAGCTACTTTTTATGATGCAATGTTTCATAAAGCTTACCTAAAAATAGAAATAAGCACTAAAAAAGGGCGAAAATCAAAACTTTGGTTACAAAAAATTATTTTTCTAATAGTATTAATGTAACACCTTTTTTTCCATTTCTAGATTCCTTTGCAGGCATGAAACTAAACACTAAACTCATGAAAAATCTTAAAATGTTCTTATTTACGATGCTTTGGATTATCGTTATAAGCACTAAAAGTCATGCACAAACCACACAAGCCTCTATTTCTGGAACCATATCAGGCACAAATAATGAGACTATAAAAGAAGCAAATGTTACCCTAAAAAATGAATCTACTGGATTTAAAACTACTACACTTACTAACTTTAAAGGGGTTTATACTTTTAAAGAATTGCCTCTAGGCGGTCCTTACACTATTACTGTAAAAACATCTGGATATGGAGAACAACAACGATCTGGATACACGCTTAATCAAGGTGATTTAATTACAATTAACATTGAAATGCAAACCGATATGCAAACCCTAGAGGTGGTAGAAGTGGTAGGCCGAGGATTAAAAAATAAAACAGGAAATCTAGGTGCAGCAACAGCTATTACAGCCAAACTCATTAATTCTTTACCCGTAAACGGAAGAAATTTTACTAACTTAATGGATTTGTCTCCATTAACACGTGGCGGAAACATCTCGGGACAATTAGCATCGTCTACTAATTATACATTAGATGGTATGAATGCAAAAAACCCAACTTCGGCAGGAGCTACCACTAGCAGAAGTGGCGCACCCTACTCCATCTCTATTGAGGCTGTAAGAGAATTTAAAGTAGTCACAAATCAATATGATGTAGGCTATGGTCGTAGTGGTGGTGGAACTGTAAGTGCTGTTACTAAGTCTGGAACAAATGATTTTTCTGGAAGTATGTTTGCTTACAATAGAGCAGATTGGCTTTCTAGTGCTTATGACATTAGAGGAAACAGACGTCAAAATGATTTTACAACGACTCAATATGGTTTTACCTTGGGCGGACCTATTATCAAAGACAAACTACACTTTTTTGTAGCTTGGGATCATCAACAAGATTCAAGACCATTGGTCATTGCTGATGTTCAATCACCAGAGGATGAACTTAGGTTTAATGTAACTAGAGCAACGCTGGATAACTTTGTAACCATTGCCAGAAATAAATACGGCGTTTCAAGTTCACCTCAATATGGATCATTTGACAAAAAAAGAAATTCAGATGCAGCATTTGCTCGTCTTGACTGGCAATTAAACAGTAAAAACCTGATTACCATTCGAAATAACTTTACGTTTGATGACAATAAACTGGGATTGCAAGACAATACAGCAATTAATTTATATGAGTCTTTTGGTGATGATTATAATATTGATAACAGTATTTTAGCTTCATTGAGAACAACTGTAAATCCTAAAATCACAAACGAATTAAAAGTGCAACATCTTTACACTTTTCAAGACAGTAATCCTGGTGATCAATTGCCTTCTTATAACATCCCTAGAGTCATTGTAGAAAATGTAGCCTCCACAATTAATGGTGCTGTGAGGACTACCAATATTCAAATAGGAGGACACCGATTTGCACAAGAAAAATTCACCAATAATGTTTTTCAAATTGTAGATAATCTGTATTACAATACAGATAAAATAAAATACACTTTTGGATTTGATATCATGCAAACCAATTCAAAATCAGTGTATGGTAGCGAAGTAAACGGTCGTTTTCATTTTAATAGCGTTGCAAATTTTGACAATGGTACTCCTTATCGTTACTTTAGAGAAGTACCATTAGTGGCTGATCCTACTGTTAATTCGAATATATTAAATGCTGGAATATATGGACAATTACAAACAAAAGTAGCACTGGGTGTTGACCTAACTTTAGGATTACGTTTTGATTATGCAAAGTATCCAACTGCAACTTTCAACCAATTGGTTTTTGATGAATTAGGCATTAGAACCGATAACAAATTACAATCGGCTATTTTACAGCCAAGGGTGCAATTGACATGGGATTTAAATGAAAACCACAAAGATTACATACGCGCAGGAGCAGGGATTTTTGCATCAGATTTAAATAACTATGCCATCATTAACAATTTATATTTTGATGGAAAAAAAACTGCAACTGTAGATGTTAGAGCACCCAATGTTCCTATTCCTAACTTCACTGGTTACCGAAACAACTTTTCTAGCATTCCTACGCTAGATGCTTTTCAATTACCAACTATAAATTATACTGGTACCGATGCTAAAGTACCTGTGGTTTATAAAGCTAATGTATCTTACACACATTTTTTTACAGATCATTTAAAAATGGGAATTGCTGGTTATGCAACTCTAGGACGAAATAATTATGTGTATGTAGATAGAAATATGGTTAGTAATCCGTTTTTTAATTTGGCAAACGAAGGAAATCGCGGCGTATTTGTTCCAGCAAGTTCAATACCTGCAAATGGAGCTGCAGACTGGATGCAAGGTAGAATAAGTAATAAATTAGGGAGAGTTTTAGAACTTAACAGTAAAGGAAAAGTAAATCAATTTGCGCTAGTTGTTGATGCTACTTACAAATATTTTAAGGATGGAGAAATTACGGCTAGTTACACCCTAAATGACACCAAAGACAACACATCTTTTAACGGAAATGTGGCTAACACAGCAACGCTTGTATTACCAGTAGAGGATGATCCTAGAAATTTAAGTAAAATGACATATTCTGATAATCATTTTCGACACAAGGTGGTGTTTTACGGATCATTACCCACTTTTTACGGTTTTAGTGTAGGAGTTCGTTATTCTGGAATAGGAGGAACACGATATAGTTTATTATCCGGAGGAAATACAAATGGAGATTTTGTAACTGCTTCAAATGATTTAGCGTACATTTTTGACATCAACAGCCCAACCGTTCCGCAAAATATCAAAACTGGTTTGCAAACTATTTTAGATAATCCTGCAGCAAGTTCAAGCTTAAAAAATTATATCAACGCTTACTCTGGTAAAATTGCAGAGCGTAACGGTGGTATAAATGAGTTTTATGGTCTTGTTGATATTAGAATTAACAAAAAAATTAGTATTCCAAAAAAGCAATTTATAGAATTCACTGTAGATATTTTTAATGTTGCTAATTTACTTAACAAAGAATGGGGAGTTAATAAATCATTGAATACACAATCTCTTTATGCACTAGGAACACCTGCAACAGGCGGTAATCCCGCAGTTCCAGGTTTTGATAGTACTAGACAACAATTTAACTATCGTGTTAATAATGCGGGTTTACCTGCTTTATCCGGTAATCCATTTCAAATACAAATAGGTTTTAAATATGCATTCTAAGTAATTCTTTTTGAAAAATACAAGCGCATCCTGATACAGAGATGCGCTTTTTTTTGCGCAGTATTTTAATAAAATTAATTTAGTTAAATACTAAAATATAATTCAATAAATTTTTTTTAAAATTTAAAAATTAATCACAATAATAACACAATAGACACGTTATTAATAAAAAACACACTTGCTTATGATGTAAATGTACTTAACCATAAAAACCACAAATTATGTCTAAATTAAGCATTTACGAGACCGGCTGGATTGAACTTGTTTTTCAAAACAGAAATAAAGAGTATGGTGCGTACAAACTTCGTCAAGAGAGTACAAAAACGTCACTTACAGCACTTTTCATGGGAGTAACATTATTGGTGGGCGCCATAAGCATTCCTACACTTGTTTCTATTTTTAATCCTGAGACAGACTTCACTCCTATTGAGCCAGATTTTACGAAAACAATTGTCAAAATAACCGATGTTTACCAAAACAAAACACAACCTAAAAAAGCATTACCAATTCTTAAAACAAAAAGTCCCGTTAATCCAGTAAAAAGTAAGGCATTAATAAATCCTGTTATTGTTTCTACAGATCAAGCGGAACAAAATATTGCTAAAAATACTGATCAAACGGTTGTTAACACAACTTCATCTGACGGTTCAGGCACTGTGGCTGTTAATGCTAGTCCTAGCACAACTGTTCAAAGCACAGTAGAGACACCCGATACAGGAAACACAATAATAAACAGTGTAGCACTAGATAAACTTCCAGAATTTCCAGGAGGTATCAACAAGTTTTACACATATGTGGGAAATAATTTTGAAAAACAAGAAACTGAACTCAATGGAACAGTTAAAATCTTTGTTTCTTTTGTAATAGAAAGAGATGGAAGCATGACTGATGTTCAAGTAAGAAAAGATCCTGGTTACGGACTAGGAAAAGAAGCGGTTAGAGTTTTGAAATCTTTACGAACCAAGTGGACTCCAGGCATGATTGGCGGTAAAGCAGTACGTACCGCCTACACCTTGCCAATTACGGTTCAAATGAACTAAAAACACCAACATAAAAAAAGGCAGAACATAGGGTTCTGCCTTTTTTAGTTTCAAAAATTATTTTTTCTTTTTAACTGGTGCTTTTTTTGCAACAACTGGCTTTTGCTTCACATAAGGCTTATACAAACCGTCTTTTTCTGCTCTTAATTTGGCGTTTTCTGCTCTTTCTTTTGGATCAGGATGAGAACTCATCATTTTCTCCAAGAAAGAAGATTCAGCTCCTTCACTCATTTTAGCTAAGATACCAAAGGCTGATGAAACTGCATTAACATTATAGCTATTGTTTTTCATGAAATTATATGAAAACTCATCAGCCTCAGACTCTTGTTTTCTACTGTGTTTACTATCAATCATCTGACTACCCACTTTAGCCAATTGACTGTCTGTTATAGCTGCAACTTTATCAGATTGGGATGCTAATAAACCTAAAGCTGCTTCCTTTTTATAAGCAGCTTTAATTGCATCTCTTGAATCAGTATTAACCACGTGACCTATTTCATGCCCTATTACTGCTAGCAACTCATTGTCATCCATAATATCCATTAAACCAGAATAGACACGAACACTTCCGTCTGCGGTAGCAAATGCATTTACCTCGTTTAATTTATATACTTTATAATTAAGTGCAACTCCTTCTGTAGTCTTATGTTTTCCAAAAAGCTTATTTAATCGAAGAGTATATGGATCTTTAGCACCTGTAATAACATGTTCAGCATCCATTTTATCTACTGCGGCTTTTGATAATGCAGCTGCATCAGCATCACTAAAAGTGAAGCCTGCTACCCCTTTTTGAACAGCTCCAAGGGCTTTTTCACCAAAATTTATTTGTGCGTTAGCTGTTGACACCCCCAACAAAACAAACAAAGCTCCTAAAATTATTGATTTATTTTTCATGATTTCTAATTTTAATCAAAGATACTAATTTATGTTAAAAAAAATAAAACACATCAACATAGTTTTTTTTTATACGTTGAGATGCTTTATCAACTCTAACAAAGACAATACCAAAGAATTATTTTATAATTTCCAACCCAAACAATATCTTCTAAAAAATATGTTAAGTAAAATTTTATGCTTTGTATAAGTCTAATTCACGATTTGGTTTTACCCTTTTATAATTCAACTTTAGTTATCTTTGTATTCAGAAAATTGAGATATGGAAAACGTTGTAGAAAACAATTTACTAAAAGAAACCCAAACCAAGGTTGTGCACAGTACTGGTAAACCGAAATGGTTAAAAGTGAAGTTACCCATTGGACAAAAATATACAGAACTTAGAGGACTAGTTGACAAATACAGTTTAAACACTATTTGTACATCTGGAAGTTGTCCTAATATGGGAGAATGCTGGGGCGAAGGGACTGCTACATTTATGATTTTGGGTAATATTTGTACGCGCTCATGCGGTTTTTGTGGTGTAAAAACCGGTAGACCAGAAACGGTAGACTGGGAAGAACCAGAAAAAGTAGCGAGATCTATAAAGATCATGAATATCAAACACGCAGTAATCACAAGTGTTGATCGTGATGATTTGAAAGATGGTGGCTCAATCATTTGGATTGAAACAGTAAAAGCTATTCGAAGAATGAATCCAAATACGACACTTGAGACATTAATTCCTGATTTTCAAGGAAACGAAACCCATTTAGACAGAATAGTTGCTGCAAATCCCGAAGTTGTTTCGCACAATGTAGAAACAGTGAGACGATTAACTAGAGAAGTCCGCATACAAGCTAAATACGATCGTACACTTGAGGTATTGCGTTACTTAAAAGAAAAAGGCATCAATAGAACTAAATCTGGCATCATGTTAGGTCTGGGCGAGCTTGAAGAAGAGGTTTATCAAACCTTAAGAGATCTGCGAGACGCTAATGTAGATGTAGTTACTATAGGACAATATCTTCAACCGAGTAAAAAACATTTACCTGTTAAAGAATTCATAACTCCTGATCAGTTTGCAAAATATGAAGAATACGGTTTGTCATTAGGTTTTCGTCATGTAGAAAGTGGACCTCTTATTCGTTCGTCTTATAAAGCACAGAAACACATTCTTTAAAATTGTAAAAAAGATATCAATAAAACAAAATTTCATTTCAAGATTTAAAACTTGAAACTTTAAACAAAAAATATTGAAAACAAGAATTGCGATAAACGGTTTTGGAAGAATTGGTAGAAATCTTTTCCGTTTACTTTTAAATCACCCAACAATTCAAGTTGTTGCCATAAATGATATTGCCGACAAAAAAACAATGGCACATTTAGTAAAATATGATAGCATACACGGTGTGTTACCGCATGCCGTGAGCTATGATGAAAAAGGAATACTAGTTGGCGAATCTCATTTTCTTTTTTTTCACGAAAAAAATTTAAAAAACCTAGACTGGAAAAGTTGTTCCATTGATTATGTTATTGAATCAACAGGAAAATACAAGACTTTTGAGGAATTACACACGCACATTCTGGCTGGTGCCAAAAAAGTAATTTTATCTGCACCCTCAGAAACAGATGCTATTAAAACAGTTGTCCTAGGCGTTAATGAGGAAATTCTTAATGGTAGTGAAATAATAATATCAAATGCAAGTTGTACTACAAATAATGCTGCCCCAATGATCAAAGTAATCAATGACCTTTGCGGCATAGAACAAGCGTACATTACCACCATTCACTCCTACACCACAGATCAAAGTTTACACGATCAACCGCATAAAGATTTAAGAAGAGCTCGTGGTGCAAGTCAATCTATAGTTCCTACAACAACGGGAGCCGCAAAAGCTTTGACAAAAATATTCCCAGAATTTGAAGGGAAAATTGGTGGATGTGGTATTAGAGTTCCTGTTCCGGATGGTTCTTTAACAGATATTACCTTTAATGTAAAGAAAAGCGTTACTATTGAACAAATTAATCAAGCCTTCAAACGCGCTTCAGAAAGTAATCTAAAAGGAATATTAGATTATACGGAAGACCCAATTGTATCTGTAGATGTAATAGGAAATAAAAATTCATGTATATTTGATGCACAACTTACCTCTGTAATTGATAAAATGGTAAAAGTAGTAGGGTGGTATGATAATGAAATAGGGTATTCATCAAGAATTATTGATCTGATACTTTTAACATCTAAATAGTAATTTTTCAAAAAAACATGATTAATGAAATGTTTTTTCTTTTCTATATTATTTTTCAGTGGCATTGACGCATCTCATTCCCGAGTAACAACTGATAGCTTGACGTTTTATTACACGCTTAGTAACCAAAATATTCAAGATGATAATTATAGAAATGCTTTGTTTTTTACTCAAAAAGCAATTCAGTATGCAAAAAACAATAACAAGAAAAGTGAACTAGCTCTTCATGAGTACAACTTAGGCAAAATTTTTTATGATTTAAAAAAATTCGATGATGCACTGGTCTGCTTTTTAAAAAGCGCTACTGTCAACTATACGAAAATTCCCAATAAAGCTAGAGCTGAAAATTATTTTCATATAGGACTGTGCTACATAGCTAAAGAAAATTATGAACAAGCTTCGATATATCTAAACAAAGCTCAACACTTATTTGAAACTTTAAAAAGCACAAGCGGAGTTATAGCAGTTACACTACAAAAAGCTCTAATCTATCGGTCTACAGGCAAAACACATGAGGCAATGACTATATTTAAATCTTTGATTTCAAAGCCCGAAGCCTCATCTCTACACAATTTAAAAGCAGTAGCTTTATATCAATTAGGAATTATAGAATCTCAATACAATAGAAACAGCTTAGCAATCGCTTACCTAAAAAAAGCACTTTATGCTAATAAAAATACACTAAACACTGAATTAAAAGCATCTATCGTTTTAGCACTTAGTACTATTTACGAAAAAACATTAGACAAAAATTTAGCATACAGGTATTTAAAACAACACTTAGTACTAAAAGACAAACTAACTTTTCTAAATAATAAAAGATTAGGAATTGATGATTACACAAAATTCAAAGAAGCTGAACGACTTAAAGAACTGAATCAATTTAATATTCAAAAAGAAGAGGAACTAAAATCAAAAAAAATATCAAAAATTATAAGCATACTTGCTATTGCTCTGATTTCAATATTATCCTTACTAAGTCTTTCACTTTACAAAAATAACAAAATTAGAACCAAATCAAACCAACTCTTAAAGGACAAAAACAAAGAGTTAGAGATTGCTAAAAATAAAGTTGAAAAAGCATCTCAAGCTAGATCTGAGTTTCTTTCTACCGTAAGTCATGAACTTAGAACTCCACTTAATGCAATTAATGGCATTACCCATTTACTCCTTGAAGAAGACCCAAAAAAAAATCAAATTGATTACCTTTCATCTCTAAAATTCTCTGGGGATTACTTGACTAAGTTTATCAATGAAATTTTAGAAATAAACAAAATAGAATCTAACAAAACCGAAATAGAACAAATCCCGTTCAACCTAAAACAACTCTTAGTTAACATTCAACATTCCCTCAAAGAGTTAGCCATAGTAAACCATAATGATTTTAAATTAGATATTGATCATACCATTCCTGATTACCTTATAGGAGACCCAACAAAACTCTCTCAAATTATTTTAAACCTCATCAATAATGCCCTAAAATTTACAAAAAATGGAGTTGTAAATGTAGTAGCACAACTTCAAAATCTAGAGGATAAATATGCTACATTACATTTTGAAATTAGTGACACAGGAATTGGAATAGCTACTGAAAAACTAGAGAGTGTTTTCGATAGTTTCTCTCAAGGATCAATAGAAGTTAATAGAAAATACGGAGGCACTGGACTTGGATTAACAATTGTAAAAAAATTAATAACTATTTTAGGAGGCCAAATACATCTTAAAAGCACTATTGATAAAGGTTCTACCTTTTCATTTCAATTAAAATTTGCAATAGGTAAAAAACCTCTAGCAATAATCCCTTTAAATAAAGTTAATTACGAAACTAAACTGATTAACAAAAAAATATTGTTGGTTGAAGATAATAAAATCAACCAAATGATCACCACAAAAATGCTTTTTCACAAAAAAGTGATTTGTGAAGTGATTGATAATGGTGAAGAAGCTATTGAACTTTTAAAAATATCAAAATTTGATTTGATATTAATGGATGTTCACTTACCCGGAATAAATGGAACTATAGCTACTGAGACAATCAGAAAATTTGACAATCACACACCAATAATAGCACTTACAGCAATATCTCTTGATGAAAATCGAGAAATGTTATTGTCTTTTGGCATGAACGATGTAATTACAAAACCGTTCATACCCGAAGCTTTTTATACTACTATTGCTGAACATTTGTAAAAATTAATATTGCAATATCAGTTCCTTTATTAAATTACGCACCTGAGGTTCTGCTTGTTTTGCAGCTTCTAGAACTTCATCATGGGAAATTGTCCCAATACTTTCAGCATCACCCATATCTGTAATTACGGATATTCCAAAAGTTTCTAAATTCATATGTCTAGCCACTATAACCTCTGGAACAG